>CAZUJM010000063.1:23200-26285 GCA_964620405.1 uncultured Pirellulaceae bacterium | reverse complement strand
TGCCCGACATTTCCAGCCCCACGTCGAATCCCTCCGCCATGCCCAGCTCTTTCTGCACGTCCTCCAGTCGTTCGCTCCGCACGTCCACGGCTCGCGTCGCGCCCATGCGTCGAGCGAGTTCGAGGCGGTAGGGGTTCACGTCGGTGACGACCACATAGCGGGCTCCGGCATGCTTGACGACCGCCGTGGCCATCAGGCCGATCGGACCCGCTCCCGTGATCAGGACGTCCTCGCCCAGCACGTTGAAGGACAGTGCGGTATGGACGGCGTTGCCGAAGGGGTCGAAGATGGAGGCCACGTCGAGGTCGATGCCGGGAGCGTGGTGCCAGACATTGGTCATCGGCAGCGACAGGTACTCCGCGAATGCCTTTCGTGTCCTTGCACAGGTGCCGTCGGCCGGCGAGACAGTTGCGGCAGCGGCCGCAGACGACGTGCCCCTCGCCGCTGACGAGATCGCCCGCGTGGAAGTCGACCACGTTGCCGCCGACCTCCACGATCTCCCCCACGAACTCATGGCCCACGACCATCGGTACGGGAATCGTTTTCTGGGCCCAGGCGTCCCACTTGTAGATGTGCAGGTCGGTGCCGCAGATGCCCGTGCGGTCGACTCGGATGAGCACGTCGTTCAGGCCGATGCGCGGTTCGGGCACCTCCTCCAGCCAGAGTCCTGGTTCCGCGTGACGTTTTACTAACGCTTTCATGATCTGCTTCCTGGGGGCCCTTCCGGTGTGCCGTTCCGTCTCGTCGAGGCTCGCGCGACTCCGCCGCCGTGTCGAGCGACTCAGCGCCGCCTTGGATCGGCCGAGCGGGCTGGCTGAGCTCCGGGGAGAGCTTGCACGCGGAGGCTCGTCGCGTCGATGTTCCGAGGTTCACTTCCGGCCCAGCAGTGTACGCGAACCGGTTTGCAGGGAAGAGGGCAGTTGTACGCGCGGCAGGGGGCTTCTGGGGGCAGTTGGGTAGTCCCGAGCTTTTTTCGCGTCGGGTGCGTGCTGGTTGGCATCCTAGAAAAAGGCCTCTCGGGGTGCAACAATGGCGGCCCCGCAGGCGTCCGCGACTGCGGCCCCGCGGGCCACCGCGACTGCGGCCCCGCGGGCCACCGCGACTGCGGGTCAGATGTGCGGCCGCTGCGGAGTGACCGCAGGTTCGCTGCAGAACAAAAATCCCGGACGCCGATCGGTCTTGAACGCCGCACGCGCCGGCGAGGCTGCGAGTGAGTACCGTCGAGGACTTCTGGAACCGGAAAGGCATCCATGACCGAATCGTCTCCTGCTGAGCCTGTTTTCCAAGCGGCCGACCTGCAATGGTGTCGCGACCAGTTCCCGGCGCTGCGGAAGTCGTGGCAAGGGGCGCCGCTGGCGTTCCTGGATGGTCCGGCCGGCACGCAGGTTCCCGTCCGCGTTGGCGAGGCGATGGTGGGCTACCTGGTCGAATGCAACGCCAATCGCGGAGGCCAGTTCCCGACGGCCCGGGAGTCGGACGAGCGGATGGATGCGGCCCATGCGGCCGCCGCCGATCTCCTGGGGTGCTCCGACGCGGGAACCGTGGCGTTTGGTCCGAACATGACGACCCTGACCTTCGCGTTCTCCCGCGCGTTGGCGCGCACGTGGAAACCGGGGGAGGAGATCCTTCTGTCGCGGATGGAGCACGACGCGAACTTTACGCCTTGGGTGATGGCCGCCCGTGACGCGGGAGTGGTGGTGCGGTTCGCTGGAGTGAATGCCGAAGACGGAACGCTCGACCTGGAGGATTTGCGTTCCAAACTCTCGGAGCGCACGCGGCTCGTGGCCGTCGGCTGCGCGTCCAACGCGATTGGGACGCGGAATCCGGTGGAGACGATCTGCCGATGGGCTCGCGAGGCCGGCGCCCTGTCCTTCCTTGACGCGGTGCACTTCGCGCCGCACGACTTGATCGACGTCTCCGCATGGGGCTGCGATTTTCTCGTCTGCAGTGCCTACAAGTTCTTCGGCCCGCACCTGGGGTTGCTGTGGGGGCGACGGGAACTGCTGGAACCGCTGGAGGCTTACAAGCTGCGGACCTCGCCGAAGGGACTGCCGGGGAAGTGGATGACGGGCACGCCCAGCCATGAGGCGATGGCCGGGACGATGGCGGCCATTGACTACCTCGCCGACCTGGGGCGTCGAGTGGCTCGACAGCCGGGGCTCGCCCGTCGTGAAGCGCTGCGGCAGGCCTTCGCCGCGATCGTGCCCTACGAAAGGCGTCTCGCCCGGCAGCTCGTCGAGGGCCTGCAGGCGATCCGCGGCAGCAAAGTCTGGGGCATCACCAGTCCAGCACGCGACGCCGAACGCCTGCCAACCGTGGCTTGGACGCACGAGACCCTGCGGTCGGTGGAGGTCGCGCGGGCGCTGGGCGACCAAGGCATCTGCGTCTGGCATGGCAACTACTACGCCCTGCCGCTGACGGAGAGCCTGGGCGTGGAACCCCATGGCATGGTGCGGATTGGCATGGTGCACTACAACACGGCCGAGGAAGTGGATCGAGTCGTGCAGGCCCTGCGGGCTCTTTGAGACTGTCCGAGGGTGGACCTTCCAGAAGACAGCGGAAACCGGGCCCCCGGAGATCGGCACGACGTTGACTCGAATCCTGAGCCTCTTCACCCTGCTGCTCGTGGCCTGCACCTGGCGTCTCTGGTTCGCGGCGTCCGATTTCCCCATGGTGCCCTGGCTGCCGCTACCGGACGCCTTCGGGCCCTGGCTGACGCGACTCGACCAGATCGCCGCGGCGGTGCTGGTCGTCGCCCTGGCCGGCCTGGCGTTCGTTTCGTTCCGCGACACGCGTGCATCGGCCGTTGGCTCTCCCGGCATGCGTTGCTTTTGGTTGCTGGCCCTGGTGGCCCTGGGCTGGCTGGTGTTCACCAACCAGCACCGTTTGCAGCCCTGGGCCTATCACTTCCTGCTCAGTGGCTGGATCCTGCTGGTCTATCCGCGTGAGCGAGCGGAGCGGCTGCTGCTCGTGCTGCTGTGCTCGGTGTATGCGTTTTCGGCGTGGAACAAGATCGACCAGCGATTCCTCGCCACGACAGGCGACCTGATGATGCGCACGGCGGCGGGCTGGTTTCATGCCGAGG
>CAZUJM010000063.1:16081-23190 GCA_964620405.1 uncultured Pirellulaceae bacterium | reverse complement strand
CAGATTGAGTATTGGGATGACGCCAAGGAGGTCGCGAGCGACGCGTGGAAGCGCGCGTGGGACACGGACGGCGAAGAGAAGGACCTGCTTCCGGCGCGCGTCCGCATCACGCTCCTGCTCGACCAAGGCCCGGACCACTCCCTGCCGCCGGGCACTTTCGCTCGAGCGGCCTGTGTGCTGCCGTTGGGCGAGGCGCTGTTGGCGTTGGGATTGGCGTATCCGGGGACGCGCGCCGCCGCGCGCGTGCTGGCAATCGTGATGCACACAGGCCTGCTGCTGGTGCTCGGGCCCTGGGGGCTTCAGCAACGCTGGGGCGTGCTGGTCTGGAACCTGTCCTTCGCGACGCAGGCCTGGTACCTCGCGAAGGCCACCCGGGCGTCTCGAGTCGCAGTCGCGGCCAGTGAGAGTCGCCCCGCGATGCGATCGTTCGGGCGGTGGATTCCGTTGGCCGTGGCGTTGTCCATGCCTGTCCTGGAGCCCTGGAATCTGTGGGATCACTGGCCCTCCTGGGGACTTTACTCGGCCCGTGCCGGTCGGTTGGAACTGTTGCTTTCGGCGGAGGCCGCGGATCGGCTGCCGGCGTCGTTGAAGGAGTTTCTCGATCCGAGGCTGGTCGAGGGCGTGTGGCGGCGGTTGGCCCTGGACCGCTGGTCGCTGGAGTCACTCGACGCGCCGCTCTACCCGCAACCGCGGTTCCAGTGGGGCGTCTGCCAGTCGGTGCTGAATTGCGTGCCGCGCGCCAGCGGGCCCGCGATGGTCGTGGAGCACCTGCCTCCTGACCGAGTGACGGGCCGCGCGGAGCGGCGAACTTGGGGAGGCGATGGGGCGGTGCAGCGGGGAACAGACGAGTACTGGTTCAACACGCGGCCCAGGCCCAGCGCAGGGTGGACCCACACGGCGGTCGATACGCCGTCGCGAACTGAATTGCAACCATGACCGCGTTTGCTCGCCGATCCGCGGCGTCTGTCGTGCTGCGTGCGTCGCTTTCACGGGACCGAGCCGCTCGGTAAGATGTGGCACCTCGCGTGGAAGCGGGGTGGTGACGTGCAGGCAGGGACCAGCGGCCCTCGCGACGCCCCGATGCGGCATCGTCGAGGCCTCATCCGACAGGGAGCACAGCTCGATGAAGATTCGCGTCGCGGCCGATCGAGACCAGATGGGGCAGTGGGCGGCCGCGGAGGCCGCGCAGGTGCTTCGTGACACCCTGAAGACACGCGGCGACGCGACGATCCTCGTCGCCACGGGCGCCTCGCAGTTCACCGTGCTCTCGCACCTGACGGCGGAACCGGGGATCGACTGGAGTCGCGTGACGGGTTTTCACCTGGACGAGTACCTGGGCCTGCCCATCACGCATCCGGCCTCGTTTCGCGCCTACCTCAAGGAACGATTCGTGGACCGCGTTCCACTGCGCCAGTTCCACTACATCGACGGTGAAGTCTGTCCGCCCGAGGCGGAGTGTGAGCGACTTGGACGCCTGATCGCCGAGAGTCCGGTCGACGTGGCCCTCGTCGGTATCGGCGAAAACGCCCATCTGGCCTTCAACGACCCGCCCGCCGACTTCGAGACTGAGCAGGCCTATCTGATCGTGGAACTGGACGAAGCCTGTCGGCGGCAGCAGTGGGGCGAGGGCTGGTTCGCCTCCCTGGAGGACGTGCCGCGCAAGGCCATCAGCATGTCGGTCCGCCAGATTCTCCGCGCTCATCGAATCCTGTGCAGCGTTCCCGACGAACGGAAGGCCTGGGCAGTCGCCGCTTCGTTGGAGGGCCCGGTGAGCCCGGCTACGCCTGCTTCCATCCTCCAGACGCATGCCGACGTCACGGTCTTTCTCGACCCGCCCGCCGCTCAACGACTCCGCGCTTAAGGAAACTCTCGATGCCCGCCAGGACCGCTTGGCGAGGCCGTTCTCTCCTCCCGAAGGACTGGGTGTACAGGGCCCTTGCGAGTGTGGCGCGGTCCCGAGCGGACCGGCATGGGCGATTCAGCGTGATCCGCTCGGCGTGAGCGGATCAGAACGAGTACAGCGGCGGATAGATGCTGCTGCTGCTGATCGTGGGGCTGTAGCGCAAGCCGGGTGTGATGGCCCCGCCCGGCGTGGTGCGTGCGGGAGCGGCCTGGGCGGGCTGGGGAGGCCACTTGCCGGGATGCGTCAGGCCCCGGGGCGGATGGGAGGGGCCGACGCCCGCCAGTCCGGTGGTCGGGTTGATGGTGGTGTCCGAGCCTGGGGTCAATGAGCCCGTGGTCGACAGCGGACCTCCGGAGCGAGGAAGTGCTGGACGGAGGTTGATCCACGCGGCTCCCGGTGGCGCCTCGCGGACCATGCTGCGGGAGGCGACGCCTGAATAGTCCTGCTGCTGACGCGTTGGCAGTCTCAGCGGGGAGCCCAGCGGCGGTGCCGTCGTGCGCAGACGCGAAAAGGTGGCCGGGGCTTGGTCGGTGATGGCACTCTCGGTAGGTGAGCCGACAGCCGGGTTCGCCGCGCTGCCCGTCAAACTCAACCGGTTCAGGGTCAGTACGCTGGACGGCAGGTTCGAGGGCACGCGCAGGGCGGGTCGCGATGCGGCGCCGGCAATGCGGCCGAGGGACGCCAGGGATGGGCGCCGCCAGAGGTTCTCGAAGGTGGGCAGCGGGCCGGTCCATGGCGGGCCGGACGGTTCGCCTGCCATCGGCGTGCCTTGCAACCACGGTGAGGGCAGGAAGATGCCGGGCAGGTTCGCAACCAGATCCCGATGGAGGTACGTGAGCGGGCTGAAGGGCGGGGAGGAAGATGCGGCGACATCAACGATCCCCGCACCGCCGGGAAACGATTCCGACGTCGCCAGTTCAGCGATCGATTGCAAGAGGATCAATGGCGTCGTCAGACGATCTTCGAAGGAGCCCGTTGGGGAAATGGCCATGAGGGGGTGTGACCAGTCCACGCCGGCTTGGGTTTCTCGCCAAGCAATGGGGGATTTCCAGGGAGGCATGGGGTCCAGCATGCCACCCTGGTCCGCGGCGACCGACGGGATGCTCGGGGGCGTCGTGGAAAGAACAGGAGCCGTCCATTCCTCCGCAGACGGCATGGGAATGCGCGGCGCGGTGGACGCCACCACCGCGGCCCCCGACTCCTGTGGTGAAAGCGGAGTCGGCGTGGCGGGAGGATTGAAGAACAGCGGCGATCCACCCAGGCCGGTCGAGCGGGACGAGTCACCCGGCCCAATCCACTGCGTATGCTGGACGCGCGGCAGGAATGCGTCTGCCTGGTTCCCAAACTGGCTCTCGGCGACCTTCCTTCGGTCGGCTCCATGCACCAGGGGGGCGGCCGAGACCGATTCTAGCGGGGGAGCGGTATCGTTGACGGGGGCGACCAACTGGTTCAACGAAGTCGAACCTCGCCACTCCACCACCGTGTCGTCGACCCGGATGGGGCCGACCGCCGTGGAGTCCGCGGACAGTTCACTGACCGGGATGCCAGAGTCGAACGGCGGCGAAGAAGGCGAGGCGGGATCGGCTTCGCCAGCCACGCGAATGTGCGCGAAGTCCAGAAGCTTTCGATGGTCCGCCTCCAGCACGATCGTCACCACCGCGGCGGCAATCACCGCGAAAACGGCCAGGATGCTGCCCAGGACGGCGGCTAGAGTTCGAGTCGAGTAGGAACGCGTGGATCGGAACCGGTGGGGCGACGGTTCCCACCGCGCCGAGGTACGCTCGGTCGATGTAGCACTCCTCCGCCACTCGGATCGCTGCTTCTGGCGATGGAAGCGACTAGGGTTGTGATCGTACTCCGCCCGCTTGCGTTTGTCGTGGAGCACTTCGTAGGCGAAGCGAATCTCGCGGAAACGGACTTCGGCTGCTTCGTCCTGACCATTGAGGTCCGGGTGGCACTCCTGGGCTCGCTGCAGGAACGCGGCGCGAATCTGCGCACGCGATGCGTCGCGGCTGACGCCGAGCAGATCATAGAAGCTTTCAAGTCCTGGCGATGGATTCACTTGGAAAGCCTCAGCGGCAGGCGAAGAGGTGCGGACTGGGGGGCGACCCCCGACAGGTCTTAGACTAAACAGGGCTGCTCCGCGGCGTCAAGCAATCACAACTAAAAACGGAAGCCCCCCCAAGCCGTTGGCGTTGCATCCGCTACGGCCGTCCGTTTATCCTGCCGTTCCGGGAATTCGTGCCACCCTGCAAGTGGCAGCCGGGACGCCCTTGCGGTTTGACGCCCAGAGCGGTTGTGGCCATGAGTCTGCCAGACCAGCGGTCTGGAGTCTCTTTTTCTGTTCCCGCTAGTGGCTGCCCTGAAAGGAGTGGTTTTGATGGACGACGCAGGAACCCTCGGGTTCTCGTGGACCGCGGTGCCGTTGCTGGCCGAGTTCAGTGGCTGGCCGGGATTCCTGGGTACTCGTGGGTCCTTCATGCTGGATGTGGTCTTCGCGGCGATGTTCCTGGTCGTGCCCGCGATGTTCTGGAGCATCCGACAGGCTCGCCGTGGCCGGTATGAGTTGCACCGCTGGGTACAGACGACGCTGGGAATTGTGCTGGGTGTCGCCGTGCTGGCCTTTGAAGTCGACATGCGGATTCATGGCTGGCAGGACCGCGCGGAGCCGTCGGCTTTCTGGAGCGATGGGGCGTGGAACGACGCGATCGACTACAGCCTCATCGTCCACTTGGCCTTTGCGATCCCCAATACGCTGCTGTGGGCGGTGACGCTGGTCCAGGCGTGGCGCCATTTTCCCCGCCCCACCGTCCCCACCGCCTACAGTCGCCGGCACCGCGTCTGGGCCTGGCTGACCGTGGTCTTCATGACCATGACGGCCCTGACCGGTGGAGTCTTCTACTACCTGGCGTTCGTCGCCTGAACGACGGTCAGACGCCCCCTTGGCCGAGCTGCGACCAGCTGGTCGTTTTCGATGACGTTCCCGTTCGGCTCGCCAAAGGGCTTCGCGGACCGAGGTTACTGCGTCTTGGCGCTGAGGATGCGGTTGACGGCGCTGAGGATGGCCAGCACCGTGGCTTCCACGGTGTCCGTCGACACGCCTCGTCCTCGATAGGTCTGTCCGTCGTGTTCGACATCGACGTTGACCTCTCCCAAGGCATCCTGGCCGAGCGTCGCGCTGCGGACTTGGAAGTCCTTGCATGTTAGCTGCAGTCCGGTGATCTTCTCGGTCGCGAGGAAGGCGGCATCAATCGGGCCGTCGCCCGAGGAAAGCTCCTCGGTGAATTCTCGATCGCCTCGCCGCAGCGTCAGCTTGACGTAGGGCTTCTTGCCCGTTCCCGACGAGACGAGGAACGAGATGAGCTTCCATTCATCGTCGGCGTTGACTTCGTAGAGCGTCTGCTTGATGAGCGCCGCGATGTCGCCGTCGTAGACTTCCTTTTTCTTGTCGGCCAGCACCTTGAATCCTTCGAACACCGTTTGGATCTGTTCTCCCGTCAGATGGAAGCCCATGGCTCGGGCACGGTCCGCCAGGGCGGCGCGGCCGCTATGCTTGCCCAGCACCAGCTCCGTCCGGCTGAAGCCGACGTCTTCGGGACGCATGATCTCGTAGGTGCGAGGTTCCTTGAGCATGCCGTCCTGGTGGATTCCCGCTTCGTGGGCGAAGGCGTTCCGCCCGACGATCGCCTTGTTGCGTTGCACCTGCAGGCCCGTGATGCTCGAAACCAACTGGCTGGTGGGGACGAGCCGCCGGGAGTCGATCCGCGTGTCGGCGTGGTAGTAGTCGTTGCGAGTGCGCAGCGCCATCACGACCTCCTCCAGCGCGCAGTTGCCCGCCCGCTCGCCGATGCCGTTGATCGTGCACTCGATCTGGCCGGCTCCGTTTTCGACGGCGGCAAGACTGTTGGCCACTGCCAGACCGAGGTCGTTATGGCAGTGGATGCTGATCACGGCCTTGTCGATGTTTGGAACGCGTTCACGAAGCGTGCGAATCACATGCCCCATCTGCTGGGGCGTCGCGTAGCCGACCGTGTCCGGGATGTTCACCGTCGTCGCTCCCGCCGCAATGACCGCTTCCACCACGCGGCAGAGGAAGTCGACCTCCGTGCGGGCCGCGTCCTCCGGCGAGAACTCGATGTCGTCGCAGTACCCATGGGCGCGCGTGACGCCCTTCACCGCTCGCTCGACGATCTCCTCGGGAGTCATCTTCAGCTTGAATTCCCGGTGGATCGCACTGGTGGCGAGGAACACGTGGATCCGTGGCTTCTCCGCATGACGCAAGGCCTCCCAGGCACGGTCGATGTCCTGGTCGTTGCACCGCGCCAGTCCGCAAATCGTCGCTCCGCGAACGTTCCGGGCGATCTCACGCACCGCCTCGAAGTCACCCGGCGAGGCGATCGGGAAACCGGCTTCAATGATGTCCACGCCGAGGTCCACCAGCGCCTGGGCGATGCGGAGCTTTTCCGGGAGGTTCATGCTGGCCCCCGGCGACTGCTCCCCATCCCGCAACGTGGTGTCAAAGATGCGAATCATGCGTGAATTCGACATGCAGCCTCGTCCTTCGCGTATCAAGCGACCGCCGCGGCGGTGAGTAACCAACAAAAAACCCCGCGACCTCAGCGGCAGGTCCCGGGGTCCCGACGATACCTAACCTGTCCCCGCGACCTGCTGTCGCGAACCACGCGTGCGGCAGACAACGTATCTCTGGCCGGTTGCCGAAGTCCCAACCTCTTCCTGGGTTGGAACCTGCAAGCGTCCGACCCGTCCGAGTGATGCTCTCGCGGCAATTCTCTCGCTGCAACTCTCTCGCGGAACTCGCCGTCCGGTATGGCCCCGGTGCGAGGACGCGAAACCCAGCGGCCCGGCCCTTCGAGAACGAGTCTATCGCCGGCCCAAGGTTCGGTCAACATTGCGAAGAATGCTCCGTTTTACCTCCATTTTCGCGAACGGACGCGGGCCGCGGACGGGCTTGAACAACTCGCCTGGCCCCATCGCTTGTACAAGGTACGCAACCCGGGTGGTTTGCCTGACCCGTGTTTACCCATTGAGACCATCCTCTCCACGAGGCTACCGGCCCTCGAACGCCGACAGCGGGAGCACCGTGATGTCAGTGATGTCGCCAGCGATGGCTGCGGGACGGACGCGGCTTCGTCTTGCGGTCGCTGGCGGGTCTTGGGTACTATCCCGCCCCGGCATGTGACGGGCC
>CAZUJM010000063.1:9783-16071 GCA_964620405.1 uncultured Pirellulaceae bacterium | reverse complement strand
ATGCCCTGGTTCGTCCGTTCCGTGACAGCCCTCCGAGGAAACGCCGTTGTTCGACTACGAGATCCAACGATGCACTCGGCGATGTGCAGTGAGCGACCGCGAACTGCAGCCCGGGGAGTCGTTCTACTCGGTGTTGACGGTCGAGGGTGCGGAGGTGGTGCGGAAGGATTATGCGGTCGCCAGTTGGCAGGGACCGCCGGAACACTGCCTGGGATGGTGGAAGTCGCAGGTGCCCGACCCGCGGGCAACCCGCGCGCAACTAGCGCCGAACCAGGTGCTGCTCCAATACTTTGAACAACTTCAAGGAGACCTGTCCAAGGCCGACGTGGCCTACATTCTCACGCTGCTCCTGGTGCGACGACGCGTCTTTCGACTGGAGGGAGAGGAGCGGTCGGCGGGAGGCTCCAAGGTGCTGCTGGTGTACTGCCCTCGTCAGGAGTGCGAATACCGCGTTCCCGAGGTGACACCGGCAGCAGGTCGGGTGCAACAGATCCAGCAGGAACTCCAAGAACTGCTGTTCGCCAAGGCCGAGGGGACGCAGACCGAAACCAGCAGTTCCGCTTCCGAAGGAGCGTGAACGGCTGCTTGCCGCTGCCGTGAGACCCTCCTGGGAACGCGTGCCGCAAAACGAAACAAACGAGCTCACGAAGAGTCCGCCCCATGAAATGCTCGAAGCAGGAAAAGGAAGTCCTTTGAGGGAACGACTGCTGCACCTGTTCGTCCTGCTGGCGATGCTGGGAGGCTCCGGCGCCACCTGCCCGCGCAATCGCCAGTTGGTCAACGACTATGCTCCCACCGTCCTGAATCCCCAGGCCAGCCTGGAGGACGTGGTGCGTGTCGTGAACGCGAACAGTGCGCGCATCCAGCAACTGCAGTCCTCCGGCGCCACCCTGACGCTGGCCGGCGTTCCTCCCCTGGAAACCAGCTACGCGCTCGATCGACCTCGCCGGTTTCGATTGCGAGCCGAGACGCGGATCACCGGTCCGGAACTCGACCTGGGAAGCAACGACGAGATCTATTGGGTGTGGGTGAAACGAAACGAGCAGCCGGCCATCTACTGGGGCAAGCATGCGGAGTTCGACAAGAGTACCGCGCGGGACATTGTCCCCATTCCTCCCGACTGGCTCATCCAGGCACTCGGCGTCGTGGAGATCGACCCCACCGCTCGCCATGAAGGGCCGTTTCGCAGTCGCCCCGGTCAACTGGAGATTCGCTCCCATCTGGTCATGAACCAGCGCGAAGTCACGAAAGTCATGGTCATCGACGATGCCCGCGGCTGGGTGCTCGAGCAGCACCTCTACGACGCCAACCAGCAGCCCATCGCGTCCTCCGTCGCGTCCGCGTTCCAGTTCGACCAAGTACACGGAGTGTCCTTGCCGCGATTTGTCGAGATTCGATTGCCGCCAGCCGGCTTGAGCTTCTCGCTGCAGACGGACCGACATCTGGTCAACCAACTGTCCGGAGATCCCAACCAGCTCTGGACCATGCCTCAGATCACGGGCGTACCGACCATCGACCTCGCCTCGCCTGATGCGCTCGGCCTCCGTGCCAACAATCCGCTGATGGCTCGCCGGCCCCAGCGGTCCTCCGCACTGGATGCCCCGGCACGCGACACGGCCGTCCGACGACTGCCGCCCTTCGATCGCGTGCGATGAGTCGCAGCGACCCCGATGGTGCCCCCGGCCGACTGGCGGGGAGCGATCGAGCCCGTCGCGGACCTGGATCCGGGAACGCGTGGATCCTCAAGAATCCTGCTCACTGCGAATCGGTCAGTGCGACAAGGAATTCGTGCGCAGGGCGTGCAGCTTCGAACGGGCGCGGCTCAGGGTGGGACCGATCGAATTCTCGGGCACGCCCGTCTGCACGCTGATCTCGCGATAGGACTTGCCCTCGAGATGGTACAGACGCATCACGTCGGCTTCGGATCCTTGCAACCGGGCCATCAGCTGACGCAGTTCCTCCACGTCCTCCAGTCGCATCTCCTCGCTGGGCGATGGATCGGCCAGTTCGGCAACGTCACCCAGAGCGGTGTGGTCTGTCGAAATGGAGGCGAGTTGCCGGGTCACGATGCGACGGGCGATTACCGACAGATAGGTGGCCAAGCTCGACTCGCCGCGGAATCCCCGCAACGTCCGGAAGTCGTCCGCCACGATCCCCAAAAAGACCTCCGCCGCCAGATCCTCGCGATCCGCTGGAGGAAGCCGGCGGCCGAATCCAAGAGCCGCATGGTCCACGACGTGCAGGACGAGACCCGAGAAGCGATCGACGAACCGCTCCCAAGCATGCGGGTCGTTCGCCAGGCATTGGTCGAGGAGGCGTCGGTCGTTTTCGTGGAGCACCACCGTTGACTTCCTTTCGACTTGCGGCCGCTCACCGTCGGGCGAACGCTTCCGGGACCATCAACTGCCCTTGTCCGGCGACAGGCCATCGAGGCACTGTTTTGCGAGACGCTTCTCGCTAGACATCTTCCGCCAGACACCGACCTTCGGATGAGGTCAGGGCCCCATGGCTCGGTTCACGATTGCGGCCCGCGATCCGTACCGCCGGCGTCCCCACAACCCTGGCTGCGTCAACTCGTCACCGTGAAGGCTCTTCGCCCGCCACCGCTGGCTCGTTGGGGCATGCAGGCAGATCCGCTGTGGGATTCTAGGGAGGCTTCCAAAACGAAGCAAGGCTGACCGGTTGAACCGTCCCTTGACACGAACGTTTGCCCTCACTAGATTCCCCGGGTGGAAGTGGCAGTGCTGGCATGGCCGTCTAGCGAAGTTGCGGAAACCTCCTCGTTTGAGGAGGAACTCCGCCCGCAGGAAACCTGGGGGATGCGACAACCCGGGAGCCCTGCGGCAAGGCGGGCGAACCGGGGAGACCCGCCGCCCCTACGCGGGCCCGCCATGCTGCCTCCTCGGCCTTGGCGGTTCGAGTTCCGGAAGTCCGTGTGTTCCGGGCCGGTTTGCTGTGCCGATAATCGTGCAATCTTTTGATATTCCGTCGGGAGCGGTCCGCGTCCCAGTCGTTCGGTTTTTTGATGGAGATACCTCTCAATGACACACGTAGTGGCCCAGCCCTGTTTCGGATGCAAGTACACCGACTGCGTCGTCGTTTGCCCCGTCGAGTGCTTCTACGAGGGTGACAAGATCCTCTACATCCACCCCGACGAGTGCATCGATTGCGAGGCCTGCGTGCCGGAGTGCCCGGTGGAGGCGATCTTCCACGAGGACAACCTGCCGGAAGAGTGGGCGCCGTTCAAGGAACTGAACGCCGAGATGGCCCCCAAGTGCCCGTCGATCACGGAGCGGAAAGATCCGCTGGGCGAGCACTAATCCGCCCGACGCGATCGACCAGCTCGTGGAAAGCGCTTCGCCTCGCCACCGTTTCACTCCGGTCGGATCGGTCGCGGAACGGCGAGTGCGTCCAGACCGCGTGGAGTCGAGGAAAACGTTTGCGTTGCTCCGCCTCATCCGTCTTCGTGGATGGCTGACGCTGGTTACGCGACTTTGAGCGTGGGAAACACCGAAGGGCTCGGCAGCCGCCAGGCGCTGGGCCCTTTTTGCTGCGCTGATCGGTTTTCATTCCCCGGGAGTAACGTAGACGCACAGCCGAACCCTCTCCCACTTCGGCCAGGCTGGTTCTCACCACGGAGACCACTGGGGTCACGACGAATCGACGAGCCTGCCGCAGCGGAGGCACGTCGCTGGCATCTTTCGACGAGTGGCGACGAAACTGCGGGCCGAGTTCGCAATGCCCGTCTTGGCCGATCGTTCTCAACGCGAGCGAGAAAGCTCAGGCCGTTCCAAGCGGCCCCCGCCGCAAAGGCTCGGGCCATGTGGGCACGGCTCCTTGCTGGGTGCAGACCCAACTGGCCACCTGTTGAGCCCAGCGGTGGGACATTTCGGCAGGCATCCCCGCCAACCACCCACGCAGCATGGTCGCGGTGAACGCGTCGCCCGCTCCCACCGTGTCCGCTACCTCGACCTTTTGGCCTTCGAGGCGATGGCAGAGGTTCTTCGTGACGAGCCACGATCCATCCGCTCCGCAGGTCAGGATGACGAACTCCAGCCCCAATCGGCGCTGCAGGGCGACGATCGCTTCATCGGGGGCCGACGGCAGTTCCAGGATCCTAGCCACCTGCGGCAGTTCGTCCTCATTCAGTTTCAGCGCGTTGGCCCAGCCGAGCGACTGCTTGATGCGTCCGTCGTCGTAAAAGGGCGCTCGCAGGTTGATGTCGAGCAAACGGATACGCGCTGAATGGCTTTCGGTGAGGAGTCGCTGGATCGTGGCTTGTGAAGTTGCCTGACGTTGCCCGAGCGTGCCGAAGCAGACCGCATCGCAGCGCGCGGCGGCGGCTTCGATTTGCGGTGACCATTCCAGGTGGTCCCAAGCAACGTCTTGCATGATCTCATAACTTGGCTGGCCAGCTGCGTTGAGCGAAACGACGACGGTTCCGGTGGGACGCGTGGAATCGACTTGCAGGCAGGCCAGGTCAACCGCCTGTCGCTCCAGAAAGCTGCGGGCATCTCGCCCGAGTTCATCGCTGCCGATACGCGATATGAGCGAGACGCGACAGCCGAGCGCCGCGGCATGGCACGCGAAATTCGCGGTGGCTCCACCGAACCGCGGGCCGTACGGAAAGAGATCCCAGAGCGTTTCGCCGATGACGAGAACATGGGGGGCTGCGGTGTCCATGGATTGCCTTGGGGCTGGCTTTCGTTTGTTGGGGGGGGGCGCCCGCGGAAGGACGCAGCAGGGCAAGGGTGCGACGGGAGCTTAGTCGAGCGGTGTCCATCGTGAAAAGGTCGCCGCTTGGCCGATCCGTTGCCCGCGGTCGTCCAGCAGGTTCCAGACGATGGCCTGATGGATCTGGAAGCGATGTCCGGTGCTGCTGATGCGGATCCCCTGGTAGTCGTCGACGTAGCCCTGCCGAGTTGTCCGCTCCAGAAGCAGGGCTCGTTCGTCTCGGTGCATGGGTTCGGCCGTCAATCGCGAGGGAGTCTGGATGAGCGTGGCCGTATCCATCTCCCAGAGTTCCAGCGCGCGACGATTGGCGTAGTTGAGCAGTGGGTCTTCCTGGGTGCCGTGCGATACGACCACGAAATCGGCCTCATGCAGTCGTCGGGCCTGGTCGAGAGGCGAACCATCGCGGGGCACTAGGTCGCTGTCGAGCCATCTTCGGTAGGAGTTCAGCAGGTGCTGCGCGTGCTCGACCCAAGCGGGGCTGTCCCAGGTTGGAGCCGGTGGGTGGTAGGTGTTCATGGAGGTTCTCCTGCGCGGCGACCCGCGATGCCTGCGGGCGGCGACGCGCGGCCACGCTGCTTGCTTGCCTTCGGTCCGATCGGCCTAGTGCGGCGTGCCGGGACACTCGACCGCTCGCGGGATCGTGAGTGCTGAGCGGGGGCGACCTGGAAATCGCGGAGGCGGCGGACGGGCCAGGGGAGCGGAAGGGGGCCAGGCAGCCGGGAAGTAGCCGAGGCGGGGCTCGAACCCGCACGTCCCTGACGGGACACGGGATTTTAAGTCCCGGGCGTCTGCCAATTCCGCCACTCGGCCGAGGCCGTATCTTAGCAGGCTCCTCGGGGCCTTGCAGCGGGGCGGCACGCTGGCTTCCGCGCCGTCCCAAGCAGTCGATGGGGTTGCGAGAAAGACACTGTCGGTCAGGCTAGCAGTTCGCGCACGACTTGCCCGTGCACGTCGGTCAAGCGGAAGTCCCGGCCGGCGTAGCGAAACGTGAATCGCTCGTGGTCGAATCCCATCAGGTGCAGGATGGTGGCATGCAGGTCGTGCACGTGCATGCGGTTTTCTTCCGCGCGAAAACCGAACTCATCGGTGGAGCCGTAGACCTGCCCGCCGCGGATGCCACCGCCGGCCATCCAGACCGTGAAGCCGTGGTGGTTGTGGTCGCGACCATTGATCTTTCCGGCGTTCGCGCCCTTCTGCGGCAGTTCCACCGTGGGCGTGCGACCAAACTCGCCGCCCCACAGCACGAGGGTGTCTTCCAGCATGCCGCGTTGCTTCAGGTCCACCAGCAGGGCGCCGATGGCCTGGTCGCACTGCTTTGCCAGTTTCCGGTGGTTGGCTTCCAGGTCGTCATGGTTGTCCCACGGCTGCCCCTCGCCATGCCACACCTGCACATAACGCACGCCACGCTCGAGCAACCGCCGCGCGATCAGGATCTGCCGCGCCTGGACGCCCTCGCCATACAGCCGGCGGATATGCGCGGGCTCGCGGTCCACGTCGAACGCGTCCTCCGCGTCCTGCTGCATCCGGTACGCCAGTTCGAACGATTCGATACGC
>CAZUJM010000063.1:744-9773 GCA_964620405.1 uncultured Pirellulaceae bacterium | reverse complement strand
GTCGCGACTGCAGGTGCTCGACGTTCATCCGCTGCAGCAGGTCCAGTTGGCGCCGCTGGTCGCCTCGCGATCCTTCGGGCCTGCGGATGTGTTCGATCAGTTTCGAGATCTCGGTGTGCTTGGTGTCGACATACGTCCCCTGGTGGGCTCCGGGAAGAAAACCGGCCTGCCAGTTCTGCGACTCCTGGATCGGATAACCGCCGGGACACATGGCGATGAAGCCGGGCAGGTTTTCATTCTCACTGCCCAGTCCGTAAGTCAGCCACGATCCCAGGCTGGGGCGAATCTGCCTGGCCTCGCCACAGTTCATCAGCAGCAGGGATGGTTCGTGGTTGGGGATGTCGGCGTGCATGGAGCGGATGACGGCCAGGTCGTCGACGCAGCGAGCCACGTGCGGGAAGATCTCGCTCACCTCGATGCCGCTCTGGCCATACTTGCGGAACTTATAGGGCGACGGCATCGCGGCACCCGTTTTTCGTTCGGTCGGCAGGTTTCCGCTGGGAAGCTCTTGTCCGGCGTAGCGGGCCAGGGCCGGCTTGGGGTCGAACGTGTCCACGTGCGACGGGCCGCCGTTCATGAACAGGTGGATCATGCGGCGTGCGCGGGGAGCGAAGTGGGGGCCTGGATGCCGCGAGGAACGCGCGTCGCCGCGTGCCTCCTGGTCCGCCAGCAGGCCGGCCAGCGCAAGGCCGCCCAAGCCCATTCCGGATCGGCGGAGCATTTCGCGTCGATGGATCGCCATGGAACTTCTCCCGACTCTCAGTCCACAAAAGCAAACTCATTGCAGACCAGCAGCACCTGTGCCAGTTCCTTCCAGTGACGCGTCATCGCTTCCGCGGTTGCGTCGCCGCCCAGGAACTCCATCGCCCGCACCGTCTCGTCGGCCGACGGCGAGCGTCCCAGAACGCGCCGATAGAGCCAGCGGACCCGATCCTCCCCGGTGCCCTCGATCGCCTGGACATCCTGGGCCAAGGCGGCCGACGCGTGCCAGGCGAACGGGCTGTTGAGCAGGTACAGGGCCTGCTGGGGGACCGTGGTCTCGTACCGCTTGGGCGCGTGCGTATCCGGGTTGGCGACATCGAACGTGCGGAATACGCCCGGCAGGTTTTGGCGATCGATGAAGGCGTACAAGGAACGTCGCGTCGCTCCCTCCGACTTCGCGATATCTTCGGAAGGACCTCCAATGGTCTCCAGCCTCAGTTGCCCGCTGGCTGCCAGGATGTTGTCACGCAGTCCCTCGAAGTCGAGTCGCTTCCGCTCCATCCGCGTGCAGGCCCGGTTCTCGGGATCGGCCTCCCGGATCGCCGGATCGGCGTTGGCCGACTGGCGATAGGCCGCGGAGCGGACGATCTCGCGTACCAGCCACTTCATCGACCAGTCATGGGATTGGAACGACACGGCCAGTTCATCCAGCAGGGCTTGCAGTTCCGGAGCGTCGCTGCGGAGTCCAAAGTCGCTGGGGGTATCCACCAGGTAGCGACCCATCAGCCGGCCCCAGACGCGATTGACCAGGACCCGCGCCGTGAGCGGATTGTTTTCGGAAGCAATGGCCTCCGCCAGCTCCAAGCGACCGCTGCCCGTCGCGAACGGCTGGCGTTCGGGACCGGCCAGAAAGCCGAGGAACTGCCGAGGAACTTCCGCTCCCGGACGCCCCGGATTGCCGCGGATGAAGACCACCGAACTCACCGGTTCCGATCGGTCGACCATGCGCAAAGGCGAGGGATCGTCGCCCGGTTCCACCGAATTCGCGAAGACTCCATAGAGCGAATAGTAGTCCTCGATCGGAATCGGGTCGAACTTGTGACTGTGGCATCGCGCGCAGGTGACCGTCAGTCCCATCAGCCCACGTGACACGACGTCGATGCGGTCGTCGATGATATCGTGCTGGTTATTGAGGAACCGCCGGCCGAGGGTGAGCAAGCCCATGGCGGCGAGGTCCTGGCTGCGATCGGGCGCGAGTCGATCCGCCGCCAGCTGGTACTTCAGGAACTCGTCGTAGCCCAGGTCCTCGTTGAAGGAATGGATGACCCAGTCCCGGAAGCGATACGCATCCTTGTAGTTGCGCTCCTCCATGAACAGATAGCCCTTGGTGTCCGCATAGCGGGCGACGTCCAGCCACGGCCGCGTCCAGCGTTCACCGAAGCGGGGCGAAGCCAGCAGCTGGTCCACCAACTGGTCGAACGCCGCCGGCGCGGGGTCCGACACGAACGCTTCCACCTGCTCGAACGTCGGGGGCAGGCCATGCAGGTCCTGGAACAGACGCCGGATCAGCACCCCGCGTTCCGCGGCGGTGGCCGGCCGAAGTCCTTTTCGCCGATGATGCTCCTCCAGCAGACCATCCAAGCGGTTGTGCCCCCAGGACGAACGAGCGGCTGCCAGGGGCGGCGTCACGGGCAACTGGAATGACCAGTGTCGCGCGAAACGCGGGGAGGAGTCGCCGGTATCGGACGCGTCCTCCGCTGGACCCGGCGCGCCGGCTTCCATCCAGACGCGGATCTTCTCGATCGCCTCGTCCGACAAGCGTTGATCCGGAGGCATGGCGGCCACCGACTCGTCGTGCCGCAGCACGCGCAGCAAGAGGCTCGCGTCGGGGTTCGCCGTATCGAGGATCGGGCCTGAGTCGCTGCCGCGTTGCCTGCCAGCTCGCGAGTCGAGCCGCAGACCGCCCTTCAGGT
Organism: uncultured Pirellulaceae bacterium; assembly: GCA_964620405.1. Lineage (GTDB taxonomy): Bacteria > Planctomycetota > Planctomycetia > Pirellulales > Pirellulaceae > CAZUJM01. Next base: position 7,098 of record CAZUJM010000063.1, on the reverse strand, counting down.
CGGTCGCCTCGTCCGAATGACACGCATAGCAGGACTCCGCGAACACCGGGCGGATGTGACGCTCGAAATACTCCACTCCGGCTGCTCCCGCCAACTCGTCCGCGGCATCTGCGGCCGTGACGGGGCCCGAGGACGCGACGGTGATTCCCAGCGTCAGCAGCGGGGCGGCCAGATACAGTCTTCGCAGAAGCGCGTGAAGCATGGGGCGATTTCGAGTGCGGCAGGAGCCACAGGGAGTGGCCGGGGGGCGAGGCTTGGGGCAGGAGGGTGGGGCAGGCGCCGAGTTCGTCTCGGTCCGGACGGCAGCCCTCTCCTGTTGTATGCCCTGCTTCCGGTTCCGACAACAGCCGGCCAGCCAAAGGGAGCCCTGCGTCCGTGCGACGAGGGGCCGGTATCCGGAAAATGGCTCACGGAGGTGCCGGGCGCCTACCGCCATGAACGCCAACGATCGGCCGCGCCGCCAGCCACACCCTGGGAAGGGGATCCAGCCGCTTGACACACGCTGCTTTTTCGCGATGGTGGGAGCCTGTGGCAAGCGACCGATCCGGTACCCCATTGCCTCCCATCCCCGCGCGTCGCGGAACTCGGGACGCCAGGGCCGCTCCCGATACCGCGGTCGCCCCGGGTTCCTCTTTCACGCCTTGGTAGCCGAGACCCTTGCATGTCGATCGATCCAACTCTGCAGAAGAAGATCATGGGACGCTTCGCGACCGGCGTGACCGTCGCCAGCACGATTCTCGATGGCAACACCTGGGGCATGACGGCCAATGCGGTCAGCAGCCTGTCGCTGGATCCCTCCCTGGTGCTGCTGGCGGTGGTCCGCAACAGCCAATCCCGCGAGATCTTCACCCAGGCCGGCTGCTTTGCGTTGAGTATCCTGGCAGCGGAGCAGGAAGATCTGTCGAACCGATTCGCTTTCGTGGGCCCCAAGGACTTTTCCGGGCTTGAAACCCGCACTGCGGTCACCGGCGCGCCCGTCCTTGCGGATGCACTGGCTTGGGTGGACTGCCGTGTCGCCGATGTCGTGCAGGGAGGCGACCATGATCTGTTTTTCGGGGAGATCGTCGCCGGTGACTTCCGCGACGGGGCACCGCTGCTGTACTTCGGTGGCCGATACGCGCGACTCGCGTGACGCGGGGTCGAGCTATTCCAGGCGGAAACCGCTGACGATCAGGCGCAGTTCGCGTGGCGGGCGTAACGCCATCAGTTTGAATCCTTCGATCTGCCGCATGTCCAGTCGACGGCGACGCGGGCCTCGCTCGACCTCGGCCAGCGGAATGCGAATCGTTTGGTCCCCGGGGGCCAGGTGAAGCGTGGCGTTGAAGCGATCGTAATAGTCGTTGTCATGATGAATGTCGTGGATGCGGAAGCCCACGTCGAGCGGTTCATCGCTCGCGTTACGCACTTCAAACGCGAACGACGCATGGTTACGCCAGTCCGGCGCGACTTCCCGCATGCCGAATCCGGGAAAGCCTTCACCCGCTGCGATAGTCAGTTCGGCCACCGCTGGAGTCTCCCACAGAGGCCACTCGGCAGGTGCGGGCTCCAGAGCGACATGGACCCCCGCGTCGGCCCAGACGAACCGCCGAACCCACGGTTGCTCCAGCGGCATCAGATCTGATCGCTCCGTGCCGCGTTGCCAGTAGTCCCAGGCGCAGCGCACCGTGGGCAGCAGGCCCACCAGGAGAAAACCGGCGAGCAGGCCCGACAGCAGCAGGCCCGCCAGGAGACGCGGGAGCAGGGCTGGCTTGGCTGCGGCGTAGCGCTGGTCACGAAGCAGACCGGCCAGGCCGACGAGGCAAAGCACCGCCATGGCTCCCTGGGCGTCTTTCGCCAGGTCCTGCCAGCTCGCGTCTCGACCCGGCAGCATCTTCTGCGCGAACTCCACCAGTCCTCCGACGAGCACAGCTACGAGCAGCCCGATGAGTGCGGAAATGAGTCGCCAGCGGAAGGTCGCGGGCAGATACGGCCGGACGCCCCAGGTGGTGGCTAGGCAGAGTACTCCGAACGCGAGGAAGTGGCCGGCGGTCTGGATGGAGTCGCCCAGCATGGTGTGCTTGCGGCCTGGACCCAGACCCAAGGCGGCGATCAGCAGGAGGATGCCTGCCCAGAAGCCGACCCCGAGCCTTCGGCGACGCGCCGAATGGGCTGCCGCTGCGCCGCGGGCGGCGGCTTCCCTCGGCGAATCCTTCCTCCTCGGCTCGTCGCTGGGCGAGTCGATCGAACTGCCGTCGGTGATGTCTTCGGTCATGCGGGATTTCTCGGACGCGGACCGGCGGGACATGGCGCGACCGCGGCCGGAAGGTTGTCTCGTGCGGGACGAGCGTCGTCTCGCGGCAGGTCGAAACGCGTCCTGCTGGAATTTCGACGCGTTAGACGCCCTTGGAGGATAACGTTTCCACGATCTGCCTCGCCTCGCGGGCGCGCCGCGTGATTTCCGGCCACTGCTGTCCGTCAATCAGGTCGCGTGGCGCCAGCCAGGATCCTCCCACGGCGGCCACATGGGGATTGGAAAGATAAGTGGACATGTTGTCGGGCTGCACGCCGCCCAGCGGAATGTAACGCACGCCCAGATGAGCGAAAGGAGCCGCAATGCTGTTCAAGTAGTTCAGGCCTCCGCTCGGCTCGGCCGGAAACAGCTTCAGCAGACGGCAGCCAAGTTCCAGCGCGGCCTCGATGTCCGACGGAGTGACGATGCCCGGTGCAAAGGAAAGGCCGCTGGCCTGGGCCGCTCGAATCACGCGCGGATTGGTGCCCGGAGCCACCCCGAAGGCGGCACCGGCCGCCACAATCTGGTCCACCTGTTCCGGGGTCAGTACCGTGCCCATCCCCGCGACCATCTCCGGTACCTCCGCCCGGATCGCTCGCAAGGCGTCGATCGCCACGGGGGTTCGCAACGTCAACTCCATCGTGCTGACTCCGCCCGCCAGAAGCGCTTGAGCCAGCGGCACCGCGGACGCCACTTTGTCGACCACCAACACCGCCACGATTCGCTGGGACGCCAACTGGTTCATCAGGTCCTTCGAGAACATCTCCACCTCGTTTCTGATCGGTAGTCCGCTGCCTGAGGCCGCTTCGATCGTGATCTCGCGGCCGAGATCTGCCTGGTCGATCCAGCCGGCTATTGTATCGGTCCCCTTGCTTCGCGGGGAATCACTCTCGCCCCCCGCCGGGCCTGGTGGCCGTGCCAGGGACTATTTTTGCGAGGGTGGCCCAGCGGTCTATCATGAGCGAAGCCGGCCGCAGCCGCTTCAGAGCCGACGCCGCGAGGGACCGGCGATGGTTTTTCGCGAGGAACGCTCAGGGACGACCGGTCGGCGTGGAGGGGGCGGGGGGACGCGAAGGGATTGCCGGGGGAGCGTTGGTGCGAACCGGCGGAGGTTGCGGAGTGGAAAGCGTCGACGGACCGGGGAAGGGAACGCGGGTTCCTGCCGGACTGGCCGGCGTCGCTGGACGCGGCGCCGGAACGACCAAGGGGCGAGGAACCAGGGGAGACCCCGGGACCGTCGGGCTACTGGCCGGCGGCCCGAAGCCCTCCATCTTCTTCAGCATCTCCAGGAACCGAGGCGCGGCGGGGTCCCGCGGCAGTTCCTCGGAAAGCTGCTGGTAGTGCTGCACCATGCGGTCGCGCGTGGCCCTGGATAGCTGCTGGAAGCGGCGGATGTGCAGCGCGCTGATTTCGGCGGCGACCAGTCGAATGATCTGGGAGTTCTGCTGGTCGAACCCGATGCGATAGGTGGGAATCCGCGCCCGTCCATCGCCGATGATGGGACGCATGGCCGATCCAGGGTCCTTCGAGTGCGCCGCGCCCAGGAAGTGTCCCATCTCGTGCACCAACGCCTCCAGTCGTTCCGGCTCAAACGCATTCGGTGCGGTCTCACGCAGCAGAATGTGCGTGTGCAGCGGGCCCCGTGTTCCCCCCAGGCCGTTCACGCCTTTCTGGAACCGATACTGACTGGAGAAGGCGATCACGATGTCGCACGGAGCCGGCTCGATCTCCTGCTCCAACTCACGCAGCGACTTGTTCAGGTCCTGGACTCGATCGTCCGACTGCCAGGTCCCCATTTCCGCGACGGTGAACCGGATGTTCGCGTACTGGTTGATGATCGCCGCGGCCGCATCGATCCGCTCCCGCAATCTCCGCTGCCACACGGGCGGGGGCGTACGCTCCTCCTCGTCCACGACCACCCTGACCCGGATGACCTCCACGGCGAAGACCGCACTTCCGCCAAGCCATGCCGCACAGGCCAGGAACAGCAGCAGCAGGGCCGCCCGCGGAAGCGACTGCGCCGCCTGCCGCAGCCCTGCAGGAGAACTGGGACGCGGAGCCACGGAGGTCGCTGCGGCGGCAGCCGTGCCGGCAACCACAGAGGCCCTGTTCGAAGCGGAACCCGAATTAGACCAGGCCGCGACGGACCGCCCAGACGGCCGCTTGAGTCCGGTCGGAGACGCCGACCTTTCGCAGAATGTGCTGCACATGCTCTTTGACCGTTTCATAGCTGATATCCAGCGACTGGGCGATCTCTTTGTTGGTGAGCCCCAAGGCCAGTTGTCGGAGGACTTCGTTCTCACGCTGGGTCAGGGGCACCTCCACGTCGGTCAAGAGTCGTGGCGTGGCCAGGGCCCCCGTCACCCGTCGCAACTCGTCGCGCGACCAGATGTTCTCGCCCGCCAGAATCCTCCGTATGCAGTCGATCAGCGCTTCCGCCGAACAGCTCTTCAACAGGAAGCCGCTGGCCCCCAACGCCACCGAGCGAGCCACATAGGTGGGATTATCGTACGTCGAAAGCATCAGCACCGGCAGGTCGGGCTTTTCGAGCTTCAGGCGACTCAGGGCCGTCAGTCCGTCGCCATTGGGCATCCGCACATCCATGATCACGATGTCCGGCGACAGTTCCTGCGCCAGCTGAAGTGCCTTGTCGCCCGAGTCCGCTTCGCCAATCACCGTGATTCCCGCGTCGGCCAGCAAACTTTTCAGTCCAAGTCGGACCACCAAGTGGTCGTCTGCAATCACCGCGCGAATGGCCATGGAGCTCGTTCCTGATCAACAACTACCCGTCTGTTGGGTGGGATTCAATTACTCCTCTAGAGTAAACCCCGACCCGGTGCCACGCAACTGACAAGCGGTAGGGTCTGGAAGGACTTGGCGGTCTGGTTGCCGGTTGAGTTCACCCGGCTGGACAATTCGGAGCCGATCCTCGGGGGGGAGCGTTCGGATGCGTTGCGGATGGGCCGGTTACGCGCGTCGTGGGGACCGAGGCCCAGGTGGCTCCTGCGCGGCGATGGCCCGCAGCACGGGGCCCGTTGCGCCGTGGCCCGTTGCGCCGGGCACTGATGCCGTGAGAACTTTGCGGCGAGCCACCCGGTCCTGTCCACGGAACGCGGTGGTCCCCCTATGATGTGCTGTCCGGTCTCCAAACTCTGGTGTCTGGTTCCTTCCGGCGTTGGTTGACTCCCGGCGCTGGCTCCAGGGGGTGCGGAGTCGATGGTGGAAATGCAGGAAGGGAAATAGCAGGGTGCTAGGAACAATGAAGCCGTTGCCCGCCCGGGATAGGTCGGCCGAGAGGTCGATCGGAAGTTGCTTGCTGGCGTTGGTCGTGTCGCTGCTGGGGCTCATTCCCGGCGGGTGCGGGCGGTCGGGGCCGTTCCAGCCGGATGCGGTGGAACTGGCGGAACACAACCGAGCCGTGGCCCTGATGGGACAGTTCAACTACGAAGCGGCGTGGGAGACCCTGGAGCCGCTGGCGACGAAGCATCCGGAATGGCTTGATGTCCAAGTGGACTGGGCCATCGCCACGTTGAACCGTCGCCAAGCCGGCGACGGCGACCTGGCGGTGAAATTGCTGCGCGACGTGGCCCAGAAGGACCCTAAAAACTTGCGGGCCCTGTACTGCGAGGCGATTCTCCGGCTGGACAGCGGAGATCCCGAAGCCGCGCGGCAGCTGTTTGAACGCGTGGCCGATGGCGATCCGCAGGATGCCTACGCCCAGTACTACGCGGGGCAATGCCTGTCCCAGGTAGGCAAGGTGGAGGAATCGCTGGCTCGATTCGAGAAGGCGATTCCGCTCGATCCGTACCTGCGTAGCACCTACTACGGCGCGTTCCAGGCGTGTCTTCGCTTGGGAAAGACGCAGCAGGCCGATGAGTACCGCCAAGCGTTCGAGCGACTCGAGAAGAACCCGCAATCGCGACTTGCCGAAATCAAGTACACGCGGATGGGACCCAAGGCGACGTTGCAGGCGGTGGGAGGCCAGGGCCAGGTAGCCGCGCGTCCCGCAGGCGACCTCTTCGCCGCTCCGGTCGACCTGGCTCTCGGAAATCCTCCCTGGCGTTCCGCCCTGTCACCGTCCGATC
>CAZUJM010000063.1:0-734 GCA_964620405.1 uncultured Pirellulaceae bacterium | reverse complement strand
TCGGCCGCATGTGACCGTCGCCGATCTGCGCGAGGGAGGACCGCAGGTTCTCTTCGCCGCCCAGGCCAGTTCCGATGCTCAACGACCGAATGTCCTTCTGAGGGCGACCCAGACCGGTTGGGAGTGGTGGGCCGATCATCCGCTATCGGTGGTCCCCGGCGTCTTGTCCGTCCTGTGGGGCGACTACGACAACGATGGGCTGGTCGACGTTTACCTCTGCCGGTCCGGTCCTAACCAGCTTTGGCGCCAGACGGCCCCCGACCAGTGGGAGGATGTCACGGAGTCCACGGGAACCTCGGGCGGCGACCTCGTGACCCGCGACGGGCAGTTCTTCGATGCCGACCATGACGGCGATCTCGACCTGTTCCTGGCCAACGAGGGAGCCAACGAACTGCTCAGCAACAACCTGAACGGAACGTTTCGTCCCCTGGCCGCGGAGCAAGGTCTGCAGGGAAATGGCGGCTCTTCCCGGGCCGTGGTGGTAGCCGATCTGGACCGGGATCGTGACCTCGACATCCTGGTCGTGAAGGAGAACACACCGCACGAGGTCTACCTCAACGATCGGCTCTGGGTGTACCGGGCCGCCGAGGGAATGGATGACCTGCGGAACACGCCTGCGAAGTCGGTGGTTGCCACGGACTGGGACGTGGACGGGCAGTCGGAGATCTGGATGGGGACCGAGAAGGGATTGTGGCAGTGGACTCCGGACACCTCGGGGCAATGGCGATCTCAGC
>CAZUJM010000062.1:8852-26906 GCA_964620405.1 uncultured Pirellulaceae bacterium | reverse complement strand
AGAGACGGTGGGCCGTGCGACTCGTAGTCGGCACACGCCGTGTGCCGATCCAGCAGACTTCGCTCCCACAAGCATGCCCGGGATATTCGCGAGCCGCGGGCGGGCGAAGGCGCCTCTTAAGGCCCGGCGTCTTGGTTTGTGGCTTCGATGTAGACGTCCATCTGCTGGCCAGGAGAGATTCGGAGTTGGCTTGGGTCGAGAGCGTAGACCAACTGCTGCACGCGGGTATCGACGCGTTCGGATGCGCTGCCGGTGAGCGTTCCCTTGGCCACGACGTAAGGTTCGACGCGGACGAACGTGAGCGGCACGCGCTGCTGCGGCGCGCCACGCACCGAACCCACGGCTTTCGAGTTGGCAGGCACACGCGGAATGTCCGACTCGTCGATTTCCACGCGGACATGCAGCGGAGTAATGACGCCCAGGGTCATGAGCGGACTGCTCTGGGAGTTGACGGGCAGGTATTCGCCGGGGTGGACTTTGACGACCAGGACGGTGGCGTCCTTGGGCGCGTGGATGGTCTGCAACTCGAGTTCCACCTGCAATTGCCGAAGATTGGCGCGGGCGGCCTCCACGGCAGCCTTCTGGACGTCGATCGAGGGAGCGCCGTTTTCACCGGCGATCTGGTCCAGCGATGCGACCGCTTCGCGGTAACGTGCGGCGGCCTGCGCGTCGCGGGCCCTCGCCTCCTCCCGCAGGAAACGTTTGCCGTCTAGTTCTTCGGCGGACATGGCCTTCTGCGCGAACAGTCGTTCGGCGCGGTCCAGTTCGACGGTGGCGTAGCCCACGGCCGCCTCGGTTCCCTGTTTCATCGCCGCGGCCTCCTCGACGTGCGCCTGGGAGACCGGGACGGTGCCCAGCAGTTCGACGAGCTTGGCTTCTTCGGCGGCCAGTTGCGTGGCGGCGACCGCCACCCGCGCCTGTTCATCACGGTCGTCCAGGCGAATCAGTTCCTGTCCCGCTTTCACGGTATCTCCAGCCTGCACCAGGACCTGGGTCACAACACCGGGAACCTGCGAACCGATGACGATCGGTTCGCCTGCCGGTTCGACAACGCCGAGTCCGCTGACGTACTCGCCGGGCGGATGGGACTCGTCGTTCGATTGCGGGGGCGAACCGGGCGTCGAGGCCGGGGCAAACGGCGTGGGCGGGTGCTCCTCGCGCGGAAGATTGTTCGGGATCAGGTACAGCGCGACGCCCATCATCGCGACGGCGGCGACAAGGGTACCGCGGGAGACAAGGTTGCGGGCCGATTGGGACACGATTCAGGTTCCCGTTTTGGATTCGATGCGAGTGATCCGCCCGTCGGAGATATGGGCGATCTTGTCGGCGAAAGAGAAGATTCGATTGTCGTGGGTGACGACCAGCACTGCGCGGTCGGGTGCGCTGGCGAGGTCGCGGAGCAGTTCCATGACGGCCTGTCCCGATTCGGCATCGAGCGATGCCGTGGGTTCATCGCAGATCAGCAGTTGCGGCTGGTGGATCAGCGAGCGGGCGATGGCCACACGCTGCTGTTGTCCGCCGGAAAGCTGGTTCGGATACTTGCGGACATGGGACCCCATCTGCAGGCGTTCCAGCAACGCCTCCGCCTGCTTCACCGCCGTCTCCATCCGGATGCCTTGGATCAGCAGCGGAATCGCGGCGTTCTCGGCGGCGTTCAGCGCCGGCAGCAGGTTGAACTGCTGGAAGATGAAGCCCAGTTTGCGGGCACGAAAGTCGATCAGCTGGTTTTCGGTCAAATGGTGGAGATCCTGGCCCAGGACTTCCAGTTCGCCCGAGGTGGCGCGCAGCAGGCCGGCAATGATCGACACCAGCGTTGTCTTGCCGCAGCCGCTGGGGCCGACGATGAACGTCTGCTCGCCGTACTTCACCTCCAAATCGACGCCGTGCAGCACGCGGATCATCTCCTGCCCCGCCGGGAAGTCCTTCGTGATCTGTCGGCAGCCGACGGCGCGCCGCCGCGCGTCGGTCGACTGCGTCACGGCCGACGCGGGCGTCACGGACGATGCAGCACGGTCCCTGGGGTGCTTCATGAGTTCAACCCCGGAAGACCACCGCCGGCTCGACGCGCAGCACGCGACGCAGGGCCAGCAGGGAGGCGAAGATCGTGATGCCTGCGGCGATGACCGCCGATCCGAGGGCCACCTGCCACGGCAGGAAGTAGCCACGGAAGGAGGGATTGGCTTTGGCCAGCTGGAAAAACAGCGAGACCGCTCCCAGGCCAATGCTGTAACCGGTTACACCGACCACGGTCGCCTGCCAGAGCACCAGGGCCACCAAACGGGTGTTGCGGACGCCCAACGCCTTGAGCACGGCGAAGTGGCGGAGGTTTTCGAGCACGAACTGGTTGAACATCAGTCCCACGATGGCGGCGCCGACGAAGATCCCCAGCAGCACCAGCATTCCCATCACCACGGGGATGCCCGTGTCGAAGAGGAAGAATCGCAACTGCAGGCGATACGCTTCCTGCGCTGACAGAGCGTGCAGTCCGGTACGCTCCTGGATGCGGTCCGCAACGACCTCTGGGTCCTCGCCCGGCATCGTCTGGACAAGGACATGGGACATCTGGTGCCGTCCCAGGTTGGCGTACAGCAGCGCTTGCGAATAACGCGTGAACAGCGTGACGCCCATCAGGAACCGCGGTTTCTCTTCCACGATCGCCACCACGACGGCCCGATGGTCGTTCACCTCCAGCACCTTTCCCAGGGACAAAGGCTCGCCGGGCCACAGTTTCTGGAAGCCGTAACGACTGATCGCCACCGCCTCGGGACGCCGCAGGTCCTGGGGCGAGCCCATCAGGAACTTGGTCGGCACCCCGATCAGGCTGGCCTCGTCCACGCCCTGCATCTCGATGAAACGCAGTTCGCCGCTGTCCGAACGAACCACGGCGTTGGCCTTGATCATCGGGACCGCCCACTGCACGCCACGCACGCCCCGAACCCGTGCCAGTTCAATGTCGCGCATCGGCAGGGCTGTCTCCAGGTTCGTCGTGCCCGGCTCCATGACCCACAGATTTGCCTGCGGCACATCCTTGATCATGGCCATGCTGCGTCCCAGCATTCCAATGAAGATGGTGGACTGCTGGTTGATCAGTAGAATCGAAAACGCCAGGCCAAGCACGAGGCCCAGGTACTTGCCTGAGTCGTGGAACAGCATTTTCAAGGCGACCTGGAACATGCATGCTCCCTGGACGTGTCCCGAGGGGCCTCGAATGACCCGATGCCCCAAGGTCACTGGTCAAATCGGGATGGCAGGCCGTCAGCGACTCCGGCAACGAGAAGAGATCTCCCGGCGGACCGCATTATCGGCAGTTTCTCCGTCTCCACAAGATCAGTGCTGCCAAGTCGAGGTCGCTGGCGACAAGTTGGCAGCGGACCCGTGAGCCACGCGATGCGAAGCGCAGACCGAATATGGAAACGCTCCATTCGGGGATGCCAGCCGATGACGGTGAGCGACTGGTCAAGGGAATCGCAGGCGAAGGTAGCTGCTTCTTGTGCTGGCAGTGACATGGCGGTACGCCAGGTCGCGAGGCAAGTCGCGAGCGAGCGGCCACTCGTCTTTCCCAGAAGCGATGCGTTCAAGGTATTGCTGTGACAGCGTTCTCGACGCCATCACTGGGGAAACCTCCCGAGCGCCCCGCTAGTTCTACCGAGATTCTTTCGAATCTTCATACAATCCACTCGAAAGAGTGGCTGATAACATTTGCGGCGCATTCGGTTTCGCAAGTCCTGAGGATCAGGAGGAGCCGATCGCAAAGGCCTCATTCGACTGCGCGAATGGCGACAAGGCCTTTGTGTCACCCCGCGTTATGGATAACGAGGGGAAGATCCCAGCAAGGAAGTGTTTTGATATGGCGACCACGAAGAGTATCCAAGTACCAGCATGCTGGCGACACTGGCGTGCTTGGTCTTCGCTCAGCGCCCTGATCCTGACCGTCGGTACAACGTTTTTCTCGCAAGGTCCCGCTCATGCGCAGGATGCCGTCGACCAGACCCAGATGGAAGAACTGATCCAGCGACTCGATCGTGCGGAGTCTTCCATCCTGAAACTGGAGACGGAGAACCTGCAACTACAGAAAGAGCTGGAGCAGAACTACGGAGACCTCTCCGACCAACTGGAGGCCGAACTGAAGGCGGCGACGGAATCGGAGAAGAAGGAAGAAAAGAAGGAAGAGAAGAAAGAGGAGAAGAAGGAAGAGAAAAAGAAAAAGGAGTGGTACGAAAAGATCGGCATCCGGGGATATGCCCAGTTTCGTTACAACTACCTGACTCACCGGGAACTGGATTCGGCCGAGCCGCAGTATGTGGGCGACGGGTCGATTGAAGACGACCAGGAGTTCCTGATTCGTCGAGCACGCTTGATCCTGTTCGGTGACGTCTCTGATCACCTGTACGTCTACCTGCAGCCCGACTTCGCCAGCACTCCGAACGGCGCCGTGGACAATAACCAGTTCGCCCAGATCCGTGACTGGTACGGCGATATCTACTTGGACACGACCAAGATCCACCGCGTGCGCGTGGGCCAGTCGAAGATCCCGTACGGCTGGGAGAACCTGCAGTCCAGTCGCGACCGCCTGCCGCTGGACCGCGACGACGCCTTCAACAGCGCTGCCCGCAACGAGCGCGACCTGGGCGTGTTCTACTACTGGACTCCCGAATGGGCCCAGGACACCTTCAAGTTCATCTCGGATGAAGGCTTGAAGGGCTCGGGCAACTACGGCGTCTTCGGTTTTGGTGCCTACAACGGCCAGGGTGGCTCGCTGCGTGAGTTCAACGATGAGCTGCACCTGATTTCCCGCCTGACGCTGCCGGTGACGTTGGACAACGGCCAGATCGTGGAAGCGGGCATCCAAGGTTATACCGGCCGCTATGTGGTGACGGGGGCCCCCATCGCGCCCTTGGGCGTAGGACCGGCGCGCACGCCGCTGAACACGCGTACCAACCCGATCAGCGACGAGGGCATGCTGGACCAGCGGCTCGGTGGAACGTTCGTCTATTATCCGCAGCCCTTCGGGTTGCAGGCGGAACACACGATCGGTCGTGGTCCGGAGTTGAACGCCGACCAGACCGAGGTGATCCGTGGGTCGCTGCATGGTGGGTACGTGATGACGACTTATCGCCACCAGTCGGAATGCCATGGTGAGTTCTGGCCGTTCCTCCGCTGGCAGTACTACCAGGGCGGCTACAAGAACCAGCCGAACGCGCCGCTCGCGGACATAGACGAGTGGAGCGTTGGCATGGAGTGGCAGGCGACGAAAGAGATCGAGCTGGTGTGCGAGTACATGCTGACCGACCGGACGAACACGCGGGCGTTCACGTCCGGCGAGTCGTACGGTCAGTTCGACGGCCAGGTGCTTCGCTTCCAGCTGCAGATCAGCTACTAAGCGTGGATGAAATCGCGGCGTCCGACGCGCGATAGGACATCACCCGGGCCCTCGGTCCCATGCAGGACCGGGGGCCTGTTTTCTTTGGATGCTGCTGCCGCGGTGGGGCGGCGCTGATTCTCGTGGTGGCACGGGCCTGCTGTTCAGGCCAGCAGCAGGCCCAGTCCGCAGCAGGTTGCCAGGGTGAGTGGCATGCCGGCGTGGAATCGAAACGTCAGCACGAAGGCCACCGCCGCGACCAGCAGCGCCCGCGGGTTCAGCGACGCCGGGTCGGGCCATTCCAGATGCAGCGGTCCCCAGGTCGACTGATGGATCTGGCCGAAGAGCGTGTGCAGCGCGAACCACACGGCCAGGTTCAGGATGACGCCCACCACGGCGGCCGTGATCATGGTCAGCGCGGCCGCCCAGCCACGATGGTTGCGGAGGCGTTCCACGTAGGGGGCTCCCAGGAAGATCCAGTAGAAGCAGGGCACGAACGTCACCCAGGTGGTGAGGAAAGAACCGAGCAGCGCGGCGTGGATCGGTGCCAGCGGTCCCGGATTGCGATACGCTCCGAGGAACGCCACGAACTGCACGACCATGATCAGCGGGCCCGGCGTGGTTTCCGCCATGCCCAGTCCATCCTGCATCTCGCCGGGCAGCAGCCAGCCGAACTGCTCGACGGCCTGCTGCTTCACATAGGCCAGCACCGAGTACGCGCCGCCGAACGTCACCACGGCCGCCTTGCTGAAGAAGAGGCCTTCTTGGAAGAATACCGATTCGGGACCGAAGGTGCGATGGACGAGCCAGAGCGGGCCCCACCAGAGTGACAGGAAGATGGCACTCAGGCCCACGGCGCGGCGCCAGGACGGCTGGGGCGAGGCGAGCGAGGCTGCTGATGGGGCGGGAGAGGCCGCGGAAGTAGCGGAGAGCCAGCCCAGGCGCTGGCCCAGCCATCCCGCGAGGCCGGCGAGGAGCACCAGCAGCGGAAAGGGCACGCCCAGGGCGAAGATCGCGACGAATGAAAGGCCGGCGACTCCGGCCAACGCGCGCGTCTTCAGCACGCGGCGACCGACTCGCAGCACCGCCTCGACCACGATCGCCATCACCGCCGCCTTCAGTCCGAAGAGCAGCGACTGCAGGGTCGCCGTCTGCTGGTAACGGACGTACACCAGGCTCAGCAGCAGGATGCTCACCATTCCCGGCAGCACGAACAGCGTACCCGCCATCACGCCGCCCACTGCCCGGTGCATCAGCCAGCCGATGTAGGTCGCCAACTGCTGCGCTTCCGGGCCCGGCAGCAGCATGCAGTAGTTGAGCGCGTGCAGGAAACGCTCTTCCGGCAGCCATTTCTTTTCATCGACGACGATCCGGTGCATCACTGCGATCTGGCCCGCGGGGCCGCCGAAGCTGAGCAGCGCCACGCGCGCCCAGGTGCGGAACGCCTCGGACAACGCCACCTTCGGCGGCTGCCAGTCCGATGCGTCGTGGACCTTGCGCTCCGGTTCAGCGTTTGCCATCGATCGTCCAATCTTCTTCCAGCACCAAGTATCCAGACTCCTTCATGCCCAGCCGCTGGTAGGTGCGCTGGGCGACTTCGTTGTGCAACTCGACGTACAGTCGCAGGCCGCAGCAGTCGCGGGAGTCCCTGGCGAGGCGCTGGATATGTTGGTAGAGCTGTCGAAAGACGCCGCGCCGTCGCGCGTCAGCAACCACATAGACCGACTGGATCCACCAGAAGCGGCCGTTGCGCCAGTCGCTCCACTCGTAAGTCAACATCGTCTGCCCGACAATGCGTCCGCCGTGCTCCGCAATGAAGTACGCGCAGGCCTCGGGCGACTCCAACGCAGCACGCACCCCCGGGTGCAAACGCTCCCGCGGCAACACCCGCCCCTCGCTCTCCTCGGCCAGCCTCGCGTTGAAGTCGACGATCACCTCCAGATCGTCGAGCCGGGCCGGACGGATCGTCACCTCCAGCGGACTCGCCGCCCGTGACGACTCCGGAGTGTCGGGATGCTCGGAAGGACTCGATGGCATGGAACGCTCGGTCGTGCGGGGAAAGAGATCCGGGGAGAGCGGTTAGCGGTCACGCAGGACGACGGCAGGTTCCCGTCGCCGCACGGCATCTTAGCAGAATCGCTCTCTTGAACGCACTGCCATGCGAACGCAGGACCCGTTGCGCACACCGCCGTGCGATCGCAGGATGCCATGAGTACACCGTTCGGTGAACGCCGAACACCATCCCGTGAACGCCCGGCCGCGCGTGGGAGCAGGCCTCGAATGCGGTTCGCCCCCGGCTGCGGTCCGAGACGTTGGGGTGGGGGAAACTGGAGAAGGGGTGCTGCTGGCAGCGGCCCGGGAAATCGTTAGACTGTGGTCCGTGCGGCGGGCTTCGGTTGCCGCCGGAATCCAACCTCCAGGGGACACCCGCGCGTGTCGCCTTCTCCATTCGTTGACTCCCTTCCCAGGAACCCCCCTCCCATGCGTTCGACCCCTCGCCTGCATCGTCGTCATTTCGTCCAGAGCACCGCCGCACTGCTGGCCGGTTCCGCGTGGCTGGGATCGGCCCCCGTCGCCTCGGCCGCGCCGTCCGCTTCGTCCGGACGCATGCTCTACAAGACGCTCAAGATCGGCATGGTCAACGTGCCGGGCTCGCTGACGGAAAAGTTCCGCGCCGTCAAGGAAGCGGGATTCGATGGCATCGAGATGGATTCGCCGGGCATGAACGTCGAGGAGACGCGCAAGGCGATTGCCGAATCGGGGCTGCCGGTCGATGGCACCGTCTGTTCAACGCACTGGTCGATCCGTCACACGAGCCCCAGCGCCGAGGATCGTGCCCAGGCACTGAAGGACCTGCAGCAGGCGATGCGGGA
The DNA here is from genome assembly GCA_964620405.1 of uncultured Pirellulaceae bacterium. Lineage (GTDB taxonomy): Bacteria > Planctomycetota > Planctomycetia > Pirellulales > Pirellulaceae > CAZUJM01. Next base: position 18,674 of record CAZUJM010000062.1, on the reverse strand, counting down.
CACGCATGCCGTCGGAGGCCACACGGTGCTGCTGGTGGTGGGCCACGGCCAGGACGGCCCCGAAGACGAGATCTGGAAACGATCGATCGACAACATCGCCCAGGCCCTGCCGCTGGCCGGCCAGTTGGGCATGTACATCGCCATTGAAAACGTCTGGAACCACTTCCTGTATGACCACAACGGCGGCGCGGACCAGACGGCCGAGAAGTACGTTCGCTACGTGGACGAACTGAATTCGCCTTGGGTTGGCATGCAGTTCGACATCGGCAACCACTGGAAGTATGGCGACGCCGGCAAGTGGATTCGCGCCCTGGGCAAGCGCGTCGTGAAGCTGGATGTGAAGGGGTTCTCGCGGCAGAAGAACGACTGGACGCGCATCCCCGAAGGCGACATCGACTGGGCCGACGTGAACAAGGCGCTCGATGAGATCGGCTTCAAGGGCTGGGTCGCTGCGGAAGTCGGCGGAGGCGACGCGGCGGAACTGCAACGCATCGCCCGCGAGATGGACCAGGTCTTCGAGATCAAGCCGCGTGCTTAGAACCGCGCGTTTCAAGTCGCGCGAAAAGTTCCGTGTCGCGTGGAGTGACCAGCGTCGCGTGCAGAGATTGGGCTCGCTGCCTTGCCGCCGACCGTTTGGAAGGCAGCAAGGCGGCTCGGCCTGCTGGGGCGTTAGTGGTGCGACGACCCGTGGGCGACCGGTTCTTCGACCACACGCGGCGGGGAGACGATGCCGCGGACCAGGGCAGCGGTCCAGATGGTCAGTCCGGCGATAGCCAAGCCGGACTTCGCGCCCAGCCAGTTGACCAGCACCAGGGTGCTAAGAAGCACGGCCAGCGCGAGCGCGCGGAAGCGGTTCGTCTCGTTCAGGGGCACGGCAAGTCCGACGGCCCACAAGACGATCGCGGCGGCAAAGACCAAGAACGAAAACGGAATCGGGATACCGGCGAGCATGGATGGGGCTTTCCTCGATCGGCCAGCCCGGGCGCGGGCTGGTTGGGCCTGAGGTTGATGAACGGGTCGTACGGTCCGGCGAGCGAGACTGGCGAGAGGCCGAAACCTTCGCGGGCCGCTCCCGGACCACCATGGATCACGGACGCTCATAGCTTAACGGAAGCCGGGCGGCACGCAACCACGGCAGGCGGGCGACTACCAGCCGGACGTGCTGAAGCCGGAGTCGTCGCCGCCGCCGCCGCCGCCGCCACCGCCACCGAAGCCACCCCCAAATCCGCCGCCGCCACCGCCACCGCCGAAGCCGCCACCGAATCCGCCGCCAAAGCCGCCTCCGAAACCACCGCCGCCACCGAAGGGTGGGAAGATGATGATGTCGGGTTGGGACCGACGTCGCCGGGCCGCTGCTTCACGGCGGGCTTCTTCCTGTCGTCGCGTGCGTTCCCATTCCAAGCGTTCGACCTCTCGCTGCGCCTGGGCGATCGCGGAGCGAGCGAGGTTGGAGGCGATCTGTCCGAGCCGGACCAGTTCCTGGTAGTCGCCGCGGTTGAGGGCGTGGCGAGCCGCTTCCAGTTCGGCGACTCCCGGGTTGCCCGAGATCCGCAAGCCGCCGGCTCCCGTCCAGTTCGTGGCTTCGAAGACGTCCCGCGACGCATCCTCCAGCACCTGCACCGACTGGGTTGCCTTCTGCAGTTCGCCGCGCAGCTGCGCGGAGAGTTCCCCGAGCCTCGCATGCAGGTCGGCCGCTCGGCTGTCGATCTCCTGCCAGTCCTCGTGGGGCACGGCAAGGCGTTGCTCCAGTTGCTCGGCGGCGGGGCCCAACTGTTCGATCTGCTGGACGACGCGCACGGTGATGGTGCTGTCGGGGATGCCGTCGCGGCGGGACTGGTCGACGAGTCGCAGGGCCGTGTTCCATTCTGCCAGCGCGCCCTGCACGGCCCGCGTGGCTTCGGCGTGCGCTTCCTGGTCGGCGTCCAACTGTGCCTGCAGTTCCTCGATCTGCGTGTGCGCCTGTCGCAGCACGGCCGCTTCCGCGAACGGATCTCGCATCTGGTGTTCGCGCCGCAGCGCTTCGTGCACGCCGCCCACTTCATGCAGCAGCCGGTTGTAACGTTCGACCGTATCCCGCGATGCACGACGATCGGTCTGCTGGGCCTCGAGTTGGCGGAGGGCCGTGACGACATTTTCAAAGCTGGCGTCGAGCTTCTGTTCTTCCGTGGCGAGTGTTTTCAGGTGTTTCTGGATGTCGCCATGGTAGGCCAAGGCCTGGTCGGCTGCCCGGCCGACGCCGTGCAGCAGGGCCTCGGCCTGCAGGAGCGCGCCCCGCCGATACGCGGGTTCGGCCTGTTGCAGCATCTGCTGGGCGCGTTGGAGCAGCGAGGCGGCGGAGCCGGCCAAGGATTCGGTGGTGGCCTGGTCGTCCGGATAGCTCGCGTCTCCCGCCGCGATGCGCTGGGCCGATTCGGCGTATCGCGCCGCCGCCGATCGATGTTCCTGCTCGTACAGCTCGGCGGCCTGCTGGGCCTTTGTGAGTTTGGCGGAGACATCCTGCCGCAGCTTCTGGAAGTTCGCGAGGACTTCGAGCGAACGTTCGGTCAGTTGGCGTGCGAGGGTCGCTTCACGCTGCATGGCGTCGACGGCGTCACGGGCCGCGTCGGAACTGCCACGCTGCAGCGCAGCGCGGGCGGCGGCGGCCTGTTCGCGGGCGGCCTGCAGAGGATGGTCGGGCGTCGCCTTGGGCTCGCACAAGGCGGACTCCTCCGGAATCCCCAACGTCTGGGCGATCTTGCCGCGGGCCTCCGCGACCTGCTTGCCCAAGGCTTCCAGTGCCGGCAGGTGCTGGTCCTCCAGCTTGATAGCCAGCTCGCCGCTCAACGCGACGTCCTCCCCCAACTCCCGCAGCTGCTGGTCCAGCTCCGCCGCTTCACTGGCGATGCTTCGCTCCGCGGCCACCTGGAACAGTTCGTTGGCTCGAGCGCCGGCCGCCTGGATAGCCGCCGAGATCCAGCGTGTGTCATACCCCCGCTGCTTCAGCTTCGGCGCGTGCTCGTTAAACTTCGGGAAGACCTCCGCGCGAGCGCGTTGCAGTGAGCGGGCCAGCTCCAGCGCCGGTCCCAGTTTCGCCGCGATGGCCGGCAGCAACTGCTCCACGGCCAGCACCGGGTCCGAGAACGCACGGCTTTCGGCCGTCGTCAGCTCTTCCCGGATCGCCGGCAGGAACTTGCCAAAGAAGTGGTCGACGACGAAAAATCCGTCCTGGTCGTTGGCCGTGTCGAGTTCCTTCTCCAGGCGCGTGGCCTCGTCGAATTGCGCCTGGATCTCTGCCAGTCGAGCGGGGAGGTGCCGCAGCGCGCTCTCGATGCGGTCCAGCGTTTCCGCGGTGCCCTTGCCGCGTTCGTGAAAGGCGGAAAACACCTCCTCGAACGTAAGTGACACTTCTTCGTCATTCGCTCCCAAGGTCCCCTCCGGTTGCGGACCGCTGCTGGCGATCTTCCGCAGGATGGCGGGGATGCCCTGGTTCTCATGGAAGCGGACGGGTTCGCCGCTGATGTGGTTCAATCCCCGTTCGTACGATTCGGCGCTGAACAGATTCTTCAGGCGGTTGACGGGATTGGCCGGATAGAGGATCCCGCGCGCCTCCTTCATCACACGGGACACTTCGTTGGACATCACCAGCAGCTCGTCGACGCCGCCGAAGGCCTGGTCGACCAGTTTCCGCGTGAGGCCCTCGTAGCCGCGGGCCTCCACCTTCTGGCGGTCGCCGAGCACTTCGCTGGCGCGGCCGAAGACGGAGAGCACCTGGTCCATTTCCCCGCGCACGACCTTCTCGCGCGAGGCGAACTCCTTGAGCGTCCGCTGCAGCACGGGAACGCGACGACGGTTGAGGTAGAAGAGGCCGCAGAGGCCGGCGAGCGATACGCCGCCCAGGGTCGTGGCCGCCGTGCGGCGCACCAGGCGTTTTCGCGCCGCCACCTGCTCCAGTCGCACGTCCTCCTCCTGCGCCCGCGTCTCCGCCGCCTCCACCTCGGTCCCCGCTTCATCCAGTCGGTCCACGAACGTGGGATCGCCTTGTTTCCGGGCCGCGGCCGCCGCTTCCAGCAATTCGCTTGCCTTCGGCACTCCCGGCAACCCGAGCGACGAGAGCCGCGACTCCACCTGGCGAATGCCGTCCTTCACATGCCCGGAAAGTTCGTCGAATTCGTTACTCAACGCATAACGCCCCAGCAACCCAGACACCTCCGCACGCAATCCGCCCAGCTGCGTCTGCATGTCGCGCACATTCGTGTCGTTCATCTCCTGCGCGACCGTATCGAGTGTACGCGTCCATTCGGCGATCGGCGGCGCAGCCAGCTGTCCTTCGGCCTGCGGGAACTGCTGCTTGAACGCGGTCGCTTCGTTCTTTACCGAAGCGACCAGTTCTCGCAGGTGGTTGAGTTCGGTCTGCACCTGCTCCCGCGCGCGCTGTCGCTCACGCTGCTGTGCCTCGGCCGCTTCCGATTCCGTGGCGATGGCCTGCTCGAGCTTGGAATTGATCTGGGTGACGGTATCCTGCACGGCGTCGATGATCCGCCCGCCGCTGCGCATGGCCCGATAGGCCGGCCGATCCAGCTCGCCGATCCAGTGGTCCTCGCCCAGGCTCCGCCGGTCCTGGGCCTCCGATCCGAAGTAGCTGAACTTGCGCTCGCGGAGGAAAAGCACGAAAATGCAGCCGTCGGTTTCGCCCGTGCGCGGATGTTCCAGCTTGCCGAATCCGGTACGATTGGAGAGTCCTTGCCCCAGGGCGTAGCGGACGGCATCCATGTCGCGGAACATGCGACCGTCGGCCGTGCGGAACGCTTCGCCTTCCGCATCCTGCAGCAGCACCACCGTCCAGTGCGGGCCGTTGGCGTCGAGCCACGCTTCCAGCGCGTCGAGCTGGCTGGAGGAAACGCCCAGGTTGCCCTTGACGTACAGATGCTGGTCGGGCTTCCATAGCTCGATGACATCCGTCGCCTGGCGCAGGATCGTGGGCTGCTGCGCCGACGCTCCGGAGGGCAGGAACAGCAGCCCCAGGGCCATGAGCAAAACTACTTTAAAGAACCGAGGCCAAGCGACCAGCGGTTGACGAGCGGATGCGGGGGTGTGGTTGATCATGCTTTGTGTTTATCTCGGACGCGCGGCGAAATAAAGGGGGCGGAGCGGGTTGGTGTCGCGGGCGGAGGAAATGGGGTCCGACCCCTTTTCATTCGTCCCCATCGACGGAACTCGCTCCGTGGGGCAGGGCAGCATGGCGGCGACAGAGAGACCGGACCCTCTTTCCTCCCTGCGGGCCTGTCCCGGCTGTGGGCTGGTGCACCGCTTGCCGGAACTGGGGCCGGGCGAGCGGGCCGTCTGTTCGCGCTGCCAGGCCACGATCGCCCGGGCCGGTTCGCCGGCGCGGTCCAACCAACGGACGGCCGCTGCGACGCTGGCGGCGCTGGTCCTGTTCGTGCCGGCCGTGACGCTGCCGATGCTGGAGGTCGAGCGGCTCGGCTATCGTTACACCTCCAGTTTGCTCGGCGGCACCTGGGATCTGCTCCACCACGGCTCTTGGTTTGTCGGCTCCATCGTGCTCGTCTTCTCCCTGCTGTTGCCGCTGCTGAAACTGTTGGTGCTCTTGGAACTGAGTTGGCTGGCCCGCACGCCGCGGCGCCGCCGGGCGCGGGCCTATCGGTGGATTGAATCGCTGGGCCGCTGGAGCATGCTGGATGTGTTGCTGCTGGCCCTGATGGTCATGCTGGTCAAGGTCGGAGACTTGGTCGAGTTTCGGCTGGGGCCGGCGGCCCTCGCCTTTGTGCTCTGCGTGGCCATGACCATGGTGGCGTCGATGAGTTTCGATCCGCGGTCGATCTGGGAGGACGGGGCGTGACCGGTGATGACAGGACGAACGAGGGTTCGGAGCCGTCCGCGCAGGCGGACGCTCGAACGGTGCCGCGGAGCGGATCGCTCGATTCGGTGCCGCAGGCCGAGGTGCGGGGCGGGGCGGCTGCCGCGACAGGAGCGGACGCGCGAGACGATACTCGCCTCTCACGCATGTGGTGGGTGACGCTGGCCTGCGCAACGCTGGCCGCTCTTCTCACCGTACGCGCCTGGCGCGTTTCCGGCGTGACGGTCCAGCTGGATTTCCAGCAGGGACATGGGATCGAAGCCGGGGATCGCGTGCGGCTTCGCGGCATCGACGTGGGCGAGGTCGAAGGCGTCACGCTCGCGCCCGACCTGCAGCGGGTGCGTCTGGAGGTGCTGCTCGCCCCCGAGGCGGCGGAACTGGCCCGCGAGGGGACTTCGTTCTGGATCGAGCGTCCGCAGGTGAGCCTCGCGGGCGTCCGCGGCCTGGATACGGTGGTCGGCCCGCGCTACGTCGTCGCCCAACCGGGACCGGCCAAGAGTCCGCCACGCTTCGAATTCGTCGGCCTCGAACAACCGCTCACCGATGCGGAGTTGCAGGACGCGTTGGAAGTCATCCTGCTGGGCCGAGCGCAACGCGGCCTGCAAGCCGGTTCGCCAGTCTCCTACCGCGGCGTCGCGATCGGCAAGGTGCTGCAGGTGGGACTCTCCAGCGACGCGTCCGCCGTCGAGGTGCGCATCATGATCGAACCCGCGTACCGAGAACTGGCTCGGGAGAACTCCCGGTTCTGGATCACGGGCGGCGTGGAACTCAAACTCGGGATCGAGGGCGTATCGCTCGACGCCGAGTCGCTCCACACGATCGCCTCGGGCGGAGTCAGCTTGGCCACTCCCGACGAATCCACGCCGGCCGTGGCTTCGGGCTATCGCTTTCGACTGGAAGAGACCTACGAAACGGAATGGCTGGAGTGGCAGCCGCAGATTCCGCTCGGCCCGCGACTCCTGCCCGATCGCCAACCTCCCCCGGCGGCCGTCCGCGGAGCGTTCCTCTGGAATCGAACGCTGCTGGGCGTCACGCTGCCGCAGCAGCGCGGCGTGTGGGTGCATCCGATGAGCGAGCAGCGGTTGCTCTGTCCGTTGCCGCTGGCCGAAGGAGAATCGCCGCCAGACGGCTTGAAGCTGGAGGTGGACGGGCAGTCGCTGGACTGGGGACGCTTGCAGGTGCGGCGCAGCGGCAATCTGGCGCTGATTTCTGGCGTGACGCTGCGCGAGAAACCGACGCGCGTTTGGGAGAAGTCGCAGAGTCGCAGTCCACAGGTTCCAGAAGATTGCATGGTCGTGTCAGGCACGCGAGGGATCGCGCTGGCCGCTTCACGCATCCAGAAGACAAGCGGCTGGCGGATCGACCCGGAGGTGGCACTCTCACGCGACTGGCATGGCGCTGCCGTGGTCGCACGTTCCGATGGAGCGTTGCTGGGCCTGCTGGTCTGGACCGACCGCGGCGCCGCGCTCGCGCCGCTTCCGCAAGATTGGGGCGGCTGAAGGATTCCGGTCTTCGGCGAAAGACGGATGCGAGGGACTGGCCCGAATGCCAGTCGACTCACGTCGTTTCGTTTTCCTGCCGCCGGTGCGAACGCTACGAACGAGGGCGGTTGGACCGCAGGGAAGCACGCAGCGACTCGCGGAGTTGGGGCGAGCAGTTGTGTGGCAGGAGCAGTTCCAACGCGTTGATGCCCAACGCTTCGGCGGTCATCTCGATCGTCTTCAGGCCCGGCTTGCGGTAGCCCGAGAAGAGCTGCGAGATGTGGGATGGATTCACGTCCATCTGCTTGGCCAGGTCGGACTGCGACCAACCTCGGTCCTGCAGTTCACGGCGAAGGTTCGAGACGAAGTTGATTTGCAGATCCATGCGAGTCAAGTGTCCAGAAGGGAACCGGTCGGAATGCGGCAAGTTGACTTTGATCACGATTCGCGTCTCCGAATGGTTCCAGCGGCCCTGGGGAGGTGGCTCAGCGGACGCGTCCGTGGCTGGGGCCGGTGTTGTTCCGGCCCTCGCTGCTAACAGACGCTCGCTTCGCGGATCTCCCCGCACAAAAAATGACTTTTTCCGCGAGCACGTTTTCGTATCGCGACAACGATGTGCGATGGTGAGTGACTGGGTGTGCAGGACTGTGATGCGTCTCGTACACCAGTACGACGGCCCTCGGAGGATCTGACAAAAAAACTCCGCCTAGGTATGCGAATTTCCAAGCGACTCCCGACGCGAATTTGCCCGGTGACCGCCGAGATTCAGCGAAATAGATGTGTTCGCTGCCCGCGTCCCGACAGAGTTTGTTGAATGCGTGTGTACGGTTGTGCAGTGCGCAGTACGGGAGAGAGTTGAGCGGAACGCTTCGATGACAGAAGGCTCCGCAGCAGCACGAGGGGCAGGTGCTGTACGTGTGTATAGGTGCATGCCGGGAGATCGGTGGCGAGTCGCGGGAACACAGTTCGCGAAGCGGGCCGGCAGAGGTTCAGCGACCAGTCTTTTCGGGCAGGGGCTCGAAGGTCATCTGGGGTTTGCCCAGGACCGGGCGAAGGCCCAAGTTGTCGAACCGCTGGATGGGTTCGTTTCCATGCCTCAGACCGGAGTTGCACAGTTCGGCGGTGCGGTCCCAGGAACTTCCGCGACACACGCGATTGTTGTCCGGCGCATCAAACAGATCCTCACACCATTCCCACACATTCCCGTAGGCGTCAAACAGTCCCCAGGAGTTGGGCAGGAGGGAGCCGCAGGGAAAGGTGTTGCGCGTGGGATAGATGCAGGCGTAGGAAGTGAGCAGGTCCCAGTGGTTGCCGAAGTTGAGTTCGGAAGAGGTGGCGGCGCGGCAGGCGTGCTCCCACTCGTCGCTCTGGGGTAACCGGTAGCCTTGCGGATTGGGCTTCAGCTGCCACTGTGGGTCCGAAGAGGCTCCCGGCATTCGCTCGTAACTGGGCGGCAGTCCCTCGCGAACGCTCAGCCAGTTGCAGTACATCACGGCCTCGGCCCACAGGAGCTGCTGCACGGGGTGCGCGGGCGTGGGGCTGACTCGCTCCGACACACCTTGCCAGTCGGTGGGCTTGAGCTCAGCCGGATAGTCGGGATCCCCCAGGAACGCCGCGAATTGGGCGACGGAGACTTCGCGGTCGGCGAACCACAGGTCACCGAGCACGGAGATGCGGCGGCGTTGGCGCGGTGCGTTGCTGTCATCGCGCTGGATGAAGCTCCCCGCGGGAATGCGCACCAGGGTCAACCCCTGTCCGTTGACAAACCAGTCGCGCTGGGAGGGCGGTTGGCTGCCGCGTTCCAGCCTCGGCTCCTCGACGTTCCACCTGCGCAGCAGCAGTCCGGCGGCGGCGTGGGTCGTCGCGTCGGGCGCATCGCGGTACCAGCGTTGCGCGAGTTGGATCCCGCCATCGCGGTCGGAGCTACCGGGCGCGCGCGACGCGTACTCGCTCACGCCGAGGCAGAGGGCGGAGCGGAGGCCGATATCGGGGCTGTCGGCGATCAAGGCATGGAGTCGTCTCAGGTCGAGTTGCCAGCGGGAGAGTTCATCCACGAGGAAGGCTCGCGTATCGTGGGCTTCGCGGCCTTCGAACGCTGCCATGTCGCGGGCCGGTTCGAGGTCTCCCAGGTGCAGGGCCACGATGGCATGGCGGGCGCGACGGCGCATCTCTTTGGCGGGGCCCGGCTGGCGACTCCAAGCCAGACGCGTCACCGCCTCCGCTCCGCGACGCGAGAGCGCGTCGACCAAGTGTCTTGAATCCTCGGGGGCGACCTTGTCAATCTGCTGCATCAAGAAGTCGGTGCGCACATCGCCGAGGTCGGCAAGTCCTAGGGCGAGGCTGAGGCAGCGATGCTCGTCCGTTTCGCGGTCGAACTCTTCCTGCAAACGCTCCAGGACGACCTCCCGCGGAAGCAGTCGCAGGTCGCGCATCGCGTAGGGGACGACGTCGCCCGTGGCGTTCCGCATGGCGGCGACGGCGATCGAG
>CAZUJM010000062.1:0-8842 GCA_964620405.1 uncultured Pirellulaceae bacterium | reverse complement strand
TCGAGGCCTGTTCCTCGAGGCTGCGGCGGCGCTGCTGGGTGATCTGCCAGGCGGCCATGGCGATAAGCACCATCAACCCCACCGCGGTGCTTCCCCAGAAGGCCAGGTGTACGCGCGCGGCGCGCCTCATCATCGCCCGCTGCGCATCGGTCCACTGACGCGAGTTGGTCAGTAGGCGGATCTGCAGATGCTCCCACGTCGAGGGCAACTGCTTGTCCTCCTGGAGGATCGCCCAGGCCTGGGATCGTTCCGCAAGCGTCAGCCGCGCGCGGCCACGTCGCGTCAGTCCGTCGATGCCTGCCAGCCAGGCTCGCACGGAAGGGACAAGATAGTCGTGTGTCAGTTGGTAGAAACGAGAATCGCGGTCGCTTTTTTTTTCGACGGCGGATGCCATCAGGCTGGAGGTGTCCGTCGCCGGTTCCGCATCCGCCGCGGCCACCGGCGTGATCAGTCGCAGTTCGCCGGCCAGCAGTTGGAGCAGGGCGTCGATGTCGTCGTTGCCCTCCCGATAGCCCGTTGCCCGCAGGATCTCGCTTTCGCTGCGCTGGTGCCCTTTGATCTCGCGGTCCGGTTCGGGCAGCATCAGCCGCAGCACCCGCTCGGCCGCCTTCGCGTGCGCGCGATGACGCGGCTCGGCGTGCTCCGCATGGAACGTCTCCCGCAGAAAACTCACGCCCACGCCCGCCGGACCGCCCACCAGCGCCAGCGTCATCGTGTCCCAGGCCTTGCCCTTCACCATCTGGGCAAAGAGGGCGATCCGCAGCGGTACCACCCGGTCGTCCTCCGCAAGTCCCTCGACCACCATGTCGAGAAACCGGCGTTCGGACGGCGTGAGTCGCTCGGGCTCGGCCGGCAATCGACCGTAGGCGTGGCCGAAGCGGTGCAGGGTGCGCCAAGCGTGCGATCGTTCGAACAGGTCGACCGTGGCGAAGTTCTGTCCCTGCTGGATCGGTGTCTCCAGCACGTGCATGAGACGCGCGGCGGGCATGGCGAAGTCATCGCGCACGAGCAGCAGCGCCTGCAGGCGAACGCCATCGCATTGCAAGAGGCCGTGGACCAGTGCGGTCTCGGCAGTGATGCGATTTGCGTGCAGCCACTGCTCGAACTGGTCCAGCACGATCACCACCTTGGTGCCTTCGCTGCGTCGGATACGCTGCAGCGTTTCCACCAACCCTTGTCCCGCGGGCAGGTCCGGCAGCTTGTGTTCCAACGCACGCAGGATCCGAGCTTCCGTGTCTCCCGCCGAGGCCTCGACGCAGATCGCGACGACGCGAGCCCCCAGGCACGGCAGGATGCCGGCGCGGACCAGCGAGGACTTGCCGCAGCCGCTGGGGCCGTAGAGCAGTCCGACGGGGAACGTATCGTCGAGACGCGTTGACTCGATCCGATTCTTCCAGAACGCCACGCTCTCCGGCAAACCTTCGCGGTTGCGGGGACCCGGAAGCAGTCCGAGGAAGAAGTCGGCGTCCTCGGCGTCGAAGTTGCGGAGTCCCTTCGGACGCACCGATCCCGCGGCGGAGGTGCTTTCGGAACTGGTTGAGCGTGTGGCCAGGAACGATTCCAACTCCTCCGCGAGATCTGCCGCGCGAGCGTATCGTTCCGACACGCGTTTGGCCATCGCCTTCCCGCAGATACGCTCCAGTTCCGCCGGCAGGTCGGCCCTGAGCGCACGCAGCGACGTCGGTTCCTCGGCCACGATCTGGTGCTGGATCTCCTCGGCTGTCGTGCCCCGGAACGGCCGTTGTCCCGCCAGCAGTTCATAGAGGACTACGCCGAGCGCGAAAATGTCGGTGCGCCCGTCGAGCTTGTGGCCCAGGCCCAGCACCTGTTCGGGACTCATGTAGAAGAGCGTGCCCGCGCGGCTGGCCAGCCGTTCATGGTCCAGTTCATGGACAGCCAGTCCGAAATCGGCCAGGTACGGGGTCTGCGTTTCCTCTTCGATCAGGATGTTGGACGGCTTCACGTCGCGGTGGATCAGTCGCCGATCGTGCGCGTGCTGCAACGCCCGGGCAATGCGACTCACCAGCCGGACACTGCGCGAGTAATCGCCCCAGTACTCGGCCAGATGTTCCTTCAACGTACCGCCATCAAGAAATCGCGATACCACATAGACCACGCCTTGTGGCGTGCGATCGACGTCGTGCACCGTCACGATGTTCGGATGGTCCAAGCTCGCCGCGATGCGAGCCTCGGCCAGATATTGCTCCGAGTCCTGCGGCCGCTGGAACAAACGCTCGTTTGGAATCTTGATCGCCACCTGTCGCCGCAAGCGACGATCGAATGCCAGGTGGACCGTCCCGAAACGTCCGGCTCCAAGCGTGCGGAGCAGCGAGAAACGATCCTCCAGCGGCTCCGAGTTACCGGCCATGGACGTAACGGACGAGTCGCCCACGGGCATCGCGGTGTTGTCGGAATCGGACCAGTCGGATGCGTCGAAGCCAGCGGCATCTTCGCTGCTGCGGCTTTCGTCCAGGGGGCCGGCAACATCGGCGCCGGAATGTGCCCCCGCGGCGGCGTTGCCCTCGGCGACGGTGGAGGCACCGCGAAGGAGTCGCTGGAGGCTGCCCGCCAAGTCAGGAAAACGGTTTATGTACTCGGCCAGAGTCGGTCGCTCGCCTCGGTCCCGCCGCAAGCCAAATTCGTTCAACACTAACGTCAGCCGCACACGCGTTTCGCCGGTTAGGTGCGGCAAGTTCGCGAGGTACGTGTCACACATTTGGGGGGTGCCAGCCGCCCAGCTGCGCGTCTGGTCCGACAGCAGCACTGCCAACTGCTCGTCAATGGGCGAACCGCTGCGCGAGGAGAGAAACGTACAGACATCCACCGCCGAGTCCGCGGGGAGCGCGAGGAACTCATGAAGCAGTCGTGAATGGAAGTAAGAATCTGACATAAGGCCTGCTGAGTAAAAATGCAGAGAATTGCATTGTTGCACAGCAGGAGCGGGTGTACTATATCGACGTCAAAAAAAGAGCTTACTCCCGAAGAGGCGTTGGGAAGGGACAGAGCTGCCTTCCCTGGCGGCTGTCCTTGCGGGGCGTGGTTCCTTGGATGCGCAATGTCGAGATGATGTCATGGAATTCGATGACCTGACGCACACGCACGCCAGCATGGTCGAAGGTCTCTCCGGCAGCAGCGGAGGTGATCAAGCGGTCTGGCATCGGTTTTATCTCAAGTATGGTCCGGCGATCCGCTCGTTTTGCCTCCATGTCTACCATCTGCAACCAGCCGATGCGGATGAAGTAACCCAGCAAGTATTAATTAACCTTTATCGTGCACTTAAGTTGTCCACGTTTGATCCGAAGCGTAGTCTTCGCCGTTGGCTGAAGTCGGTGACGGAACATGCGATCATTGACACTTTGCGCGCTCGATCGCGTCGGGTCGACTTGGCCAGGGGGGGCTCCGAGCACCAGGAGTTGCTGGAGGTGCTTCCGCAGGACGAGGGTGTTGACCGTCTGGCCGACCAGATGACCGATGAGTTGTACCGCGATCTGTACGCGCGGGCGGAGCCGATGGTCAAGGCGGTGGTCCGGACACAGTATTGGCAGGTGTTTGAACTGCTCAAGTCCGGCCGGACGGGTGCCGAGGTGGCAGCGCAACTGGGAATCACGTCCGATGCCGTCTACCAAGCCAATCGACGCGTCAAGAAAGCGTTCCGTACGGCGGCGGATGAGCTTTTGAAGACGATGGAAGTGGAATAGACGCTCGCCTTCGCGTCGACGGAGGGCCTCGTCGCGCGTGGGGGGCCCCTGGTGTCCGGGAGAGGAATGACCAATCCGCCATCGACTCGCCGCCGGCTGCCAACCACTTCCACGACACCGGACGCCCCTCGCAGTCGTTGCGCCGCCCATTCCCCGGCCGCGCCCCCGGGTTAAAATGAAAGCCGATGTGATCATTCCCTCACCTCGCACCTGCCGTCCCGGAGTTACGGTATGAACGCTGCTTTGCTGAGATCCGTTGAGTCGGCCCGCGCACGACGCCGGGGAGCGGTCAGGTTGCTCTGCCTGGTGGCGATGGCGGTCCTGCTGCCGTCATCGCTGTCCGCGCAGGATCGTTCGCCACAGGAGATCCTCGATGGAAAACCGGCGGCCACGGGCGGATCGGGACGGTACTACGATGCCGAAGGTCGCTACTTGGGACGTTCGAGTCGATCGGGTGACAGCACGCGCATGATGAGTCGCGAGGGGCGGAACGTCGGACGAGCGGAAGTGAAGGACAAGTCGCCGCGCGTTTACAACCGTGCGGGCAACTTCTCCGGTCGCGCGGCGGAATCGAACGGGTCGACGAGGTTCTACGATCGCAAAGGCTCGTTCTCGGGCCGCAGCGTGGAGTCGGGGAGCACGACGCGGTACTACGATAAGAAGGGGGCTTTCTCGGGGCGCGCCGTTCGGTCGGGTAGCTCGACGCGATTCTACGATTCGAGCGGTCGCTTGGTCGGCAGCAAGAAAGACTAACGGCGGTGACTGCGACCCGATCGTGGGCCCGCGAAAGGGAATCGAAGTTGGCTTCTCTCTTGAGTGTCATGCGTGAGGGCAGGGTGATGGTCGGGATGGGAGCCTCACCGCGCCGCATCGGGCTGTTCTTGCTGGTCCTGCTGGTGATGGCCTTGCAGTTGCTGCTGCCCGGGGAATGGCAACCCCACACCGGGCTTGAGGCAGCGGAGGACCAAGTCCTGGCGGGGAAGGTGATCGGCGTCACCGATGGCGACTCGCTGCGCGTGCTGGTGGGCACGACGCCCGTGGAAGTGCGATTGCAGGGTGTTGACGCACCGGAGCGAGGGCAGAGCTACGGGCAGCGCGCGAAGCAGGCTTTCTCGGCCATGGTCGCGGGGAAGAACGTGCAGGTGCGGAAGACGGGCGAAGACCGTTATGGGCGGACGCTCGGCGTAGTGACCGTGCAGGGCGTGGATGTCAACCAACGTCTGGTCGAGGACGGTTGGGCATGGCACTACCAGCAGTACAGCAACGACGCGGGCCTGGAACGCAGCGAACAGTCGGCTCGTGCCGCTCGCCGCGGCCTCTGGGCTGAAGAGCGTCCGATTCCGCCTTGGGAATACCGATCACGCCAACGAAGTGGCGGAGCCGATCGTACGACTCGCGCGACGCAGGGCGAGGTCCGATACTGGCTGAACACCAGTTCCAATGTGCGTCACAATTCGAAGTGCGAGTATTTCCAGAACACGCGCCGAGGCCGTTTCTGTTCGGCCGGCGAAGGCAAGGCCTGCGGCGCGTGTGGCGGTTGACGCGAGTCGCTGGCGTCTTGCGTAGTCGGCACACGCCGCGTGCCGAAATGAAGTTGCCTACGCGGACGATCCCGAGTCGATTCGTAGTCGGCACACGCCGTGTGCCGATCGCGTTGCGCTGGTCGCGCACTTGCGACGAGTTTCCGGCATGGAGCACCGCTGGGCGTTCGAGCGGATTGGTAGTCGGCACACGCCGTGTGCCGAGCGCGTTGTGCTGTTCGCGAACCCCAAGTCCGCGCGAGGAAGTGTCGCAGTAGGCCGATCGCCGCCTGCGTCGACTCAGTCGAGATCGTCACGCGGCATGGAGATGCGGTCAATCGCCTGGACCTTCGACGGTTGCCCGGGTCGTTTGCGGAAGAGGTAGAGGTGGTCTCCTGCGGCGGTGGCTCGCAGCATCACAACCGCTCCGCGAGCATCGGCGGGCAGGAGGGTGCCGACGAAGCGAAGATCGGAGGCGGACCAGACTCGCACCGAACCATCTTCGTGGCCGGCCAGGATACTGCTGCCGTCGGCGGTCAATGCCAGGCTGGTCAAGGACAGTCCTGCGAGCGGGGCTTCGGCAGGTGGTGGCGCGTCGCCGGCAGCCGTCGTGCGGGCCGGTGGCGTTATCGGGGCTCGCGGCGGTGGTGGCGTGGTAACGCGGTCGGGCGCGGAGGCGGTGGCCAGCACGGTCCGCGTCTCGGGGTCGATCATTTGCAGGTTGCCGCGGAGGTCACCGCAGAGCACGCGTTGGCGCAGCGGGTCGAACAGGACGGCTTGGACCTCTCGCGCGCTGGGAAATGGCACGGCCATGACCGGTGCCGACTGATCGGATTCCGCCAGGACGCGAGCCAGCAGTAGCGGTTGCGACGCGGGGCTGACCAGAAGTCGCTCATGGGAGCCAAGAAAACCCATGGCCGCGCCGCCTGGCAACACGGCCTGGCGGGGCGGGCTGGATGCGTCGCGCAGGTTCCAGACTCGCAGTCCGTGGCGCGAATCCAGCAAGGCCGCCGCATGCGCGAAGGGGGATACGGCGAGCGCCGCCTCGTCGACGCCGTCGCCGGGGTCGCTCCCCTCGGCGAGCGTCCGGCGAGATTCGCCGCGGGCGTCGAGGTGTACCAGCCGCCCGTCATCCCAGCGGACCAGCAGTTCCGGAAGCTGTGTTTCCACGAAGGCCAGTTGTGTGGCGCGGCGCTGGTTCGCGGCCAGCCGATAGACCGTGGCTCCCATCGCGAGATCGACCACATGGACCTCACCCTCCGCAGTGCCGACGGCCAGGTACTGTCCGTTTCCGCTCACGGTGGCGGCTTCCAAGGATGCCTCCTCGGGCAGGGAAGGAGCCGTCCAGCGCTTGCGCGGAGCGGACAAGACCACCGTCCCGTCGGCGCCCGCACTTACCACCTTCGTATCGGACAGCGCGAGCACGGCGAGGGTGGAACCCGCGTGCAGACGTTGCGTCTGGCTCGGGTGCAGGAATCGAAAACCCTCCGTCACCTCCGATTCGACATCGCTGTCCTCGGCGGTCGGAAGCCGCCACGAGGTGACCTGTCCGGAGACAGAACCGGCGGCCAGTTGTCCGGCATTCTCCGAAAAGGCGAGGCATTGCGCTGGTTCCTCACCTCCGGCCAGCACATACTCCGGCCGCTCGGGAACTTCCAGGTCGAACACCCACACCTCGGAGCGGTCGCCCAAGGCCACGGCCAGCCAACGCAGGTCCTTGGTCCACGCAGCGCAGCGGGGCGCGGCCGGCAGCGGCATGGTTTGCTGCAACTGACGACTCGATGCATCGTACAACTGCAACTCGGTGCCAGTCCCCACGGCGATCAGCGACGGATCGCACGTGGAGAAGGAAAGGTCGTCGGGCGGCGAGGTGGGGACGGTGCGTTGGCGCGCCGACGAGTCGAGGGGGGCAAGGATGCGGGGCGCGTGGCCGTCGCAGGCGACCAGCAGGCTGCGTCCGTCGGGAGTGAATGCCAGGGACCTCACCGGCCCGGGCAGGTTGCGATGGGCCGCCAGAATCTTGCCCGACTTGGTGCTGACGACCCGCACTTCCGGTTGGCCGCCGGGAGCCCAAGGGCCGGCCAGGGTGACGTATTCTCCCGTCCGATCCAGGGCAAAGCTCGTGATGGACTGCGGCGACTCCAGCGACATCCGCTGGGGCGTCCGCAGCGTCTTTAAATCTTGGAAGATAAGCTCGCCCTTGTCGAACGATGCGACCAGTTGCTGCCCGTCGGGGGTCAACGCGAGGTGAGTGGCGGGCACTCCGTGGGACTGCAGCAGTTGCTGGTCCCGCGAGACGACCGCGCGCAGCAGCCGCAGGTCATCGGCCGCGGCGACGCGGCCGAGGTTGCGTTCGGCGATCTGGTCGAGCAGTCGCAGGGCGCGCGTCGACTGCCGCATCTGCCAGCTGGCATACGCCGTGGGCAGGTCGGACGCATAGGCGGCACGCACGCCGAACTGCAGGTATTCGTCCGCCCGCCGTTCCTGCACGTTTGCTTCCATCGACATCTTCGCCGCCCGCCGCTCCGCCAACATCGCCCGCCGCTGGTCCTCCTCCAGCTGGTCCTGCTGGCGGACCAGCTGTGTGTAGAGCAGCGCGAGGGCTCCGCCGGCCAGCAACGCCATCAAAACGGTGCTGGTGAGCGACGCGGCCTCCACCGGAAACTGCTGGCAGAACTGCAGCAGGTGCTCTCGCGGCGAACGGCGGCGCACCGATACCGAAAGTCCCATGCGGAACCGCAGCAGATCCTCGGCCAGTTTGCGGGCGGAACTGTAACGCTGCCTCGGATCGCGAGCCAGCAGCTTCATGCAGATGGCGTCCAGGTCGCGTGGGATCGAGGAGCGGATTTTGCGCGGAGGCGGAATGCTGGCCTGTCCCAGCTTGTGCAGGAACACCAGCGGCTTGTCCGGTTCTATCGGGAGCTGGCCCGTGAGCAGCCGATAGAAGACCACGCCGAGCGAGTAGAGGTCGCCGCGCGGCGAGGACGCCGGCGCTCCGTCCAGCAGACGTTCCGGAGGCAAGTATTCCAGCGTGCCCGCCTTGTCGATCGGCGACGGAGTCCGCCCCGGCGCGTCGATGCCTTCGTCGGACATGGCCAGGCCGAAGTCGGCGAGCCGCGCGGTGAACGGCAGCCGGTTCGCGCCCTCCGAACTCTTGTCGATCAAGATATTGTCCGGCTTGATGTCGCGATGCACCATGCCCCGCTGGTGCGCGTGGTCCAGCGCATCGGCCAACTGCTCGACGATGCGAGCCGCCAGGGCCGGATCCATCTCCTCTCGCTGCGTCTCCATCCAGAACGACAGCGTCGATCCGTCGCACAATTCGTACACGAGATACAAGTACGGCTCCGTCAGCACCGCGTCGTACACGGAGACGATGTTCGGGTGTCGCAACTGGGCTACGTTCCTCGCCTCATTCAGCACCATGTCGATCGAGCTGAACGCACTGTTGCGGCCAATCCGTGACGCATGCACGACTTTGATCGCCACGTCACGTTTCAGGAGCGTATCGTAGCCGCGGTAGACAGCGCCATAGCCGCCCTGGCCCAGGCACTCCCGCAGGTCGAATCGCCCCAGGCTTTCCGGCAGCACGGTCGGCGCCGGCGCGTCGTTCGGAAGGCCCGG
>CAZUJM010000061.1:19056-26944 GCA_964620405.1 uncultured Pirellulaceae bacterium | reverse complement strand
CAGCAGCCGGATGACTTCGATCGACATGCTCTCCTCGGTCTTCACGACGCCGCGTCCGGAGCAGCAGGGGCAGTCGGTGAAGACGCTCCGTTTCAGGCTGGGCCGGATGCGCTGGCGAGTCATTTCGATGAGGCCGAAGGGGCTGGTGCGGAGGATGCGGGTGCGAGCCCGGTCGCGGGCCATGGCATCGCGGAGCGCTCGTTCGACGTTGCGACGGTGGCGTTCCTTCCGCATGTCGATGAAGTCGTTCACGATGACGCCGCCCAGGTCGCGCAGCCGCAGCTGGCGGGCGATCTCCCGCGCCGCCGAGAGGTTCAGCTGGTAGGCCGTCTCCTCGGCCGAATCATCGGTGCGGAAGTTGCCGCTGTTGACGTCGATGGCGACGAGCGCCTCGGTGGTGTCGACGACGATCGAACCGCCGCCCTTGAGGGCCACTTCGCGGCGATGGATGTTGGCGATCTCCTGCTCCAGCTTGTACTTGTAGAACAGCGGTTCGCCGCCTTCGTAGAGCTTCAGGCGATCGACATACTTGGGCATGACGAGCCGCAGGAATTCCCGCGCGCGTTCGTAGGCGTTCTTCTCGTCGATGTAGATCGCATCCACGTCGCCCGTGAAGATGTCACGGATCGTGCGGATGATCATGTCGCTTTCTTCGTAGATGTCGACCGGCCCCGGCTTGTTCTTGACGCGGCGGACGAGGACCTTCCACAGCCGCAGCAGGTAGGCGAGGTCGCGGGAGAGGTCGCGGCGGGTGCGGCCCTGGCCGGCGGTGCGGACGATGAAGCCGAGCCCCTTGGGGGGATTCAGGTCGAGCAGCGCGTCGCGGAGCCGTTTCCGGTCTTCCTCGTCGTCGATCTTGCGGGAGACGCCGACGCGGCCGAGGGCGGGCATCAGCACAAGGTATCGGCCGGGGATGCTGATGTAGGTCGACAGCGTCGGACCTTTGTTGCCGATGCCTTCCTTGATCACCTGCACCAGCACTTCATCGCCGCGGCGGAAGATCTCCTGGATCGGCGGCTTGAAACGGGGCCGGGAGCTGGTCCGATGCGGTCGCTTCGATCCGTTGCGGTCGCGACGGCTGCCACTGCCACTGTCGCTGTCATCGAACTCGGTGTCCTCGTCGTGCCCCGCGTCGTCGCCCAGGTTGGCCGGATCGTAGCCGCCCTGGCGGTAGTACTGCGGCTCCACATCGCTGATGTGCAGGAACCCATTGCGGCCGACGCCGAAGTCGACAAAGGCCGCTTGGATGCTGGGCTCCAGGTTTACCACCTTGCCCTTGTAGATGTTGCCGACATAGTTGTCCTGGCTCGCTCGCTCGATGTACAGCTCTTCCAGAACCCCGTCTTCCACGATCGCGATCCGGCACTCCTCGGGCTGAGCGACGTTGATCAGCATCTCTTTCTTCATGACGTTTCCTTTTTTCTCCGGAGTCCGAGGCGACTCGCGATGTTTGGCGGCCGAGGTCATCGGGCGGCTCCTTGTTTAGCGGGCGACTCATCCTCCAGCACCACTTCGGTGCGGGTGAGCCAGCTACCTTGATGTTCCAGATCGTCGACTCCCAGGACGGCCAGGATCTCGCGGGGACGCACCTGGGCTTCCCCGGAATCCCGCAGGCTGAACCGCAACCGACCGCCTTCCAGCTGGCAGGCGACCAAGGCGGCCCGGACATCCAGCGGCTGGGCCCGGCCCTCCCGGACGAAGGGCACGTGTTCGCAGGCCAGCACTTGCTGGATGGCCGACGCCACCGCTCCCTGCCGCTCGGCGGGAATCTCGATCTCATAAGTCATGCGTTCCACGGCGGCCTTGGGGTGGCTGTCCTCCAAAGCCGTCACATTCTCAATCACCAGTCCCGGTGGGGAGTGCTGGACCAGCCGCTCCAGGGCTGCCGACGCCTCGACGTTTTCCGTCAGCGTCACCTCCACGACTTCGGCCCGGCCTTCGATGCCCACGGCCAACGCGGAGGGGAAGCTGATCTTGGGATGCGGATGAAAGCCCTGGCTCATGGCGAGCGCGAGGCGGGCCCGGCGCAGCAGCCGCTCCCAGACTCGCGCCAGGTCGCGATGGCTGATCTGGCGCAGGTCATCCGTCTTGCGGAAACGTATTCGCAGTCGATGTCGTTCCATGCAGTTCCTTGCCCGGCAGTTCACGGCGTAGGTGGCGGATCTGGATCAGGCCGCGACCGAGCCACGTTCCCCCTCGGTATTGCCGAGACCCCGGGAGGCCACGGCGGGGTGGTCGATGCCGGCCGCAGGCCGCCATCACCCGTTCAAGTTCGGCTCATCACTTCGGCCGCGTGAGGCACCGCGTGAGCCAGTTCTTGTTTCAAATAGTCGTTCACCTCCAAAGCCGTATCCAGCCGCAGCGCCTTCTGCGCCACTGCCTCGCACTGCGCCAAGCTCACCTGCCGGCATACCCGTTTGACCTCGGGAATCGCACTCGGCGGTACGCTCAGGTGCCGCAGCCCCAGGCCCAGCAGCAGCATCGTGAACAGCGGACTGGAACTCATCTGGCCGCACAGCGAGGTGGAGATGCGGGCCTGGTCGCCCGCCGCCACGACGCGCCGCACCAGGTGCAGGATGGCCGGGTCCGCCGCATTGTACAGCGAAGCCACATCCCGGTTGCCCCGGTCGACGGCCAGAGTGTACTGAATCAGGTCGTTGGTTCCGATGCTCAGGAAGTCCACCTCCTGCACAAACCACTCGATCAACGTGGCCGCCGCCGGCACCTCCACCATCATGCCCACGGGCAGCTGCCGATTGAACGGCACGCCTTCGGCATCCAGGTCGTCCATCAGGTCGGTCAGCACCGACTTGGCCTGCCGCAGCTCGCCGAGCGTGCTGATCAGCGGGAACATCACCCGCACGTCCCCCAAGGCGCTCGCCCGCAGGATCGCCCGCAGCTGGCGACGGAACAGGGGGAGGTTGCGCAGCGACAGGCGGACGCTGCGAAGGCCCAGGAACGGGTTTTTCTCGTGCTCGGAACGCTGGCCGAGCCCCATCTTGTCGGCGCCAAGATCCAGGGTGCGGATCACCACCGGCTTGCCCTGCATGGCCTGCACCACCTCCGAATAGGCTCGGAAATGGTCCTCCTCCGTCGGATCATGGCTGCTGCCCAAATACAGGAACTCCGTGCGATAGAGCCCCACGCCGTCGGCGCCACGCGCCCGGCAAGCCACCACCTCCCGCGGGAATTCAATGTTCGCGCACAGCTCCACGTGCACGCCGTCGGTGGTTTCCGCCGGGAGATCGCGGAGGGCCTCGAGCCGCTGGGCCTGGTTGCGCTGCAGTTCGGCCTGCTGGCGGTAGCGGAAAAGGGTCGCCTCGTCGGGCCTCAGGATCACCCGGCCTTCGTCGCCGTCGATGATCACCAGGTCCCCGCCCGAGACCTCCGAGACAAAGGTGCCGGCTCCCACGACGGCAGGGATTTCGAGCGCTTCGGCGACGATCGCCGTATGGCCGCCCGGACCGCCGATCTCGGCCGCGAAGCCGAGCACGTACTCCGGGTTCAGGTTGGCCGTCTCGCTGGGAGTCAAGTCATGCGCCAGCAGCAGCACCGGCGACGACAGATTCGACAAGCCTTCGCGTTTCCGCCCGAGAAGATCGTGCAGCAGTCGCTTCTCGATGTCGAAAATGTCATGCGCTCGTTCCGCCATGTAGCGGTTTTCCAGCCGCTCAAACACCTTCGCGTAACGCCGCAAGGCGCGGCTCACCGCGTACTCGGCCGAATAGAGTCGCTGCTCGATCAGCAGCTGCAGCTCTTCCTGGAGCCGGGAGTCGCGGAGCATCTGCAGCTGCGCGCGGAAGATCGCGCCGTATTGCTCGCCCAGCTGCACCGAGACGTCCTGGGCGTACTCCTGCAACTGCATGGCCACTGAATCGACCGAAGTCCGCAGGCGAAGCAGTTCTCCTTCCACCGCTTCAGGAGCGATGAATCGACGAGGAATCCGGAAGCCTTCGTTGTCGACAACGAACGCTTCTCCGATCGCCACGCCGGGCGAAACGGCAATTCCCTGGAAGGTCTGCATGATCACTTGAAGCGGGGCATGGCCGAACTTCGTCAACCGGCGACTGGTTCACCGCCGGTCATCGACGAGTCGGGGACGCTCCGCGAACCGCCTCCCCAGGCCGATCCCGTGCGGGTGAATTGCTTCCCCCGCACGCCTTGGACCGGTCCTCTTCAGGCCGTTTCGCCGCGGGACCCTGACGGCGACTTCCCCACCTGGGAAAGCCTCCGCTCGGATCCTCCTCGCGCCGCCGATCACGACTCGCCCGCGATACTCATCGCCAGGACGAAGCCGCTACTTCGACCGACACGCTTCCGCATCTCCGCCGCGGTCTAGCCGCTGCAGCGACGCCGACAGGAGGCTCCGTTCGAGCCACGTTGCCCGCATCCGTATATGGTGGTTGTATTCTCGACTGCATTCCGTGCTGGCCGCTCGTGTGGGCCCAAGAGGCTCCTGACCGTCTCGCATCCAAGCCGGTCGCCCCTCGGTCCAGCCCGGGAATCCTCTTCCGCAGGAATCCCCTCGAGCGAACCGTTCTGCTGGGACTACGATGTAGCCCTGTCTGGTTCCTCGCCGGCATCTCGACCGGTGTCTTTTCTCTGTTCTCTTTTCTGCCGCTTGACTGCCGCCAAGCTGCTCTCGCGCGAAGGAGACCTTCGTGCGATCGCTGACCGGGAAATCGCTTCAGGAACAGAACGGGCGGAGCGACCGGCCGGGCCCTAGAGCCACGGGCTGTTGTTCGCTTCGCTCGGTTCGTTCAGCTCGAAGCCCTGGTCCACGAGGTCGCAGAGCGCGGCCAACGCCGCTTCGGCATCCTGCCCGGTGGCCGTGATTTCCAGCTGGGTTCCCTCTTCCGCCCCCAGCGTCAGAATGCTCAGGATACTCTTTCCGTCGACCGTCTCGTGCCCCTTGCGAACGCTCACCGTCGACGAGAACCGGTTCGCCAGCTTGACGAACATG
The DNA here is from genome assembly GCA_964620405.1 of uncultured Pirellulaceae bacterium. Classification (GTDB taxonomy): domain Bacteria; phylum Planctomycetota; class Planctomycetia; order Pirellulales; family Pirellulaceae; genus CAZUJM01. Next base: position 21,981 of record CAZUJM010000061.1, on the reverse strand, counting down.
TCCGCCGGGCGCGCGTGCAATCCCTGCGGATTCACGATCGTCACCGTTCGACTTGCGGTCGCCTCCATCATCGTTCGTTCCGTCCCCGCCAGCGATGTTACGAAACGAACTGGTTGTTGTCCGCTTCCTGCAGCAGTTGCCCGATATCCTCGGGCGTCTTGGCCTGCTTCAGGAACTTGCAGAACATGTCGTCGCGGAGCTGCCGCGAGATGTTCTCCAACGCCCGCAAGTGGTCGCCCGGGCGATCTGGAGGCGAAACCAGCAGGAACAGCAACTGCACCTTCTCACCATCCAAGCTGTCGAAATCGACGCCGTCATGGCTGATGCCCACCGTTCCCACCAGACGCTCCACGCTCGGATGCTTCGTGTGCGGCACCGCCACTCCACGACCAATCCCCGTGCTGCCCAACTCCTCGCGCTTGATGATCGCCCGAACAATGTCCTCGCTGTCTTCCGCCCCGACCCGTCCTGCCTTCACCAGGGAGTCCACCAGCTCGCGAATCACCGACTCCTTGTCGTCCGCCACCAGTTCCGCTCGTATCGCTTCGTGACAAATAAAATCTGCGAACTTCATTCGTTCCCTTCCTCGATCGCGTCATGGCCCAGGCTCGTCAATCCGTCCCACTGCCGCAGCCCCGCGCGTCGTGCTCCCGTGTTTTAATCGACCCCGTGCCAGCCGCCCGCGAAAAACAGCCCACCGAGGCGACATCCCACCAACGATACTCAGCCCCTGGTCACCACCCCCGTCAAACCCCCACGGCCAAAGTCCCAGGGTCAAAGTCCCCCGGTCGCCGGTACCTCACGCCACCGGAAAACGGGCGATCCCGTAGGACATGCCACGCGCTCGTCTCCTGATGGTACCCAGCGGCGGCAGGTGTAGCCCAGCGGCCGCAGGTATACTCAGCGGCCGGGAAGCCAACCCTTTCCGGGCGTCGGCCGGATCTCTCCCTCTACTCGGTCGGTTCCGCCCGTTTCACCGTCGAGTGATGGTGGTCTCCCGCCTTCTCCTTGTGCTTCTTCAACTGCTGCTCCAGCTTGTGCATCACGGTGTCCAGGGCCGTCAGCAACTGCTCGGCGCTGGCAGAAGCCACAAACTTGCCCGCTTTCTCCGCCGTTATCTGGATTTCCAGACTCGGCTGCTCCTCATTACCCAAGTCAACCGTCACTTCGATTGCCGTCAAACGCTCGTGAAAACGCGTGAGCTTCGCTACTTTCTCGGTGATTTTTTCTTGAGTGGTCGTTCCAAGATGGCCGTGTCGAGTTGAGATGTTGACCTGCACGCGGATTGCTCCTCTCTGCCTGAATAAGACCCGAAACCTCGGACTCTAGAGGGGACAGTTCGGCGTTCTGCCGACTCATTCTAACCCTCTCCCCATCGACCCACAAACGCAAATCGGCGAAACCCCCTTGGTATCCTTCCGCCTTTCGCGCCGGGACGCTCCATCGGAACGACGGGGACAACCGTCCCGTTGCATTCACTCTACGTCACATTGGCTTTTCCCGGGAACCGTCCGTGTCGTGGCAAGACAGGCGGGCAGTGAATCACTCGGGGACGCGAAGACTGGGCCAGTTGCGGAGTATTCGAGCTAACGGGCGAGTTTGCGGCTCGGGCCAACCTGGAGAAGGCATCGGCTCACCGAGCAGGCGCCGAGCCTTCCGCGGGTGCTTCCCCGCCCGAAGCGTCCTCATTGAACCTTCCCGCCAGCCACTGCGCGGCCTCGTTCCAGAGCATGGCCGCGGCGGCGAAATCCACCTGCATCAGCTCGACATTCTGGATACCGCCCAGGTGTCGGGGAGCGGGGACGCCCGGTTGTAAAGGGATCTGAGCGCTTGGCCCCCTGGCCAGGGCGGCCTCGACCTCGGCGGACAGCAGGAAGTCCACCAGTTGCCGGGCCGTCTCCGGATGGGGACAACCGGCCAGGATCGCCAGCGAATTAGGGATCACCAGCGTCCCACCGGCCGCCGGCCGTTGCTGCCCGCCTGCCGGCAGCCCGGCAGCCTCCTCGGGGAAGGAGTTTGCGTCGGGATAGACGATCGCCACCGGGCTGCCTTTCTCGATCTCCAGGGCCGCATCGTCGGTGTCGGTCAGGCCGAACGCCAACTGACCGCTGGCCACGGCCTGGGCGACCTGCCGGTTTCCCGGAAGCACCTGCACGCCTTGCTCGACCAGCTTCCCCAAAAAAGCCTGGGCCCGTTCCGGCCCCCAAGCCGCGAACAGGCAGGCGGCCTGCGTGGCGGTGGTACCAAACAGGGGCTTGGCGATGCCCGTCTGGCCGCGCCACTGCGGATCCAGCAGGTCCTCCAGCGACCGCGGCCTCCGGTTCCCCGGAACTCGGTCCGTATTCACCAGCAGGATCCGCGCGCGGGCGGCGAATCCGTGCCAGAGTCCGCTCGGCGACCGGTAGGCCGCCGGGTAGGCTTCCGCCATCGGCGACCGATACTCAGCCAGCAGGCCTGCCTGCTGCAACCGCAGGGTGTGCAGCAGTTCGTTGTTCCAGAACACGTCGCATCGCGGCCTCGCCCGCTCGTGCAGGATCAGGTTGGCCAACCCCACCGTCTTGTTGGCCTCCGTGTCGTACTTCGCTCGCACCTGAATCCCCGTGCGTCGCGTGAACTCGTCAAAAATCGGCTGGCTGAACTCTCGATCCAGCGCCGTGTAGACGACCACCTCCTTGTCCGCTGGACGCAGGCAGCCGGCGCTGGTCCACAGCACCATCGCGACGACAAGGAGCCTCCGCCAGTGACTCGGAGCCTGCCGGCAGGCCGATGCGCCCAGCCAGCTCCAGGCCATGCCAAACGCAGCGACCGCAACTTGCCCGTACCCCGGAGAACGTGGCTGGAGGCTCTGCCCGCGGTAAGCTGGTCGCACGGGAGCAACGGTCGAACCGGGGCGATCGGGTTGCACAGGCGGCGGCTTTCGACAGA
>CAZUJM010000061.1:0-19046 GCA_964620405.1 uncultured Pirellulaceae bacterium | reverse complement strand
GCCCCGGGAACTCCCGCGAACGATCATTCCCCTTGGAACCGCTGGAAACGGGTGCTTCCAGGGATCCGATTATGGAACGCCCGGGCTGATCTTTCGAGTCCCTCAGCAACCGGGACTATTTTGGTATCGAATGCGGCAGATGTTCGATACGCTGGTCGAGCGGGAAACGCATGAGAGCATCCGGCGCGGCGCCAAGGGCCACTGCGGAGGGGCGATCCCCGTGACGAGGCACGCAGCCCGACGCGAGAGAACCATTCGATGAAGGGGGCGGAGAATCGCGTGACAAGGTGGCAGGACGACGCGGCAGCGACGAACGACCGACCGCACCTGGCGGCTCGTGCCGCCGTCGCTGGCTGGCTGCTGGCCGGCGTCTTGCTGGGGCTTGTGGCCTGGCTGCCGGGCGGGGCAAACCCGGTGATGGCGAGCGAGGATCTGCCGGCGGAGCCGTTGTCGACGCCGACTGGCGAGCGCCCCGCGCCGGTACCAACCCCCGCCGGCTTCCACCAGGCTCGCTCCGAACGCGTCACGCTGCTCACCGACCTGCCCTCCGATCCCGAACTGGATCAGCTGCCCGAATGGTTCGAGCAGGCGATTCCGCAGTGGTGCGAATACTTCGCCGTGGCGTTGGAGCGAACCGATTCCTGGCGACTGCGTGGTTTTGTGGCGCGCAGCGAGGAGCGGTTCCGGCAGGCGGGGCTGTGGCCCGACGACCTGCCCGATTTCCTGCACGGCTATCAGCGTGGTCCCCAGTTCTGGACTCGGGAACAGCCGAGTGCTTACTACCAGCGCCACCTGTGGCTTCACGAGGGCACGCATGCCTTCATGAATCAGTTCCTGGGCACGGTCGGACCTGCCTGGCTGGCCGAGGGACTTGCTGACTACCTTGCCACGCATCGGATTCGGGATGACCAGTTGGAACTGGCTGTTTTTCCGCAAGACAGGGAGCAGTTCCCCTATTGGGGACGGATCCGCCTGCTGCGCGAAGCCGTGGCGGCCGGGCGGCCGCTGACCGTGGACCAGGTCGCGGCTCTGCCGCCCGAGGCGTTCCAGGAGGTCCGCGGCTACGCCTGGTCGTGGGCGCTCGTGACGCTGCTCGATCAACACCCGCAAACCCAGGATGTGTTCCGTCGACGCGTCCGCGCGCTGGCCGAACGTCGGAGTCCCAAGGACACGCGCTGGACACGCGGCCTTCTTGCGGAACTGCGGACGGTCGCGCCGACTCTGGATGACTCCTGGTTCATCTTTCTCGACCAGATGGACTATGGCTACGCGATTGCCGAGGATGTCGTGCAGGAGCAGCCGGTGGAGCCGGGGAAGACGCGTGCCGAGCCGGTGCCGCTGAGTTCGTCGTCGACCGCCGAGTTGTCGGCTCGACAGGGCTGGCAGGCCACGGGCTGGCGTGTGACGAAAGGGCAGCAATACCAGTTGCGGGCCAGCGGCCGTTATCGGCTGCAGGAGGGGAATCCACCTTGGGAGAGCGAAGCGGGCGGGGTGACGATTGAGTACCATCGCGGGCGACCGCGGGGGGAACTGCTGGCCTCGGTGCGCCCCCTCGACTCATCCCGCCGCAGCCTGCCTTGGAAGTCCGTGCCGATCGGTTTGGGAACCGAGTGGACCGCCGATCTCGACGGCATGCTCTATCTTCGCGTGAACGAACGAGCGGACCGGTTGTCGGATAACGAGGGCTCGCTTCGCGTGGAGATCCTGCCGGCGGAGCACGCTCGGGAAGATTTGGAGCGACCAGCGAGCTCGACCCGGTAGCCGATCGTCGCAATACTTGCCGCACGGCGACCAGCCGCATCCGGGGGCTGGCCCACCCCGGTTGGCCGTGCCCCGATCGGGAGGCTCCGGCTGGTCGGCCCCAATTGACGCGTTCGGCAAGGCGTTCAACAATCAGGCCTTCCGGGCAGCGGCAGGACCACCTGGCAGGGCAGGGCGGGCCGAAGGCGGGGCTGGCTGCCCCTGGCAGAGGGCTCAGACCCCGCCGGCGGGGGCCTCCATGCCGCAGGCAAAGGCTTTCGCGGCTGGCTGGCTTCTCCCGGCTGCGGAACGCCCTATCCTATCGAAGGACGCCCCGCCGGGTATCGCCCGCGATCGTCCGGTCGATCAGGCCCAGTTCCCGCAGACCTACTTTCCCGAATTCACACGTTCCCGAATACGAAGGCCAAGAGTTTCGCCATGAATCCTCTGCAGCAGCAAGATCCGGAAATCTGGGATGCCATCCAGGCTGAGTCGGTGCGGCAGCGCGACGGTTTGGAGATGATCGCCAGCGAGAACTATACGAGCCACGCGGTCATGCAGGCCGTGGGAAGCGTGCTGACGAACAAGTATGCCGAAGGCTACCCGGGGCGTCGCTACTACGGCGGCTGCGAGCATGTGGACGTGGTGGAGCAGTTGGCGCGGGAGCGAGCTTGCCAGCTGTTCGGCGCGGAGCACGCGAATGTGCAGCCGCACTCCGGTTCGCAGGCCAACATGGCCGTCTACCTGACGATCCTGCAACCGGGCGACACCGTGCTGGGCCTGAACCTCGCGCACGGCGGGCATTTGACCCACGGCATGAACCTGAATATCTCCGGCAAGCTCTACCGCTTCCTCAGCTATGGAGTCACGCCGGACACCCATCGGATCGACTTTGACCAGGTGGCCCAGCTGGCGCGGGAGCATAAGCCGAAGCTGATCGTGGCGGGGGCGAGTGCGTATCCGCGGGAGATTCCGCACGCGAAGTTTGCCGAAATCGCCCGCGATTGCGGAGCCCGGTTGATGGTCGACATGGCCCACTACGCGGGGCTGGTCGCGGCCGGTCTGCACAACAACCCCGTGCCCGTCGCCGACTTCGTGACCACCACCACCCATAAGACCCTTCGCGGTCCGCGCGCTGGACTCTGCCTGTGCCGCGAAGCCGACGCGAAGGATCTGGACCGCAGCGTCTTCCCGGGCCTGCAGGGCGGACCCCTGATGCATGTCGTCGCCGGCAAGGCGGTCTGCTTCCAAGAAGCCCTCCAGCCGGACTTCAAGATCTACGCGCAGCGTGTCATCGACAACGCCCGTACGCTGGCCGAAGTGCTGCTGGCCGGCGGCCTGCGACTGGTCAGCGGCGGCACGGACAACCACCTGCTGCTGGTCGATGTCACGCCGCTCGGAATCGGCGGCAAACTGGCGGAGAAGGCACTCGATGCGTGCGGCATCACCGTCAACAAGAACATGATCCCGTTCGACCAGCGGAAGCCGATGGACCCGTCCGGGGTTCGCGTGGGTACGCCCGCGTTGACGACGCGGGGCATGGGCGCCGAAGAGATGAAGCAGGTCGGGCAGTGGATGCTGCGGGCGCTGAGCCACGCCGAGGATGAGCGGGTGCTGTCCGAAGTGCGGCAGGCCGTCCGAGAGCTCTGCCAGCAGTTCCCCGTCCCCGCCATGGCCAGCACGGCCGTGGTGGTCTGAGGTCCCGGCAGCTCGAACTGCCTGCTTTCGGCCAAGAAGCAAGGAGGACGAAAAGGGCGGGAAGACCATGTTTCCCGCCGCCACTTGCTGCATTCCCACGCCGCGCGCCCCGACCGTTGGAACGCGCGGGTGGCAACGCGGGCCGATTCCGCTTCGCTCGATAGCCCTTCATGGGTTACAATCGCCCGCGGGGACAGAACCACCCCGCAGCTCGCGGCGAGACGCGGGACAGGGGACCTGAAACGCCCGGCCTTTCGCCCCCAGTCTATCGCCCAGTCTATCGCCTGGCAGAATTGCGTATCGGCTGGTTGCGACGGCGGGTGACGCAGCGCGGGAGTTTGTACCCCGGTGGGTGCCCTGTATTTCAAAACCGGCCGATCGAACCCGGCAGCTTCAGCCCTTCGGGCCCAGATACAACCGTTGCGGAGGTGTCATGCAAGAGGCACGCATTTTGATCGCCGACGACAACCAGGCAAACGCCGAACTACTCGAGGCTTACCTGGCCGAAGTGCCTTGCCAGCTCGAGTTTGCTTACGATGGCGAGGAGACGCTGGCCAAGGTGGCTAGCTTCCGGCCGGACCTCGTGCTGCTGGATGTGATGATGCCCAAACGCAGCGGGTTCGAGGTCTGCCAGCAGATGAAGGCCAATCCCGAGACGCGGTCGATCATGGTGCTCATGGTTACGGCTCTCAACGAACTGGGCGACATCGAGCGGGCGATTGCGGCCGGGACCAACGACTTCCTCAGCAAACCGGTGACCAAGCCGGAGCTGCTGAAGCGGGTGGAGAACATGCTGCTACTGCGCGACATGCAGGATGAGAACGAACGCCTGCGGCGATATATCGATCGCATGGAGGGCGTCACCTGACTCGGGGAGCCTGGCGCGGGAGCAGAAAACGAGGACAGGAAGTCGGGCGGTCGAACGATTCCGGGCGGGGATTCGGCCAGAGCGAACGGGCACGAACGTTTTTGTCACAGCGAGCCGTGAGCGATGAGTACTCGTCGATCTGACCATCCGTTCTGCCCGCGGTCGCTCCCGGCCGCCAACGATTCGGCTCCGGCTTTCCGTGCACGCTCCCGTCTGTCGCTGCGCGGGGCGCGAAGAGCCGTGGCTTGGCATCGGTGGCTGCCCGTGCTGCTGGCGAGCGGCGGTTTGCTTTCGACGCTCCTGCTGCCGATGAGTCTGCGGGCTTCCGCGCCCGAGGAGGCATCGGAGACACGCGTCGCGGCGAAGGCCGACGTTTCCGGAAGCACGCCCGGCTCGGAACCTGCCCTTCCTGAGGCCACGCGTCCTGGGACCGGCTCCGAAGTTGCCGTGTCCGACACCGCCGAAGCGCCGGCGTCCGACTCCGATTCGGCAGACCCCGCTGCCGCATCCGGAATGTCGGCCGATGTGCCGATCGCGGCGCTGATAGAACAGTTGGGTGCGTCGGAGTACGCGGCGCGGCAGAAGGCACAGGAGGCTCTGTCGCGGCGCGGAATTCACGCCTTCGATGCGCTCCACGCGGCACTCGACCACCCGGATGCCGAAGTGCGGCAGCAGGCCGAGTATCTGTTTCGTTCGATCCGCATCGCCTGGGTGCGGGACGGGGATTCGGAGGGTGTGCAGAAGATCCTGCGCAACTACCGGCAGGAAGACGATGAATCGCGGGAGGTGCGGCTGGCTCAGCTGGCCCAGTTGCCCGCGGGCGAAGGCCTGGGGCCCCTGTGCCGGCTGGCTCGCTTTGAAACCTCCGAGGACCTGGCGCGTCTCGCCGCGCTCCGCATCATGCGCACTTCGCTGCCGCGTTCGCCCTGGAGTACCGAGGAGCTGATGCCGGCGGGCCAGCTCGCGGCGCTGGTTCGCGTGACCATCGGCGACAGCCCGCGCGTTTCGTCGCAGTGGCTGCGCGCATTCGCCCAGCACCTGGACGATCCGGCTTCCACCGCCGATGCCTGGCGGATGCTCATGGACGCCGGAGACGCGGAACTGAAGCAGCGGCGCGATCCGGTTCGGCAACGGGTCCACGCCGAGTTCCTGCGTTGGCAGGTCGTTTCGTCGCGGCAGGCGGGACGCGAGGACGACGCGCTGGCGGTGATGCGGCGCCTGCTGGAGCAACAGGGGGAGTCGCGCGAGGATCTGCTGTTGACCGCCAACTGGCTGCTGGACGCCGAAGCTTTTCCGCTGATGGATCCGCTGGTCGAACGTTTTCCCAAGCCGTTCGCGGAAGATCCGCACCTGATGTATCGGCGCGCCGAGTCGCTGGCGCGGCGCGAGAAGCGTGACGAGGCCGAGACGCTGGTCGCCAAGGCGCTGCAGGCTCAACTGCCCGAAAGGCCTTTCCTGCATGTAGAGCTGGGGATGGACCAGCAGAACCGTGGCATGTTGGAATGGGCCGAACGCGAGTACCGATCGGTGGCACGCCCCACCGATCCGCCCACGCACCCGCCGCTGGAGGCGATGATCCGTCTCGGGTGGATGTACCACGACCAGGGCCGCGACCGCGATGCGTACGAAGCCTTCAAGATGGCCGTTGACTGGATGGAGCGCGACAAGTCGGTCGTGCGCATGGTCCAGGAGCTTTCCAAGGTCCCCATGCAGATCCGCAGCCAGATGCATTTTTCGCACTCGCAGGCGCTGGCCGGTGAGAAGAAGTTCGCGGAGCAGCGGGAGCAACTGGAACTGGCGTTGCGGCATGACCAGAACAACGCGGACATCCTGATCGCCATGCACCGCGCTGAACAGACGGACGATGTGTGGCAGGCGCAGACAGCGGAGCGGATCCGGCGGCTGCGCGAGCACTATCGGGCCCAGATCGCCGCCGCCACCGCGCAGTTCAGCACGCTCCAGTCGGACGAGGAAACTCGCTTCCTGGCCATGCAGCACAATCAATACGCGTGGCTGGTGGCCAACACCACGGGCGACTACCAGTCGGCGCTGGAAAGCAGCCTGCGCAGCCTGGAACTGGCCCCCAACGAAGCTGGTTACCTGGATACGCTGGCCCGCTGTTACTACGCCCTGGGCAATGTGGAGCAGGCGGCGCGGCAGCAGCGACGCGCCGTGGAGTTGGAGCCGCATTCGGGCATGATCCAGCGCCAGCTCAAGTTCTTTGAAGAAAAGCTCGCGGAGTCGCGGCGATGATCCGTGAGGTAACCGGCCGGGATGTCACCTGGCGTGTGCGCGACGAAGGCACCGGGCCGGTGCTGCTGCTGGTGCATGGCTTCCCGCTGGACCACCAGATGTGGACGCATCAGTTCTCCGATCTCTCCCGCGACTTTCGCCTGATCGCCCCCGATCTCCGTGGCTTTGGCGGCAGTTTGCCCGTCGAGGACGAACTTACCCTCCCGCTGCTGGCCGATGATCTGGCCGTGATCCTGGATCGCCTGTCGGTCACGGAACCAGTGGCGTATGTCGGGTTGTCGATGGGCGGCTATGTCGGCTGGCAGTTCTGGGCTCGCCACGCCGACCGCGTGCGGGCCCTGGTGATGTGCGACACGCGCGCGGCGGCGGATTCGGCGACGGCCGCCGAGGCGCGACGGCGCGTGGCCGATCGCGTGCTCGCCGAGGGCGTGCCGGTGCTGACCGAAGAGATGCTGCCGCGGCTGTTCGCGGCGTCCTCGACGCGAGACCGCTCCGACGAGGTCCGACGCACCCTGGAAGTGATGAACGGCACGAGCCCGCGAACGATCGCTGCCGCCCAGCGCGCGATGGCCGCGCGGCCGGACATGACCGAGGCCCTGGCGAGCATCTCAGTGCCCGTGCTGGCTCTCTGTGGCGAGGAGGATCGCATCACGCCGCCAGGGGAGATGCGGGCGATGGCGGAGCGAATCCCGGGGGCATCCTTGGTGGAAATCCCCGCCGCCGGCCATATGGCTCCCCTGGAAAACCCGGCGGCCGTCAACGAGGCGTTGCGAGCGTTTCTCAGGTAGCGACAGTTTTGGAGAGAGCGGGGCCGGGCTGCGTGATCGCATCCGACTCGGGGCGGGCCGCTCTAGTCGCCCTTCGCGGAGGCTCCTGGCAGGCGGAAGATCGATTCGCTTTTCACGATCGCGCTGTCATCGGGAAACGAGTGAATGGCCTGTACGCGGAAGCTGCGATTGCGGGCTTCGAGATGGATGTAGCTGATGGCTCCCAGGGCGACACGGCCGCTGGAGTCGAAGGTATGGAGCATTCCTTGTCGCTGGCCGTTGTTGATCAGCTCCTGCTGGAACGACCAGAAGACGCTGGGGTTCATGGGTTCCAGCTGGAAACGCATCTGGTAGGAGCAGCCTCCACGGCACTCCAGTTCATCACGACGCTCGCCATGCAGCCGGTGCGACATGAGGCGTCGCCGCTGGGGCAGGGGATGGTTGGCCGCCGCCGCCACTTCGGTCAGCGTGATGCCTTCATAGCGCCAGGTGACCACATGGCCGGCGCTGGTGATCTGCACGGTGGCCTGCTGCCCTCCACGCTCCACCGTCCGCGTCTGGTGGATGTCAAACAGCTCCGGGTGCAAGGCACGCCCGTAGAGTTGAAAAACCAACTCGGCGATCTTGGGTCGTACGACAGGCACAGGGCACCTCTCCTGATTCCCCGGGCCGACACGACGCATGCGACGGGGCTCGCAAAGAAGCGCCCGTGAAGCCGAGCCGTTTCGGTCGCGGCGTTTTCTTCCGCAATCCGGCAGAGCCTCGTTCGTCGATCGGTGGGGTGCAAATCTCGATGGTTATCAACGCGGGATCGGAGGCAGCGAAAGTGCCGAACGAAGGCCTGGACGCCGTGGACCGGCGGGTCACGCGGTCGCGTCGACAAGGCACTCGCCGGAGGCTCCGCAGGGACCGAAACCGAGCGTGGAGTTGTCAGGAAAAAAACACTTTCGAGCGGCCGATTGTGCAGTGCATCTCTCGGTTATCCCAGGCGATGCAAGCTGCTGGCAGATCGAACCATCTCCAACGGCTGGCTGCACGACTTCAGCGTCTCGGAATCGAGTGTCACGGAAATCCAACCGTCCTTGAGAATCCTTGCAGGAAGGAGCCCCACGATTCCGGCCGCAGTGATTACCGCAATGATTACCGCAGTGATCCCGCAGTGCTCGTCGGCTCCTGCCGACTCGCTCCATTATAAGCGGAGTTCACGAACCCAACCAAGGGACCTTCAACCACGTTCGTGGCGCGTGATGATTTCATCGTGCGAGGCGTCATCAGGTATTGACAGGCCGGTTCGTTATCCGCGTGAGTGCACCGTCGCTCGGAAGAAAACCCAAGTGGCCGCGTACTGTTGTCGGGAGGTCCGCGGCGATATTCTTCGAGTAGTCAGCGGCCTGGGATGAAGGCGGGGATGAGTCTTGGAGCGGGGACGAATGACTCCATCGAAGGATGAGGATGATTGCGAGGGCATGGCGCGCCGCAAGTCGCGGGACGTGAACTCCCGCGCAGCGCGCCCATCCGCTCGTCCCGCATCGCCTTCTTCTGGTACGAACAGGCACGAAGCGCGCTCGATGGATGCGCGCGAACGGGAGTCGGCGTCGTTGGAGCAGTCGGAGGGGAAAGGCGAAGCAGGAAGCGGCGACGGCCCGCGTGTCGACTGGGTGGGACGTGGCGCGCAGATGCGGCCTGCAAATCGGTTTCGCGACTATCACGTCGAGGAGGAGCCGCAGGAGAGCGAGGGGCAAGAGGAGGGGAGTCGTCCGGGCCGGTTGCGGACCGAATACCTGCCGGACGCTTCGGAGTCGATCGTCTCGGAGAACGACAGTCCGGACGTGAACTTCCGGTATTCGATCAATCCTTATCGCGGCTGTTCGCACGGCTGCAGTTACTGCTACGCGCGGCCGACGCACGAGTACCTGGGTTTTGACGCGGGGTTGGATTTCGAGTCGCGGATTCTCGTCAAGCATCGCGCGCCGGAACTTTTTCGCGCCTGGCTGGCGCGGGACGCCTGGGTGCCGGAACCGATCACCGTGTCGGGAATCACCGACTGCTACCAGCCGGCCGAGCGGGAGTTTCGCCTGACGCGCGGGCTGCTGGAAGTGGCGTGGGAGGCGCGGCAGCCGATGTCGATCATCACGAAGAACGCGCTGGTGGTGAGGGATGGCGACCTGCTGCAGGCGATGGCCGCGCGGGGACTGGTGTCCGTGGCCATCAGCATCAACAGTCTCGACCAGTCGCTCGTGCGCGACCTGGAGCCGCGGACGAGCAGCCCGGCCGCGCGGCTTCGCGCGGTGCGGCAACTGGCCGACTGGGGCGTGCCGACGCAGGTCGTGGTCGCGCCGGTCATCCCGGGCCTGAACGACCACGAGATCGCCGCGATCCTCCGTGCGGCGCGGGACCATGGTGCGCGGCGCGCGAGCTACGTGATGCTGCGGTTGCCGGGGAGTGTCGAACCGGTGTTCCTCGACTGGCTGGCGCGTCGTCGGCCGCTGCAGGCCGCGAAGGTGGAGGCCGCCATTCGCTCGGTTCGCGGCGGGAAGCTCAACAGCAGCCAGTTCGGCGAACGCAAACGGGGCACCGGCGCGCGCGCGGACCAGATCGCCGCCACGTTTCGCGTGTTCGCCCAGCAGGCCGGCTTTTCGGAGCCGCCGTTCGAATACAACACCGGCGACTTCCAGCCGCCCCAGCCTCGCTCCGGGCAGCTTCGCCTGTTCTAATCCCAGGTCCGTGCGTGGCATGGCCCGCCGGGGGCTTCGATCCGCGGAACCAGCATAGGGTGCCAACAAGATGTCACTGTTTGATTCCGTCGAGAAGAACCATCGGGAGCAGGCCAAGCCGCTCGCGGCGCGGATGCGGCCGCGGTCGCTGTCCGAGTTCGTCGGGCAGCAGCACTTCCTGGCTCCCGGAAAACGCCTCCGCCGCCTGCTGCAGGCCGACCGGCTCATGTCGCTCCTGTTCGCCGGTCCACCGGGCACGGGCAAGACCACGCTCGCCAACCTGCTGGCGCGCGAGACACGCGCCCGATTCGCGTCGCTCAGCGCCGTCACCAGCGGCGTCAAGGAACTGCGGCAGGTGCTGGGGGAGGCCGAGGAGGAGCTGTCCACGACGGGCCGGCGGACGCTGCTGTTCGTCGATGAGATCCATCGCTTCAATCGTTCGCAGCAGGACGCGCTGCTGCACGATGTGGAGAACGGAGTGGTGGTGCTGGTCGGAGCCACCACCGCCAATCCCTACTTCGCCGTCAATCCGGCACTCGTCAGCCGCAGCCAGATCTTCATGTTCGAACCGCTCGGGCTGGACGACCTCCGACAACTGCTCCGCCGGGCACTCGCCGATCCCGACCGCGGGTTGGGGAAGATTCCCGTCCAAGTGGATGACGCGACACTGGAGTACCTCGCGCAGCTTGCCGATGGAGACGCGCGCCGCGCGCTGTCGGCGCTCGAAGTCGCCGTGCTCTCCAGCGAAGGACGTCCGGTGGTCCTGGACCGACAGGCCGTCGCCGAATCGGTGCAGCGCAAGGCCATGGCCTATGACGCGGCAGGCGACGATCATTACGACTCGGCCAGCGCGCTGATCAAGAGCATTCGCGGCAGCGATGTCGACGCGGCGATCTACTGGCTGGCGCGGATGCTGGAGGGCGGCGAGGAGATTCGTTTCCTGTGCCGCCGGCTGGTGATCCTGGCCAGCGAGGACATCGGCAACGCCGACCCGCAGGCCCTGGTGCTCGCCACCGCCGCCATGCAGGCGTGTGAGTTCGTGGGGATGCCCGAATGCCGGTTGACGCTGTCGCAAGCCGTCGCCTACCTGGCATGCGCGCCAAAGTCGAACGCCGCCACGCTTGCCATCGACGCGGCACTTGCCGATGTCCGCCAGGGAACCATCGTGCCCGTGCCCCGCCACTTGCGCGATGCCCACTACGCCGGTGCCGCCCGGTTGGGGCATGGCACCGGTTACCAGTACGCGCATGACGCGCCCGGAGGCGTCGCCGCCCAAGACTACCTGGGCGTCGAACGCGAATACTACCATCCCGTGCCCCGCGGCCAGGAACTGGAACTCCAGCAACGCGTCGCCGAACTTCGCCAACTGCTGCGCGGTGACTCGCCCGCCGACGATGCGAGTCGTTGAACGCGGGCGCCGACATCCAACGTCGCCAGTGCGCGTTAGAGCTCTGCGTGACAAACCCGCGTTACAAACCACGGCGGAACGGCGCGCTGCGGAAACTACCGTTGATCCGGATCGAAATCGTCGGGTGCGCGACTGTGTTTTTGATTCCCGGGCGGACGCGGTATCGCCAGTTGTCTTCTTGACTTTCACGCGTCGTTGATAGCACTGCTGGTGATGGCGCGCAGGTGCGAGATCTGGGGCGGATCGGTCTGGTGGCGGAAGCAGGTTGGCTGCGTTGAGCTTGATGGGGGAAGAGGTCTGGCTGATGTTGACCCTCTAGGTCACCCGAATAGAATGGCGACGGGAGCGGATAGCTCGCCGTTCAGGGTCGCTAATGAAGGATCGCATGTGAGACACTCTGGGTTTCCGGGATCTGCGTTTCCGGAATTCGGGAAGGACTCTCGATCGACCAGCCGGGAGTCGGCCGGGCGGGGTAACGCCTCGGTCGCGTCGGCAAGAGGCCACTGGGCCAGGGATTGTGCAGGCACCCCATGTATGTCCGATCAAGCAGGACGCGAATCGAGATCTGGACTCCGGCCAAGCTGAACCTTCATCTTGAGGTGCTTGGGCGGCGTCTCGATGGATTCCATGAGATCGAAACGCTCATGGTACCCATCAGTCTCTACGACACGTTGCGGCTCGAAGCGCGTGACGATGATCGGCTTCTTCTCGCGGCTCGCTGGGATCTGGGAGCCGGTCTCGGGGAAACGAGCGGGACAGGCGGCGTGGATGCCTCCTTCGGTGACCTGCCGACCGACGGCACGAATCTGGTGCTGCGAGCGTTGGAGCTGCTGAGGCGGCGGGCGCGGGAACGCGCAGGGAACAAGGCGACGCCCCGGTCTTGGGGAGCGAACGCCGAACTGATCAAACGGATTCCATCGGCCGCCGGTTTGGGAGGCGGTTCCAGCGACGCGGCCGCAGCACTGCTGGCCGCCAACCAAGTCTGGAGCCTGGGCTGGACGCTGGACCAACTGGCGGAGGTGGCAGCGGAGCTGGGGAGCGACATTCCGTTCTTCCTGGCGGGCGGGCCGGCGGTCTGCGACGGCCGCGGCGAACGGGTGCGGCCGCTGGCGATGGGGCCGCGGCTCCATCTGGTCATCGTGCGACCCGCCGAGGGACTTTCCACCGCCGCCGTCTATCGAAACACAGTCCTGCCCGGGCAACCCCGGCGCATGGCGGAACTGCTGGCGGCTTGGGATTCATGCCGTCCGTCGAGGATCGGGCCTTCGATGTTCAATCGTCTGCAGGAAGCGGGAGCGAAGCTTTCGTCGTGCCTGGAGCCGGTGCGTCGCGCGTTCGATCAGCTGGATGTGTTGGGCCATCAGATGAGCGGCAGCGGAAGCTGTTACTTTGGAGTCTGCAGGGATGCGCGGCACGCGGGACGCGTCGCGGCGGTCCTCAAGGCTCGACGGGTGGGCCGCGTTTTTCGCGCCGTTTCGCTGGTCCCGGGCCAGCAGGTGACCGCTCTAGCGAGCGTACAAGGATAGGAGACTGGTCATGGAGATCACCGAAGTTCGCATCAAGCTCATGGAAGACTCGGACGATCGCCTGCAGGGATTCTGCTCGATCACGTTCGACGACTGTTTCGTCATTCGCGACCTGAAAATCATTGAGGGAACCAATGGTCCGTTCGTCGCGATGCCCAGTCGCAAACTGACAGCCCACTGTCCCAAGTGTGGCTGCAAGAACCATCTCCGAGCGGCCTTCTGCAACCAGTGCGGCCTGCGACTCAAAGACGACTTGGCGATCAAGGACCAGGAGGGACGCGCGAAGCTCTACGCGGACATCGCCCATCCAATCAACTCCGCCTGCCGCGAACTGATCCAGCAGCGAGTGATCAACGAATTCCGCGCCGAACTGGAGAGGGCCAAGGAGCCCGGGTACGTCTCCCGGTATGATGACTTCTACGAGTTCGAAACCGAAGCCCGTCCCGCGGCGAAGTTCGCCGACCGGACGCATGTGGAGCCTGCCGAGTCGGAACCGCGCGGCCCGCATCGCCCGCCCTCCCAGACGGCTCCCCGCGACTCCTCGGTGCGACGCGGCCAGGGCGGTTTCGGCGCGGGCATCTTCTAGAGGCCCCAGGTGCGGACCAGCGATGCCGGCGCGATAAAAGCCCGTGCCGGCGCGATGGACAACCCCGCCGGCGACGGGCGTGGGGCATCACGCCCCGCGCCGACACTTGCCCGAAGATCGTCGAAGCGGTCCCCTGGGTCGGCCGGAGTTGAGAGACCGGCCGCGACCAAAGATGCAGGCTCGGCGGAAGCCACAAGGCTTTCCGCGCAGACGGGCCGGCTACCAGTCGATCCGCTTGCGGCGGCGACGATGCAGGCCGCTGAGACGTTCCGGAGCACCGCTGCGTTTGGCGGCGTGGGCCGGACGCTTGAGCTTCTTGAAGCGATTGTCCCCGCGACTGCGGTCGGACTGCTCCGAATCATGGCGGTCGCGATCCTGGGAATCGGCGTCGGAATCGTAGAAGGCTTCGTTCATCGGATGATCTCCTCAGAGTTGGTCGATCGTCCGTGAAAGGCGAATCGCCGCGAGCCCCTCAGCGGCGAGCAGGCTCCGGGGAGCCCTTGATCGTGGAAGTCGGTTGTCGTTCGTGGTGGGGTGGCTGGAGTCGCTGGACTCAGCAGGCGGCTTGCAATCGGGACGCCAGCAGCAGGCCGTGTTCGCAGAGCATCTGAATCTCGGGGCCCTGGCCGATGGGAAGGCCGGGCAGGTAGAGCCAGACGCCAAGCTGCCGCGCCCAGATCTCTTCCTGGACGTCACCTTCGCGACCGCAGATGGCCAGCAGGACGTGGTCCATCCAAGCGAGGGCTTGGCAGACTTCTTCCCCATCAGCCGCGTTCTCGAAGGAGTCGGTATCGACCCAGGCCATCTGGAATCGGTAGCGTCGAGCGGCGACCAGAGCCGCTTCGGCATCGTCGCACCCGATTGTCTCCCAGCCCGCATCCTGGGCTGCCGACTGCAGTTCGGCTCGCCTCAGCGGACACGACGAAACGACCAGGCAGTTCGCCAGCTCGTTTCGCGCGTGAGGACTGGGAACCGGCTGCCGCGCGACACCGCCCTCGTCGGAATGCGTATGGAAGTGGTAATCGTTCCCCATGACGTCCCTAAACTTGCAATTCATCAACGAATGCACCACGCTGGTCTCACACCAGACGTCGTGCCGTGACACGCTACCCAGACCCCTCCAGAGTCGCATCGCGGATCGTTCGCGTCCAAACGTGCGGACGCGACTTTCCCCACGACGTGCTAGCACATCAGGCCGTATTACCGCCCGGTAGGATAACTTCAAACGGCACTCGAAGTCGAGTTCAGTTTGCCGCTCCCTACTCGCTGCAGGTCAGCATCACGACATGATTGCTTCTTTCCTCCTTGGTAGTCGCACGCGCTCCATGGGGCGACGGCGAAGTGCTAGCACTTCGTCGTGCGGGCGCGTGCAGCCTTGCGGCTTGGTGTTCCTGGTCGAATCGGCCGCCGTATCCGGCGACGGAGACTACCAGGAGATCTTCTTGGATCGGCGACGGTGGATACCGTTGAACTGCGCAGGAGCCTTTCCGCGGCGACGGCCCGCGTCACGTGAACGGCGGGAGTGATCCGGCGGAGTAGCCTTCTGCCGACCATCCCGATTGCGGTACCCGAACTCTTGTTCGTCGTAGCTGGAACTTGCAGCGTTCATAACCTGATCCTCACCTCAAGTAAAACACAGGTTCTTTCACTAACCAGCAATCCAATTCGCAAGGGTGTCGCACCACACGCAGCGTCCCGGCGCAGTTCAAGCGCGCTGCCGGCGAACGAGTCGCGGCGCGCGGAGACTGCGCGGATCATTGCGGAGGCACGCACCTGGGAAAGATGCGATCCGTCAGGAAAAACGGTTCCATCAGTTGCCATGGCCCGGCCACGGCGGAGCATCAGGAAAGCAAGTGTGGTGCCACCGCAGGCGACGCCCGCAGAACCTCATCGCTAAGTGACGCTCCGCGTTAGGGTTGGCGTTGCGTAAAACCGCTGGACCCCCGACGGGTCTCCGCGAACGCAATTCACCGTTTCTGTGAGGCAGGTATCGGCCGAATGCTGGCAAGTGCTTGGCAGCACTCACGTTGATGAGGCTTTATGCGCTTTGGTGAGACTTCACCAAGTAGGTGAGATAAGGGCGAGGAGCGGGGGATGAAGGAGGTTCCGAGAGAAGCGGAGCCGGAGAAGAGGGCCGCTTGTTGCAATACGCCCTGGGGTTGCTGGAGTGCTTGGCCGAAGCTGTGCCGAATGGGCGCCTCGAACCGGCCTCCAAGACGGGCCCTCAGCCGCAAACGACCTCGGCCGCAAAAAAAGAAACACGGGAAGTCATCGGCTGGCTTCCCGTGTTCTTTTTGTTTGACCTGTGGAAAGTTCCGGGGGGGCCGGGACTACCAAGGTCCTCGGATGTAGTACGCGCCCTGCTGGTTGGTGTTGGACGGCCAGCGGGGGGCTTCCGCCAGTCCGGCCTGGCCGGTGGGGACGGCGACGGGGCGACCGTACTGGTGGTAGATGGGAGTCATGGTGGTCCGGCCCACGCCCCAGGAGTAGTTGGACTGGAAGGAGGCGTTGGGGGGAACGATGACGGCCAGCGGGCGGCCCCACATCACATGGTTATGGTTGCCGTGCCACGACTGGTTCGCGGCATACCAAGCCGCTCCCCGGTTCATGTGGCCGCGTTGATAGGCGTGCGGATGGCCTGCCCAGGCGGGGGCCGAGGCGGCGCCGATGGCGACGGCCATCGCCAGGAGGAACGAGTAGCGGGTCATGACGAATGGTCTCCAAGTCTATGGGTGGCGGAGCGGCCGGAGGTCGCCGTCCTTGGGCCGCGCGTTACCGATCAGCGGGGGAGGGTAAAGAAGTCACCGACGCTCTTGGCCGCAGTTCGCAGGGGCGTTCCATACCAGTGGACGCTCGTGCGGTTCAGGCCCATGCCGTTGTTGTAGTACTGGTGGTAGGTCCGGTGATGGTGGTACAGGAACTCGTGCGGCATGAACGGCTGGTAGGTGTAGTACGTGTGGCCGACCAGGTTGGGCGTGGGGAGCGGCGCCGGGTAGGCCGCGGCCGCTTCGCCGAAGTTGTTCGGCGTATACAGGTTGTAGAACACATCCGGCTGGGACGACTCCGTGTAGGGCCGTTGCCAGTGAGGAGAGCGGGTGCGGCATGGCTGTCCGTTCTCGTCCCAGCAGCCGATCGCGCCGCGCGGGCCGGCCGGGCCCACCTTCTGGGATGCTTGGCCCTGGCACTGCGGGCAGTCCTGCGACTGGGCCTGCTGGCCGGAGGCGATCAGCACGAGCATGACCATGGCGCCAAGCAGGCGCCGGCTAGTTTTTCGCATGGGATGGTTCCTTAGGCGAGTCAACGATGCCTGCCCGTGGACAGCAGCGAGCCCGACTGCGGGCATGAAGACGCTTCTTGTCGTCGCGGACAGGGAGAAGGTGAAAGAACGGGTGTGGCGGGGGTGGGAAAGGTCTGGATGGAATGGGGAGATCTCGTCGACCCCGGGGCCCTCGCGGGCTTCCACGCGAACGGTGCATCGCGCGACAAGGCCACGCGAAACGAACGCGGGGGATGGCAGACCGATGCGAGGTGGGCGGCAGGATGCCGAACGGCGGGGTAAGGCGAGGTGGGAGCCTTCGGGTTTTGAAGGCCTAGCTATGATCTCGGCATGCGCGGCCTGTTCGGGTGAGGTTTTGTCTGACGACTTCACGGCGCGTGACGCCGAAGACGGTGTGCGCCGGCTGGGAAAATGAGTTGTCTGTCGTTATACTTTGCCCGGTTTGTGTCTTTTGGAGTTCGCTCGCCTGGAGTTGCGGTATGACGCGGAAGCTTGGAGGCATCCGCGTGCACCGTCCAGTTCATCAGGTGGTCGACTGAAGAGACTCGGCGTGCTGCGCGGCCTTCGCTCCGGTTTGGGTTGGCTGCGGTGGACAGATCGCGCTGGCAGGAGATGCCGCTCGATCGCGTTCTCCGCTTGGGCAACCTTGGCGAGCGAACGGTCGAGAGGAGTTCGCAGGTCAGGAATGTCGGACAGCGTGCCGAATGGTGAGGGAGGTGCCGGAAGCGGACGTCCGCCGTGGAGATGGACGGGTTGAAGGCCGGGAAGGACGATCGGTTGGTCGCCCGGCTCGGCTCACCCTCCTCGCGGCGGCCAAGCCATGGGGCCCGGGAGGGCCGGATCCGCGATGAGGGGAAGCGTCCAGGCGCCCCGCCTTCGCGAACGGGTGACGGATTGCCTTCTCAAACGGGATGGGTGCTCCGTTTCACCTCCGTCCTTCCCTAGGCAGGCCTCGTGGAATGCTCGGGCTGCCCTGCGGCTTGGCAGGCACCAGGCCCCGGCAGGCTCAGCCGGCCTGAGACACGCTTGAGACACGCTTGAGACACAGCAGAAGCATTGATCCCTGAAGACGCAGCGGCGGAGGACCAGCTGGTGGCTGACGAGGATGACGTAGAACTGTTGGAAGCGGAAGACGGCGCGGACGACGGCGCCGACGACGGCGCCGACGAGGGCGCCGACGAGGGTGCTGACGCGAAGTCGGGCAAGGCGGGCGGCAAGCGTCGACGGGCCACGGCCGAGTCGATGGCGAAGCAGCAGCGCGACATCTCGGTGAGCGAGTTCTTCGCCAAGAATCGCCACCTGCTGGGATTTGACAATCCTCGCAAGGCGCTGCTCACGACCGTCAAGGAAGCGGTCGACAATTCGCTGGATGCCTGCGAGGAAGCGGACATCGTGCCCGAGTTGTGGGTGCACCTGCAGGCGACCGCGGCGAATCGGTACGCGGTCGGCATCCAGGATAACGGCCCCGGCATCCTGAAAAAGCAGATCCCGCTGATTTTCGGCAAGCTGCTGTACGGGTCGAAGTTCCATCGGCTACGCCAGAGTCGCGGTCAGCAGGGCATCGGCATCAGCGCGGCGGGCATGTACGGCGTGCAGACGACGGGCAAGCCGGTCAAGATTCTGTCGAAGGTGGGCAAGGGCAAGCCCACGCACTTCTACGAAATCCAGATCGACACGAAGAAGAATCGCCCGGAGATCCTCAACGGCAAGGGCGAGGGCATCGACATTCCGCCGGGCGAGAAGGGACAGCAGTACTGCGAGAAGAACGACATCCAGTGGGTGCCCGTCGACCATGGGACGCGGGTGACGATCGAACTGGAGGCGCGGTATGTGCGCGGCCGGGGGAGCGTGGACGAGTATCTGGAGCAGACGGCGATCGCCAATCCGCACGTGACGCTGCACTACACGGATCCCGAGGGGAACGTGCGGACGTTCGAGCGATCGACGACGAAGCTGCCGCCGGAGCCGCGTGAGATCAAGCCGCATCCGTACGGTGTTGAGCTGGGCCGATTGATCACGATGCTCGGCGAGGACAAATCTGTAACATTGAGTTCCTTCCTCACCAGCTCCTTTTCTTGTGTAACACCGGCGGTCGCGAAGAAGGTTTGTGAGGTCGCCAAGCTAAGCACGAGAGCTTCGGCGATCAAGGTTGGGCAAACAGAGGCAGAACGCTTGTATACGGCCCTCCAAGAAACCAAGATTAGACCAC
>CAZUJM010000060.1:13838-27259 GCA_964620405.1 uncultured Pirellulaceae bacterium | reverse complement strand
ACGATCGACTACGTCGTCACGAAGATGCCGCGCTTCACCTTCGAGAAGTTCCCCGAGGCGGACGCCACGCTGACGACGCAGATGAAGAGCGTGGGCGAAACGATGGCGATCGGGCGGACGTTCAAGGAGTCGTTCCAGAAGGCGCTGCGCGGACTGGAGGTCGGCAGCTTCGGGTTTGGCTGCGACACCAAGGACCTATGGGGCACCGACCAGCAGCCGACGCTGGACGTGATCCGCGCGAAGCTGTCGACGCCGAACGCCGACCGTGTCTGGCACCTGCGCTACGCGCTCAAGGCCGGCATGGATGTCCGGGAGATCCACGAACTGACGCACATCGACCCCTGGTTCCTCGACCAGATCCTGGAACTCGTGCAGTTCGAGGAGACGCTGCGGGCGGTTCCTGACCTGCAGTCGCTGACAACCGACACGCTGCGACACGCCAAACGCCTCGGCTACTCTGACCGACAGTTGTCGCATCTCTTCGACAGCAGTGAACTGGAGATCCGCGAGTTCCGCAAGCAGCGGGGCGTCGTGGCGACGTTCAAGTCGGTGGATACCTGCGCGGCGGAATTCGAGGCCTACACGCCCTACTACTACTCGACGTACGAGGACGAGGACGAGACGCCGCCGAAGAAACCGGACCGCAAGCGGGTGATGATCCTGGGCGGCGGACCCAACCGGATCGGGCAGGGCATCGAGTTTGACTACTGCTGCTGCCACGCCAGCTTCGCGCTCCGTGAAATGGGCATTGAGTCGGTCATGGTGAACTCGAACCCGGAGACGGTGAGCACCGATTACGACACGAGCGACCTGCTGTTCTTCGAGCCGCTGACGACCGAGGACGTGCTGAACATCTTTGATCGCGTGCAGCCGGACGGTGTGATCGTGCAGTTCGGCGGCCAGACGCCCCTCAACCTCGCGCGGGCCCTGTCGTCGGCGGGAGTCCCCATCATCGGCACTTCGGTGGATACCATCGACGCCGCCGAGGACCGGGAACAGTTCCAGCAGATCCTCAGCCGGCTGAACCTCAAGCAGCCGGCCAACGGCATCGCGCGGACGATGAGCCAGGCCCGCGCCGAAGCGGTCAAGGTCGGCTTCCCGGCGCTGGTGCGGCCGAGTTTCGTGCTGGGCGGACGCGCGATGGAGATCTGCTACGACCAGCCGCAGTTCGAGCGGTATGTGGCCGAAGCGTTCGTGGTCGCGCAGGGCCAGCCCGTGCTGATCGATCGTTTCCTGGAGGATGCTACCGAAGTCGACGTGGACGCGATCTCCGATGGCGAACGCGTCGTCGTCATGGGCATCATGGAACACATCGAAGAGGCCGGCGTGCACTCGGGCGACTCGGCTTGCGCGATTCCCGCGTACAGCCTGCCACAGCCCGTGCTGGAGGAGATTCGCCAAGCCACGCACGCGCTCGCGCGACACCTGAAGGTCGTGGGCCTGATGAACATCCAGTTCGCGGTCAAGAAGGAGGACCACCAGTTCAACGTCTATGTGCTGGAGGTCAATCCGCGCGCCAGCCGCACCGTGCCGTTCGTGGCCAAGGCCACGGGCGTTCCCGTGGCGGCGCTCGCCGCCAAGGTCATGGCCGGCATGACGCTGGAGGAGCTGGGGATCGACCGCGAGCCGATTCCCGCGCATGTGTCGGTCAAGGAAAGCGTCTTCCCGTTCCGGAAGTTCGCCGGAGTGGATATCGTGCTGGGGCCGGAGATGCGCAGCACGGGCGAGGTGATGGGAATCAGCGAACGATTTTCGATCGCGTTCGCGAAGAGCCAGCTGGCGGCCGGGACGGTGCTGCCCACCAAGGGCAAGATCTTCATCAGCGTCTCGGCGCGGCACAAGCAGCAGATCGTCGAACTCGCCGCCCGCCTGCATCGACTGGGATTCGAACTGGTCGCCACCGACGGCACCGCCGTGCGGCTGGAGGAAGCGGGCATCCCGGTGGAGCGTGTGAAGAAGCTGGCCGAGGGACATCCCAACCTGATGGACTTCCTGGTCGACGGCGAGATCGCGCTCGTCCTGAACACGCCCAGCGGCAAGGGGGCCCGCACGGATGAAGGGCGCATCCGCGCCGCGGCCGTGCAGCACGGAATCCCCAGCATCACGACCATTCAGGCTGCCGAAGCCGCCGTGCGGGCCATGGAAGCGCTCCGTGAGGAAGAGATGAATGTCATGTGCCTGCAAGATCGCTTCGCCGACTTCCGCGATGTCCAGCGCAACCTCGCCGGTACCTGAACGCCGGCGGTGAAGCCGCCGCGCGGCCCACTGCAAAAAAAGAAGGGCCGGGACCTGGGTCCCGACCCTTCATCTCTCTTGGGAACCGTACGACGGTTCCGATCGCAGACGATAGAGGCTTAGCGGCGGCGGAGACCCGCGACCGCACCCAGCATGCTGAGCAGGCCCAGCAGCATCGACGACGGCTCCGGCACCGTGCCGATCGTGACGCTCGCGAAGGAGGTATTGTAGGTCGTGCCGTTCTGGTGGATCACATGGGCATCCGCCTGCGTGCCGTCCGGCAGGTCGCTCGGCGGGCCAACGTCAAACAGGCCTGCGGCGTCGAGCTTGATGAAGACTTTGTTGTCGACATCCAGCTGGAATTCCAGGTTGAACAGCGGTCCACCGGCGAAGTTGTGGATGCCATGGAACGGATAGCTCAGGCCGGTCGCCGAGTGCGTGATCGAGAAGCTGGGAGCAGGGATCTCGTTGCCGACCAGCGCCATCGCGCCGTCTTGGCTCTCGGGAGCGAAAGCTCCTTCCGGCAGTTCGAACTGGAACGTGTGGCCCACGGGATCGATCGTGAAGTCACCCGTGTTCGAGTTGATGGTGAAGGTGCGGGTGGCGGCTCCAGCGAACGACGTCATGGCCATCAGCAGGATCGCAACCAGGGAAGAGCGGCGAATCATGGGTGTGTCTCCGAGGTGGTGAAGGGCATAAGCTCTACGTCCAGACTAGTCAGGGGCTGGGTACCGTCAACGACGCGTGACGGCGAAACCGATGTTCGATCCGCCCGTAGTCGAGGGAAGGTGCTCTCGTCCGCAGCACCGATACAACGCGTCGCTCATCCATCCTGCGACACGGCGAAAAGTGCCGTTCCAAGGATTTTCAATGTAAAACTCGCCGGTTCACGCTTCCGTGCGCCGGCCAAGTGAACCGGAAAAAACTTCGGCCCGTTCCGCCCTGCGTACTGGACGCGCGTTCGCCCGGCGCGAATCATCGAGCGATTTAGGCATTCCCGGGCCGTATCCGATTGGTGAACGAGGCGAGAAGGGCGCCGAGTTGGCGTTTGAATGGCGAAGCGACTTGGGCTGGTGGTGAGCGGGGCGGCGTGAACGGCCGTGCTGCTTTCTGCGGTGGTGCCGGCATGGAGTCGCGATCACGGGGGCGCAAGGCAAGGTCGCGGTGGACCGTGGCGAGGACGTGAGTGACGGCAGGACCAGCGTGCGACGCTCGTCCCGCAGTGATCACGAACGGGCGCCCGGGAACCGTGTTGGAGTCCCTGCGTGAGAGGCGATGGTGATTCTGGGGGCAAGGACTGTGCGGACGCTGCGAATGGCCCTAAAATGCCGTGTTTCGCGGCGTAACGACCCATGGCGGGAATCCCATGCCCACAACGGATATTGTCATCAAGGGTGCGCGCGAGCATAACCTGCGCGACGTGAGTGTCAGCCTGCCGCGCAACCAGCTGATCTGCCTCACGGGTGTCAGTGGCAGCGGCAAGAGCTCCCTGGCGTTTGATACGCTCTATGCGGAGGGGCAGCGGCGATACGTCGAGAGCCTGTCGAGCTTTGCCCGGCAGTTCCTGGGCCAGATGCCCAAGCCGGAGGTCGATTTCATTGGCGGACTCAGTCCGTCGATCTCGATTTCCCAGAAGTCGGCGGGCACCAATCCGCGTTCGACCGTCGGCACGATCACCGAGATCTACGACTTCCTGCGCGTACTGTACGCGCGCGTCGGAGACGGACATTGCCCGCAGTGTTCGCGGCCCATCACGGCGCAGTCCCGGGAGCAGATCCTGGAGCGGGTGATGGCGTTGCCGACCGATTCCCGGATCCTCGTCATGGCCCAGGTCATCCGAGGGCAGAAGGGTGAGTACCGCGACCTGTTCGAGGACTACCTCAAGCAGGGGTTCGTGCGGGCGCGCGTCGATGGTCGTGTCGTGTCGTTGTCGTCCGATCCGCAACTGGATCGTCAGATGCGACACGATATCGAGATTGTCATTGATCGCCTGGTGGTCAAGCCGTCGTCTCGGCCGCGCGTGGCGGAAGCGGTGGAGTTGGCGCTGAAGATCGGCAAGGGCAACCTGATCATCGCCCAGGACGCTGCGGAGGAGGGAGCAGAAGCGTCGGACGAGCCTGCGGAAGAGGGCGATAGCGACGCGGGGAAGGGCAGTGGCCGTCGTGGCGGCCGGGCCACCAAGGCGGCCCGTCGTCGGGCCACGCAGCGCAGCCAGGATCTGGTGCTGTCCGTCGACTACGCCTGCACGGAATGCGGCATCAGCTTCGAACCGCCCAGCCCCCAGCTGTTCAGCTTCAACAGCCCACAGGGCATGTGCCTGCAGTGCGATGGGCTCGGCGAAGTCTACTCGTTTGACGTCGAACGCCTCGTGCCGGATCCGCGGAAGTCGTTCCAGCAGGGATGCTTCGAGATCATTGGCCCCTGGAAGGAGATGGGCCGCTGGCGCCGCCATATCTTCCAGGGCGCCGCGGAGACCATCGAGCGCGTCCACGAACTGCCGGCCGGAACCATCCTCGGCACGCCATGGCGCGACCTGCCGCCGGAAATCCAGCACCTCTGGCTCTATGGCACCGGCGACCTGCATATCACGCTCACCTGGCGCGCCGGCCGCTCGCCCGTCAAGTATGGCGGCAAGTACACCGGGATCATTCCCGACCTGATGGACAAGTACCGCGAGACGCAGAGTGGCATGCAGCGTCGACAGCTCGAACGGTACATGAGCACGGTGGCGTGCGCCGTGTGCCAGGGACGCCGGCTGAACGCTCAGGCCTGCAGTGTCACGGTCTCGTCACTCCACGAACGCTTCCAGGCCAAGCCCGAGCTTGCGCTGCCCGAAGTGTGCCGATTGTCGGTCGGCGACGCCATCGACTTTTTCAAGGAACTGCAGCTCGATGAAACGCGCAGCCTGATCGCCACCGAAGTGCTCAAGGAGATTCGTGGCCGCCTCGGTTTCCTCTTCAATGTTGGACTCAACTACCTGTCGCTGGACCGTACCGCGCCCACGCTGTCGGGCGGTGAATCGCAGCGCATCCGCCTTGCTGGACAGATCGGTTGCGGACTGGTCGGAGTGCTCTACATCCTCGACGAACCGTCGATCGGCCTCCATCCGCGCGACAATGACCGGCTGATCGATACGCTTTGCAGCCTGCGCGACCTGGGCAACACGGTCGTGGTCGTCGAGCACGACGAGGACACGATGCGGGCCAGCGACTACATCCTGGATTTTGGTCCCGGTCCCGGCGTGCGAGGCGGCGAACTGGTCGCCGAAGGCTCGGTCGATGAGATCATGCAGCAGCCCCGGAGCGTGACCGGGCAGTACTTGTCGGGATCGCGTCAGATCGCCATTCCGCCGCGGCGGCGGCTGGATGCGTCGGTTCGGCCGCCGGAGCCCACGGCGGCGGAACGCTTGGCCGCGCATCAAGCTGCGCCCGCATACACCGGGCCGCGGCTGGGCGACGGTGAAGACGCGGGCGACTTGGGTGGCGAGGACGCCGGGGCCGAGGAGGGCATCGACGAGGAGGTCGTCGAACGCGTCGAGGCGGCGGAGCAACGCAGGCCGGGGCGGCCCCGTCGTCGACGAGTTGTCCTGGGGGCTCCTCCGGAAGCGCCGGAGCCGGCTGGTTACGGCTGGCTCTCGATCCTCAACGCGCGCCACAACAACCTCAAGGGCATCGACATTCATTTTCCGCTGGGGGCATTCATCTGCATCACCGGCGTCTCTGGTTCGGGCAAGAGTTCGCTGGTGAGCGACATCCTGGTCGAGGCGCTGCAGCGAGACCTGAACCGGGGCGAGGGCGTGCCTGGCGCGTTCGACGGCATGCTGGGCCTGGAGCATCTGGACAAGATGATCGCCATCGACCAGTCGCCCATCGGACGCACGCCGCGTTCGAATCCGGGCACCTACATCAAGCTGTTTGACGACATCCGCGACCTGTTCACGCAGTTGCCGGCGTCCAAGCAGCGCGGCTACAAGCCCGGCCGCTTCAGCTTCAACGTCGAAGGCGGCCGCTGCCAGCAGTGCGAAGGCAACGGTTCGACGCGCCTCGAGATGGACTTCCTCGCCGATGTCTGGGTGACCTGTCCTGTCTGCCAGGGCCATCGCTTCAACCGCGAGACACTGGCCGTGCAGTTCAAGGGACATTCGATCGCCGACATCCTTGAGATGGACGTGCAGCAGGGGCTGGAGGTGTTCGACAACATCCCCAAGATCCGCCACAAACTGCAGACGCTGCACGACGTGGGCTTGGACTACATCAAGATCGGCCAGGCCTCCCCGACGCTTTCGGGCGGCGAGGCGCAGCGCATCAAGCTGGCGCGGGAACTGGTGAAGACCAGCACCGGGCGAACGTTGTACCTGCTGGACGAACCGACGACGGGACTGCATTTCGCGGATATCGATTTGCTGCTGAAGGTGCTGCATGGATTCGTCGACGCGGGCAACACCGTGCTGGTGGTGGAGCACAACCTGGATGTGATCAAGACGGCGGACTGGATCGTCGACCTGGGACCGGAAGGTGGCGCGGGGGGCGGACGGATCGTGGCGCAGGGAACGCCGGAGCAGGTGGCGGCGTGCCCGGAATCGTTCACCGGTCGCGCGCTGGCCCGGGTGCTCAAGGGAGAACTCGCGCCCGCCGTCGAACGAGCCCGCCGCAAGAAGGAACGCGGCCGCGCGAGCGCGAAGCTGCAGGCCACGCATATCGAACTCCAGGGTGCGCGACAGCACAACCTGCGGAACGTCGACCTGAAGCTGCCCCGCGACCAGATGTCCGTGTTCTGCGGACCCAGCGGCAGCGGCAAGAGTTCGCTGGCCATGGACACGATCTACGCCGAGGGCCAGCGCCGCTACGTGGAAAGCCTCAGTTCCTACGCGCGGCAGTTCGTCAGCCAGATGCAGAAGCCGCAGCTGGAACGGATCGAAGGCCTCTCGCCCGCCATCGCCATCGAGCAGCAGAACCTCGGCCACTCGCCTCGTTCGACCGTCGGCACCTCGACCGAGATCTACGACTACCTGCGGATCCTCATGGCCCGCCTGGGAACGCCCCACTGCCCCGACTGCCAGATTCCGGTCGGCACCCAGACGTCCGACCAGATCGTGGACAAGGTGCTGTCCGAACCGGAAGGCACGCGCGTGTACCTGCTGGCGCCGCTGCAAGCCGAAGTGGGGCAGAGCTACGAGACGATGTGGGAAGACCTCCGCTCGCGCGGCTTCCAACGCATCCGCATCGACGGGGAGACGCATCCGCTGGAGTCGCCGCCGACGATCGACCGACGGCGCAAGCACCGCGTGGAACTGGTCGTCGACCGCGCCACGATTCGCGGCGACGCGCGTCGGCGGCTCGCCGAGAGCATCGAGATGGCGTTGTCGATGGGGCAGGGCGAGTTGCGCGTGGCGACGGTCAGCGAGAATGTGCCGGAGGTCAACTGGCCGGTCCGTACGCACAGCCAGCATCGCGTCTGCGAATCGTGCCATCGCAGCTTCGAACCGCTGACACCCCACAGCTTCTCCTTCAACAGCCCGCTCGGCTGGTGTTCCGTCTGCGAAGGGCTGGGCACCGAAACGGGCGCGAACCCCGCGGCACTCATTCGCAACCGGCAGATGACGCTGGGGGATGGAGCGTTGCTGCTGTGGCCTAACCTGCATCGCGAGGTGTCGCGCTGGATGCTGCAGTCGTTCTCGCGTGGTACCGGCATTCCGCTGGACGTGCCGATCGACGAACTCGACGCGCGGCAGCGGCGCCGGATCCTCCACGGCACCGAGGATCGCTGGTACGCGGTCTACCATGGCGACCAGTTCCAGAAGAAGGTGCCGCCGCTCTTCCAGTACCAGTACAAGGGGCTCTATCCGGCGCTGGAGGAAGCCGCGCGGCTCTCGCCAGCCCTGCGCGCCAAGCTCGATCACCTCGTGGACGAGGTGGAGTGTTCGGCATGCGGCGGCAGTCGGGTGCGCGAGGACGCGGCGGCCGTCCGCTTCCAGAACCGCACCATCGACCAGCTTTGCCGCCTGCCACTTGCCCAACTGCAGGCCGTTGTCGATGGCTGGAAGATGAGTGCCGCCGAGAAAAAGATCGCCGGCGAACTGCTGCGTGAGATTCGTGGCCGCGTACAGTTCCTCAACGATGTGGGGCTGCAGTACCTGACGCTGGGCCGGCAGGCCGCGACGCTGTCGGGCGGCGAGGCGCAACGCATCCGACTCGCCAGCCAGCTCGGCAGCGGCTTGTGCGGCGTGCTCTATGTGCTCGACGAGCCGACGATCGGCCTGCATCCGCGCGACAACCAGCGATTGCTCGGCGCGCTCCACAAGCTCCGCGACCTCGGCAACACGCTGGTTTTGGTCGAGCATGACCGCGAAGTGATCGAAGGCAGCGACTACGTGGTCGACTTCGGACCGGGAGCCGGCCGGCATGGCGGCCAGGTGGTCGCTCAGGGCCTGCCGGCGGAAGTCGCAAAGAAGAAGCAGTCGGTGACCGGCCCCTACTTGTCGGGCGACAAGGCGATTGCGGTGCCGGAGCCGCGGCGCATGGAAGCTCGCGCGGTGGAGCAGTTCCGGGCAGATCATGCGGCTCTGGCGGCCGAGTATCGCGCGGCGGCCGAGTCTCGCACGGCAGAGGGGCAGAAACCGGCCGCGGATGCGCCGCCCCGCACGGCCCGTGAACGCCGCGAAGCGCTGAAGGCGGCTGCCGGCAAGACGCCCGTCACGCCCATGCTGTCGGTGCTCGGAGCACGCCACAACAACCTGCAGGACGTTGACGTAAGCATCCCGCTGGGAACGCTGTGCGCGATCACCGGCGTGAGCGGCAGCGGCAAGAGTTCACTCGTCAACGATGTGCTCTACGCCGCACTCGCCAAGACGCTGCATCGCGCCAGCGTCGTGCCCGGCGCGTTCGGCAAGATCGTCGGCCTGGAGCATATCAACAAGGTGGTCCGCGTCGACCAGCAGCCGCTCGGCAATTCGCCGTCGTCGAACCCGGCCACGTACACCGGCGTGTTCGACCTCATCCGCTCCCTGTTCAGCCAGCTGCCCGACGCCAAGGTACGCGGATACACGTCGCGCCGGTTCAGCTTCAACGTGCCCGGCGGACGCTGTGAGGACTGCGAAGGCAACGGCCAGAAGTGCATCGAGATGCACTTCCTGCCAGACATCTGGGTGCCCTGCGAAACCTGTCGCGGTCGGCGCTACAACGAGCAGACGCTGGAGGTGAAGTTCCACGGCCACTCGATCGCCGATGTGCTCGACATGACCTGCGGTGACGCGCTGCGTCTCTGTGAGAACATCCCCAAGATACGCCGCATTCTCCAGACGCTCTGCGACGTCGGCCTCGACTACCTCACCCTCGGCCAGTCCGCTCCCACGCTTTCGGGCGGTGAGGCGCAGCGCGTGAAGCTGGCGGCGGAACTCTCGCGGCCTGATACCGGTCGGACGCTCTACCTGCTCGATGAACCCACGACCGGCCTGCACTTTGACGACCTCTCGAAGCTGCTCGTTGTCCTCAATCGACTCGTCGACCTCGGCAACACGGTGGTGGTCATCGAACATAACCTCGACGTGATCAAGACGGCCGACTGGATTATCGACATGGGCCCGGAAGCAGGCGAAGGCGGTGGCCGCGTCGTGGTCACCGGGACGCCCGAGGAAGTGGTGGCGCATGCGACGAGTGGCGGAAACGGCAAGGCGCGCGCGGCACGCAAGAAGGCTCCCGCTCGCTCGGCACCCACGGTGTCCAAGACCGGCGCGGCGCCGCCGGAGGCCGGACGATTGCCGAGTTTGACCGGAGTCGCGCTGGCGCCGGTGCTGACGGCCGGCCCCTGCGCTCCACGCGTCGTCTACGATCCCGCGCAGCTGGACGCGCACCACCAGAACGACCTGGACATCGACCAAGTTGGCAAGCAGGCCAAGATGCCCTGGGAAGTCGACGGGCCCGCCTGGCACCTGCGGGAACGGGTGGGTCGCAATGGCGAACCCTGTCGCTGGGATGGACGCATCCTGGAAAAGATCGTCGACCGCATCCACGAACTCGGCAAGTTCGCGCCGACTGACTGGAGCGAGCGGACGATCGTGGAGATCTCCGGCGAAGTCAAGAGTCGCGGCTGGTTCCTGCACGCGATCACCGGGGAGACGTGGCTGCTGAAGGTGAAGTTTCGCACGGCCAAGGGCGTCGTGCGACGCGAAGAACTCACTACGCGCTTTCCGCTCAAGACACTCAATCAGATGGACGAACTGCCCGTCTATGGCAATGAACCGCGAGTCCGCGCGAAAGCGGTTCGCGGTCCCTGGCAGGAGATCGAGTTCCGTTTCCATTCGCTGGACGAAGCGGACACGCCCGAGTTCTGGGACTTTCTTGAGAAGGCGGTAGCCGGTTTCCAGAAGGCGTCCGGACAGGTCGCATCCAATCCGGAAGACCTCATGCCTTGGAAGGTGCTGGGTTCCAAATGGCACCTGTCACGGCGTGGATTTCCGACCGGCAAGCCGGCGACTTGGGACCCCGCGGTGCTGGAAGACTTGTGCAAGACACTGAAGGATACCGCCGGCAAGGAGGCGGAGTTCGTCTGGCACAACCAGCTGCTGGTGCATGTCGTGCTGCCTGGCAGGAAACAGCCCTGGGCCACGATCCATACGAAACGGCCCGGGTCGGTCGACTTGGCGCTCTTCGCGCCCAAGAATCGCTTCGGCCTGGGACGGATCACCGCCCTCGGCCATGAACCGGCCCTCGATGGCACGCACGCCGACTACGATGTGGTGAAACTCTCATTCCGCAGCGGCCGCGACCTGCGGCAGGGAGACCTCCGCGCGTTCCTCGCCGAACACCGGGCCGCGATCGACAACGGATAGATGCCGCGCGGCGTTCGGTCGCGGCAAGGGACGCACGACGCTCCGCACGACTCCGACGAACTTTACTCAGCACCACGGTACGCCCACGCGGGCCGTGAGCCTTCCCGCTGAACCCAGGGAAACCGACGATGTCCGATACCTTAATTCCCTCCGCCTTCCTGTTTCGCCTGGCGATCCCCTGTCACTACTATGCGGGCGGTTGGACCGCGCGTGGCGTCGACCTGGATGAACGCCATGTGATCACGAGCTTCCACGCTGAATTGAATGGCGGGCCAAGGTTTGCCGAGTTTCGCATGGGCTGGAACCCGAAGGGCCTCTATTTCCATCTGCGGACGACGCAGAAGAAACAGTCGCCCTGGTGCCGCGAGACGCGGGCCGATGAGAGCGACGGATTGTCCGTGTGGGTCGATACCCGCAACACGCAGAACATCCATCGCGCCGGTCGCTTTTGCCACCGCTTCGTGTTCTTGCCGCAGGGAGCCGGACGGCTGATGAACGAACCGACGGCCATGCTGATGCCGGTCGCGCGTGCCCGCGAGGAACCTCGCCCCGTCGCGCCTTCGACGCTGAAGGCCATCAGTGAAAAGCGGCTTGACGGCTACATCCTGCAGGCCTTCGTCCCCGCCGCGGCGATCACGGGATTCGACCCGGTGGAGCACCCGCGGATCGGCTTCTACTTCGCCGTGATGGATCGCGAACTCGGCTGGCAGACCTTCAGCCTTGGCCCCGAGTTTCCCTTCACGGCCGACCCCAGCCTCTGGGGTACGATGGAACTCACTCCCGCCTGATTCTTCGTTCGGCACACGGCGTGTGCCGACTACAGACGCGTTACTCACCCCGTAGCCGGCACACGCCGTGTGCCGGGCACTGCGTTGAGTAGGCGATTGCGCTGGGTAGGCGTCGGAGCGTTCAGCACAGCTGCGTTCTGGGCTTGGGCGCGTCGCGCGGTGGTGGGCTTGTCGGCCGCTTCGTTCGGCACACGGCGTGTGCCGACTACGAGTGCGACGACCAAAAAAAAACGGTCCCTGGCCTGGGTGGCCGGGGACCGTAGCATGAGCAACCAGCGCGTTCGGGGGGAACGACTACTTCTCGTCTTCCTTCTTGGTCTTCTTCTTCTTCTTCAGCGACAGCTTCTGCACGCGGACCTTGGGCATGCCCAGGACCTTGTCGCCTTCTTTCCAACGCTCGTTTTCCTGGAGCTTCGCGAGACGCTCGACGCGGGTGAGCACATTTCGGTTCGACAGTGCGCCGCGACGCACCTTCAGGCTTTTGTCAATCGTCACGTGGAGACTCCTAATCGATACTTGTCGGTGTATGCGTAAGTTCCGTCGTGGGCTGGCCAAGTCGGAGCCGGCCCGTTCGGGGCTGGCCAGTTCCGGGCCGAAGCTGGCCAAGGGGGCGAGCCCAGCGGGGCGAGGCGGTGGGTCGGGATCGTTCGATGCCTGAAGACCCCAGCCGTCCACCCTCACCATTCCATTTCGTGGTATGGGAACCCGTAAATATAGGAAAACAGCCGTCCGCCTTCAATCCTCGATTTTCCAGGGGCCCGATTTCCAGTTTTCCGCAGTCTGGAGCGGGGTGCAGGGCGGGCGCTGGAGCCGGGGGTTAGCCGACCAGTTCGGGGATAGGCCGGGCCCCATCCTCGACTAGGTAAGTGGGGCGACCCTGGAGGTCGGGGATGGTCGCGTGTTCGACGTCGATTCCCAGGCAGTGGTAGAGCGTGGCGAAGACCTCCGGGAAGGAGATCGGGCGGCTGGTGGCTTCCCCGCCCAGGCGGTCGGTGGAACCGATGACTTGGCCGGTACGGAGGCCACCGCCGGCGAGGATCGCCCCGGAAACCCGCGGCCAGTGGTCGCGGCCTCCCCCGCTGTTGATGACGGGCGTGCGACCGAACTCGCCCCAGGCGATCACGGTGGTGTCGCGATCCATGCCCCGCTGCCGCAGGTCTTCGACGAGGGCCGTGATGGCCTGGTCGAAGGGCGGCAGGTCCTCCCGCTGGCGTTTGAAGATCGAGTTGTTCTCGCCGCCGTGCCAGTCCCACTTGCTGTAGGCCACGGTCACCATGCGGGCTCCGGCCTCGATCAGCCATCGCGCCAACAGCAGGTTTTGGGGAACGCGGGGAGCGCCGTTGTCGTCCATGAAGATGGTTGGATTGCCGGTCCCGTAGCGTTCCACGATCCGCGGATCCTCCTGGGACAGGTCGAGGGCCGTGGCGAGGCGCGAGCTGGTGAGGATGCCCATGGCCTGTTCGGTGAACTGGTCCATGCCCTGCATCCGCCCCGCGGCGTCGACGTCGCGACGCAGGCGGTCGAAGGAGTTCAGCAGTTGGCGGCGATCGCTGAGCCGGTCGGTGGTAAGG
>CAZUJM010000060.1:0-13828 GCA_964620405.1 uncultured Pirellulaceae bacterium | reverse complement strand
CCAGCGGCGCGAAGCCTCCCTGGCCGACACCGAGGAAGCCGGGCCCCGGTTCGTTGTAGGGACCATGGGAACACTTGTAGCACATGCTGACAAAAGGCGGGACGGCGGGATTCGTCGGCCCTTGCACGCGTCCGATCACCGAACCCATCTGGGGCCAGCCGCCCGCCGGCATCGGCTTCCGCTGGTCGCGTCCCGTGTAACACTGGAAGGCGTTGTGGTCATCCTGGGCTCCCACGATTGAACGCAGGATCGCGAACTGGTCCATCATCCGCGCCATCCGCGGCAGGTGCTCGCAGATCTGGATGCCCGCGACGTTCGTTGAGATGGGCGAGAATTCGCCACGCACTTCCACCGGCGCATGGGGCTTCAGGTCCCACATATCCAAGTGCGGTGGCCCGCCTACGAGATAGATCATGATGAGCGACTTATGTCGTCGCGGAGCCGTTCCGCCAGAAGGCCCCGGATGGGCTGCCTCAGGAGAGGCACTGTCGGGCGAGCGGGACGCTTCGGCCGCCAGCACCTGGGGCAGCGAAAGGCCGGCGACGCCGAGCCCGCCGATGCGAAGGAAGTTGCGCCGCGAGAGGCCATCGCAGAAAGCGGAACGGCTGGTGCCTCGATCAAAAATCGTCAACATCGGGCGACCCCCGGGGTGCAGGAAGGTGGCCCTGGTCGGCGGGAAGGTGGGCGCGTCGCGCGGCAAGCAGGCCGGCGGCGCGAAGCGGTGAGGTCCGGGCCGTCCGCGATTATAGGCGAGGCCCGCGGGCCGATAGTAGAGCGCACCGGCAAGAATTGCCCCGCACACCCGCCCTGGGACGGGCCGCCGCGAGCTATTTGACGTTGGCGAGAGCCTTGAGGATTTCGTCGGTCGATTGGGGCCGTGACTCTGGACGGGTCGCCATGCACTTCATGATCACGTCGGCCAGCTGCGGATCCAGCGACGGGCGGACCTGCAGGATGGAGATCGGTTCCTTCGTGTCGTGCAGCATGGCCGCCTTGCCGGTCGCGTCCTGCGACGGCCAGGGCAGTTCGCCCGTCACCATCTGGTAGTAGGTCACGCCCAGCGCAAAGATATCGAGACGCTGGTCGGTGGTTCGTCGCCGCACGACTTCGGGTGCCATGTAGTTGGGCGTACCCGTGCGATTGCCCGGCTGCATGAACTCGCGCGTCGCCGGCACTGTCAGGCCGAAGTCGATCAGCTTCAGCTCAGTGACCTCCGTGTTGCAGATGAAGTTGCGCGGGCAGATGTCGCGATGGATGAAGCCCGCCTTGTGCACGACTCCCAATGCCTCGGCCATCTGCC
This sequence comes from uncultured Pirellulaceae bacterium, assembly GCA_964620405.1. Classification (GTDB taxonomy): domain Bacteria; phylum Planctomycetota; class Planctomycetia; order Pirellulales; family Pirellulaceae; genus CAZUJM01. The sequence goes on along the minus strand of CAZUJM010000060.1, from coordinate 12,528 downwards.
GGATCAACGCCAGCACGTTCTTCTGCAGCTTGGGGTTCCGCTCCTTGATGAGCGTATTCAGCCCCGGACCCGGCAGGTACTCCATCAGCACGTACCGCTCGCCCTCGGTCGTCTTGCCATGAGCCAGCGTCTTGACCACACGCGGGTGGTCCAGCTTCATGCCGATCTCGCCCTCGCTGGGCTTGGACAGTCCCTTGAAACGATTCTCGAAGAAGTTGGTCTTCTCTTCGTCCAGGATCTTCAGGCCCACGATCTCGCCCGAGGCGATATCCCGCGCGACGTAGAAGCTGGACATCGTCCCGGAGACGGCTTCACGCAGCAGTTCGTAGCGCTGGCTGACGTTCAAATTGCCGTCGAACATCGCCTTTAATTTGTCGAACAGACCCATGGTGACTCACAAGGACTGGGAACGAGGACCGCCGGGAGATGGTCGGTCGGACGAGGGATCAGCGGGGGGACAACGCACGACGGGAGTCGCCCGGGCTGGACCGGCGCGGGAGGACCGACGGACGGCCAGCCGACCGTGCCCTTGCAGTGTAGCTTGAAGTCCACGATCGACGGGCGGGCGACCCGCGACGGCCGGCCAGGCTCCGCCCCCGGGAGTCCGTTCTTCGCCGCAGAGGCTATTTGCCGCAGTAATCGATGATGCGGGCGATTTCACTGGTCAGCCGGTTGCGGTGCACGATCCGGTCGATGAAACCGTGTTCCAGCAGGAACTCGCTGGTCTGGAAGCCGGCCGGCAGTTCGATGCGAATGGTGGCCTTGATGGTGCGGGGGCCGGCGAAGCCGATCAACGCCCTGGGCTCGGCCAGCACGATGTCGCCGAGTGACGCGAAGCTGGCAGCCACGCCACCCATGGTGGGATTGGTGAGCACCGAGATGAACAGGCCACCGGCATCGTCGTGCCGCGCCAGGGCGGCCGACACCTTGGCCATCTGCATCAGCGAATGGATGCCTTCGTGCATCCGCGCGCCGCCACCGGAGGCGCTGACGATGATGAGCGGCAGTTTCTGCGCGGTGGCACGTTCGGTGAGGCGCGTGAGCCGTTCGCCGACGACCGATCCCATGCTGCCCATAATGAAGGCGGAATCGGTGACGCCGAAGGCAACACGACGAGCGCGGATCATGCCGGTGCCCGTCACGGCCGCATCGCGAAGTCCCGTGCGCTGCTGTTCGGCTACCAGTCGCTCGCGATAAGGCTTCTTGTCGGCAAATCCCAGCGGGTCGGTCGGCAACAGATCAGCATCCCACTCCTCGAAGGTCCCCGCGTCGAGGATTTGGGCCACTCGCTCCCGGGCGGACACATAGAAATGGTAGTCGCACTCGGGGCAGACGTTCAGCTTCTTCTCCGCGTCCTTGCGGAAGATGGCCGCCTGACAACCGGGACAGCGCTGCCACAGACCCTCCGGCACGCCGCGTTTCGGTCGTTTCATGGATCGACTGGTGTCGGTTGACATGGGGATTCCCAAAAGGGGGGCAAATGAACTCGATGTTCACCGGCCCTCGGATTATCGTCCGAAACGCCTCAGGCAGGCAATAGGAAGCTGGGCAAATAACGCGGGTCAGGATCCTGGCCGGCACGTCCGGCTGCGGCGCTTGGGATGGCAACAAAGGTTCCCTCGGCGCCGCGACGCAGGCCTCGCTAGGCCGTTTCGACGTCGATCATCTCCCATCGCCCGCAGGTGTTCTCGGCTTCCCAGAGGTCGCCCAGGTCGCTGTGGTCGAGGTAGTTGCGAGTCAGGCTGGCCAAGGGTTCCGGGACCACCAGTGCGACGGCGCCCGAGCGATGCTTACGCAGCAGTTTGTCGATCGCCAGCTGCATCCGCTGGCGCGCTTCTGCCAGCATCTCGCCGTCCGGCGGGCAGACCGTCTCCGGCTGCTCCTGCCACTGCCGATAGACTTTCCGCTGCGTCGCCTTCACTTCGTCGATCCGCTTGCCCTGCCACAGGCCCGGATCCAAGTTGCGCAGGTCGGGGATCGTCTTCGTCCGTACCCGCAAGCTCTGTGACAGCAACTGGGCCGTCTCCTCCGCAGCGCGGCACGGCGCTGCGAAGACCACTTCAATCGACAGGTTGCTCAACTCGCCTGCCGTGCGTTGGATCTGCTGGCTTCCAGATTCGTTCAAGGGGATGTCCAGTGTCCCCTTGATCCGTTTTTGTTCATCGAAATCGGTTGTGCCCGGTCGAATCAAGACCACGCGGACCATACAGGTCGGAGCTCCTCTGCATCGGGAAGGTCCCCGTCGTTCGTCCACGGTGCCCGAGGGCAACGCAGGGTTCGATTCGCGCGGACGCGGCGTGTCGAACAGTTCGACGTCCGCGTGCCCCGCCAGGGACCGTTTATGTCTGTATCTCGGAGAGTACGTTTGGCCCCCAGGGGCCGCTCTTGTGTTACTGCTGGGTATGCAATCGAGTGGGCCGATGACCCAGCCGGCGCCGATCGCCTCGCCGGTTGCTAGGGGGTTCCCCCGGAGCGTCGGAAGGCTTCGCGCGACAAGGCACCGTCGCCGGCGGCGGTGGTTGCATGGCCTGCGGCGTCCATCGCCCGTTGTCGCAGCGATTGCACGGCCTCGCCGTAGTCGGTCTGTCGGAAGATCGCGGAGCCCACGACGAACAGGTCGGCGCCCGCCGCGGAGCATTCGCCAATCGTGGACGGATTGATGCCGCCATCCACCTCCAGCCACAGCGAATCGCCCCCGGCCGCGCGGAGCGCCTTGAGGCGTTCGATGGCCACTGGATTGAAGGCCTGGCCGCCAAACCCCGCATCGACGCTCATGACCAGCACGAGGTCGCAGTCCGCCACATGCGGTTCAACGAGTGACAACGGCGTGTCCGGATTCACGGCGACTCCCGCGCCCAAGCCCAGGTCGCGAATCCGTCGCAACACCGGCGCTGGGTCCGGTTCCGCCTCCACATGAAAGGTAATCACGTCCGCGCCCGCGTCCGCAAACGCCTCGAGGTAGCGGCTGGGCTGGCGGATCATGAGATGTACGTCGAGCGGCATGTCGGTCAGGCGACGGATGGCCGACACGATCGGCATGCCATAGGTCAGGTTCGGGACGAACGTCCCGTCCATCACATCCAGATGCAGGGCGCGCACGCCCGCCGACTCCAGTCGCGCAATCTCTCTCTCGAGGTTGCCGAAGTCGCAAAGCAGCAAGGAAGGGAGGATCACCGGCGCGTGCTCTCGAAGCCGGTTCCAGTTGTCCAGGCGCGACATGCTCGCACGGTCTTTGCTGAAAAACTCGCGGGTCTCCCTGGATCGCTCGTGGGCTTCGCCGCGCTACTCCGCAGCCTCACCGACAACACGGGGTTCCAGGTCCAGAAGACATGACGGCCCGCCGAAAAATCGCCCGAGCCTCTTCGGATTTCGCGCGGCGGTCCGGGGACCTGTCCACTACGAAATCGCCTCGATCGGCGTTCCTGATTCTAGCAACCTCCGCCTCCCGCGGCACGGGTCCCTTCGCTTCGGTCGCATTTTCCCGACGCCTGGGCCGCCAAAACCGGCATAGAGGCCCCATTGTTTGTGATTGTTGACGGCTTTGTGGTAAGAAAAGTTTGCGCGTTTCTCTGTTGGAGGGGCCAGGGGGCTCTGGCACGCCGCAGCAGGAGCTCCAAGAGCGTGGGCCCCAAGAGCATGGGCCCCGAGAGCGAGAGCCCCGTGTCGCGTGCGGGGGAGCTTCAGAAGTCCTCGTGGCTGGGCAGGTCGTCCAGGGACTGGATGCCCATCAGGTCAAGGAACCGTTCGGTGGTGCGGTACACTTTCTTGCGCGGCTTGTCGCGCGTGTATTCGACCTGCAGCAGTTGGCGGCGGACCAGTTGTGCGAGCGGGCCGCCGCTGGGTTGTCCGCGCAACGCCTCGATGCGATCCTGCGTGATCGGCTGCTGGTAGGCGACAATCGCCAGCAGGTCGATGGCCGCCTGGTTGAGTCGCGCTTCGCGCACCCTTCCCAGGAACACATCCCGCAGGCGATGGTATTCCTCGCGCAGCCCCATGTGGTAGCCGCCTTGCGCGTGGATGATTTCGTACGGCGCGTTCTGCTCCCGGTACGCTCGATTAAGGTCCTCGACCATTGCGTCGACCTCCTCGGGGCTCACGCCGCGCAGGAAGCTGGCGATCGTGCGACTCGTCAACGGTCGGTTCTCGGGATGGCCTACGAACAGCATCGCTTCCACGATCGACTCGGGCGTCACGCGTCCCTCGATCTCCTCCTCGTCTTCATCGCGTACCGTCGCCGTCGCGAGGGATGTCTTGGCCGTCTGGCCGTTCGCCACCGCTGCGTCCTCGGCGATATCTCCGTCGCCCTGGGCGGAATCGTCGGTCGCGCTGGAGCTGGATGCGGCGGACGCCGAAGACGCGCCGCACTCTTGCTCTCCCATTAGCTGCGCGAAGGCTTGCGAGAGCTGGTCGATGGAGAGATGCGCCCCGCTGACGGGACTGGACGCGGCGGGGCTGGAGTTCGCTGCTTCCTTGTCCGCCGCGGAAGACGCCGCGGAAGATGGGCCGTCAGGCGATTCGGAATCAGGTTCGCTCATCGCGTGTCTCCTGGGACGAGCTGGCGGGCGCGCGGCATCGTGGGCGCGACGCGCGGCGGGCGATCCATGTCCGCCGCGTGCGAATGCGACCGTATCAGCCGCCCCGGCGGCGATTGACCTCGCCGCGCATGAACTCCAGGCCCTGGCGGGCGAGCGTCAGTTCGTCGTCGAACATGCGTCGCCAGATCTTAGTGGCGGCGGCTAGTTCGGGCAGCGCCAGGCCGAACGCTTCGATCACCAGCCAGCCGTCGTATCCCACGGCGACGAGGCTATCGAACGATTCCTTCCAGTTGATGCCGCCCGCTCCGGGAGTGCTGCGGTCGTTCTCGGAGATGTGCACGTGCGCGAGCACCGGCGCGATGGTCTCGATCGCCTGGCGGATCGACTTCTCCTCGATGTTCGCATGGAACGTGTCGTACATCGTGCGGCAGCGCGGATGATTCACGTCATGCACGAAACGCACGGCGTCCTTCGCGCAGTTCAGCAGGTAGGTCTCGAACCGATTCAGGTATTCCACGGCCAGCGTGGTGCCCGTCTTGTCGGCGTGCTCGGCGACCTGCTGCATGCTCTCCACCGCCCACTTCCATTCGTCGGCGGTGGGGCCGCTGCCGCTGAAGAGGCCGAGGGCGGAGTGGTACGGGCCGAGCAGCGTTTCGGCGCCGACGGCTTGGCAGCAGTCAAGGGCCTGCTTGTTGAGGGCGACACCCTGCTTGCGTACCGACGCGTCGGGACTCATCGGGTTGTCCGCCTCGCCGCGCACCGTCACGGCGGTCCGCTGCAGACCCAGCTGGTCCAGTCGCTTGCCCCACGCGGCCCAGTTGTCCACATCCAGGTGGAACATCGGTAGCTCGACGCCGTCGTAGCCCATCGCCTTGATCGACTCCAGCACCGGCAGCATGCCCTCGTGCATCTCTCCGGTCCACAGCAGCAGGTTCATCCCGTACTTCATTCGACCAGCTCCTTGTCCTCGCCAGCTAACAGTTCCGCGATCCGGGGCCGCACCCGCTGGCGGGCTTCCGGGAACCAGTGTTGCAGTTCCTCGGGAATCGGCGGCAGCCCCACGCGTCGCATGACCATGTTCAAACGGACCAGCAGTTTGGCATCCTCGCCATAGTCGTACAAGAACCGCTCGCTGGAAAACCGCTCGATCCAGTGAGGCAATCGGTCAATGGGCCGCGACGTCATCCGCTGGATCCCCCAGGCCACGTATTCCGGATCCAGCCTCCGCATCGCCGCGTAGTAGTCGTCCAGGCGGCTCGGCGCCGCGGCGATCAACTCCGCGTCCAGCAGCAGCTCCACCAAGATGTGCCCGAGGAAGCTGGGGCGGAGGCCGTCGTCGGGTGGCAGCCGGTCGCGGATCGCCACCGTGAACTCCCAGTTGAGTTCGGCGAACGCACGCGTACCGTGGAACCAGTCGTCGTCGGCATGGTGCTTGAGGACACCGGCGGCGAGATCGACCAGTCGCTGGTCGCGGGCCTGCAGGAAGGGCCGAGCCGCGCGGCTGCGCGCCCGGGCGCGGCGATCCACGACGCTGAGCCAGTCGGGCACGGCCGTACCTGCCAGCAGGTAGGGTCGCCGGATGCAGTGCCGTCCATGGGCGAAGTAGTTCACAGGTGACTCCGTGTCGACTGCGGGGAGCGAACGCGAGGTCCCGTCCAGCGCGCCGGCTCAGCGCCGCCCGGCGAAGCCAAGCTCAACGCGATCCGCTGGCAGGCTGGGCCTCATCGGCCGCTTCGATGAACAGGTCCAGCAGATGGGGAACGGCGGCGGATGCGGCGGGACCGATCTGGCCCAGGGCGCGTACGGCCGAGCGTTGCACGGTGGGGTCGGGATCGCGAAGCAGTTCGGTGAGCGACGGAACGGCAGCGGCCGCTTCGGGGCCGATGCGCGCGAGGATCTCGGCCACGCGTCGCCGCGCCACGGGGTTCGGCTCGCGCAGCCGCAGCACCAGGTGCGGCACCGCCTCCGAACCCATGCGTCCCAGCGCGTCGGCGGCCAGCTGTTCCATCGACCACTGCGTATGCGGCTGCACCAGGTCGCGCGACGTCTCAATCATCGACCCGCGCGTCTTGGAAGCAGGTTGGTTGCCGTTCGCCACGCCAGACTCGTCCATCGCGTCGCGCATCCCGCCTTCGCTGCCGCCCGTTGCTGGCGGGGCAGGGTCGGGGACGCCTGCGCCCGCAGTCCACGGAATGTCCCGGTCGTTGGGCAAGCCGGACGCCGGACTCGCGGATTCGCCAGCCGCTGCGGCGTTGATCGCCGCCAGCCGCTGGCCCTCCGCCAATTCACGCCGGTAAGCGGCTCGCTGCTCCTCCGTCGGCCGTGTCGATTCGCCGATCCGTCCGCAGCCGACCGCCGCCAGCATCAGCAGTCCCAGTCCCAGCACAGCCCGGACGCCGCGCGGCACGCGTCGCGACCCATCGGTCGGGCGTCCGTCATGGCAGCAGGGAAGGGAGATGGCGAGACGCATGGAGTCGGCAGCCAGAAGCCTGGGGAAGTAAGAACGAGGTGAATCGTGGCAGAACGAGGCGGCGCCGGGCCATGGGCTCGAAGCGACCGACCTTGCGTCGCATCGGGCGAGCCAAGTCCCGGGGCGGCAGGCTCTCAGTATAATGAGCGGATCCCTCTGTTCAGGTTGAAAAACGCAGGAGTCGCGAGAGGCAGAAGTTCCTTCCGCGTCCGCTACCGGCTTTTGTACGGAGGCCCTGCACGTTAGTCTGGCCCAGGGCTGGTCGATGGCCGTGGGGACCGCCGTCGTTGGCGGGCGATCCCGCTCGTTGTCTCTGGCCCCGTGGCCCCACCGGCCCGCTGCGATGGATGCCCGGCCGCCCGAGGCGTCCCCCTACAAGGAACTGTCCGCGTGCCCTTGCGAAACCTGATCTTCCTCCTCGCCACCGCCTCACTCTCGCTGCTCTGCTACGGCGAAGCCAGCCGGAATCGCTACAGCGGCATCCTCTCCGAATCGATCGACAAGATCTCCCGCTACTACGTGGAGCCCGTCGACTCGCGGCAGCTCTTTGAAGGCGGCCTGCGCGGAATGCTCAACGAACTCGATCCCTACTCGGGTTACATTCCGCCAGAGGACTATTCGCAGTTTCGCGTGGAGATGGAGCAGCAGTTCGGCGGCATTGGCGTGGAGGTCGGCATGGAGGACGACCGGCTGACGATCCTCAATCCCATTCCGGGTTCGCCAGCCTACGAAGCAGGCATCTTGGCGGGCGATGTGATCGTGGGGATCGACGGACAGGACGTGCGCGGCATGCCGCTGGACGAAGCCGTGCAGATCATGCGCGGTCCCCAGGGCAAGGCAGTGCAGGTGAAGATCCAGCGGCGCGGCGAGGCGGAGCCGCGCGAGTACGAGCTGGTGCGCGCCGAGATCCCCGTGGAATCGGTCCGCGGTGATTGGCGCGACGCGCGCGGCCAGTGGCACTTCACGCTGCGCGAGGATCCGCGCGTCGGCTACATCCGCCTGGCCTCCTTCGGCGATCGCTCCGTCGAGGAGATACGGGCCGCCTGGTCGCAGGTCGCAGGCCAAGTCGACGGCCTGATCCTCGACCTGCGCGGTAATGCCGGAGGCCTGCTCACCGCCGCCATCGGCATCTGCGAAATGTTCCTGCCGCCGGGCGAAGTCGTCGTGAGCACGCGCGGCCGCGAGGGAGCGACCGGCCGCATCTACCGATCCAACGGCGCGAACGAAATCGATCCGAAGCTGCCCGTCGTCGTGCTGGTCGACCGGTTCTCGGCCAGCGCCAGCGAAATCGTGGCCGCCTGCCTGCAGGACTACCAGCGAGCCACCATCGTGGGTGAACGCACCTGGGGCAAAGGCACGGTGCAAAACTTGATCGACATCGAAGGCGGTCGCAGCGCCATCCGGCTCACCACGCAGACCTACTGGCGTCCCAGCGGCGCGAATATCCACCGGCACCAGGAAGACACGAAGGAAGATACCTGGGGCGTCCAGCCCAAGGAGGTGGACAAGGTGGAGTTCACGGTCGATGAGTTTCGCAAGGTGCAGGAGGCTCGACGACGTCGCGACTATCCCTTCATAAATGAAGACGGGCCCTTCATGAATAAAGACGGGCCTTTCATGAATGAAAACGAGAACGGCCAGGAGCCGTCCTCCGCGAGCGAGGCGCCGCGCGAACAGGAACCACGCACCCAGGACGCCAGCGATGAAGGCGCCTCCCGACCCGAACCATCCGCCAATTCCGCCCCAGAAACGACCGGCGAGGCGAACCCATCCGCTTCCGCGACGTCTCTTGAAGAGTCGCAGCCCGCACGCGAATCCGATCCCGGCACGCCCACCGCGTCAGCACCGCCTGCCGACGCTGGATCGCCAGCCGACGCTGGGCTCACCGTCGATCGCCAGTTGCAGCGGGCGCTGCAGGTCTTGCGTACCGGGATTCAACCGGCCGCAGACTCCCGCTAGACTCTCTCCTTCCTTGTCCGAGACCCTGCGTCCTCCAGGGTCCGGCAGGGCCATCGTCTCCGGCCACTTCCATTTTCCAGGCAGCATCGACCTCATGGCTTCCGCCGATCCAACGCCGCTTCCGGTCCACAACGCGCCGCTCAAAAGCCTGCACTTCCAGGGCATGACGATCGAAGGTTACTCGCGCGCGGCCGTGCAGACCTACTGGCGGATTCCCGAGATGAAGCTCGGCTTCGACCTCGGGGCCCATCCCTGGGAGTTCATGGGCACGCCCAACTGGTTCATCTCCCACACGCACCTCGACCACATCGCGGCGCTGCCCGTGTATGTCGCGCGCCGGCGCATGATGAAGATGGAGCCGCCGACGATCTACCTGCCGGAACCGGCGGTGGAGACGGTGCAGAAGCTGCTGCACGTGATCAGTCGCCTCGATCGCGGTCGGCTGCCTGTGCGCCTGGTGGGCGTGAACCCCGGGCAGGAGATCGAGCTGTCGCGCGAACTGGTCGTGACCGCCTGCAGGACCTTCCACACCGTGCCGTCCCTCGGCTATATCGTGTCGGAACGCCGTCGCAAGCTGAAGCCCGAATACCTGGAGCTGACCGGTGACCAGATCCGGGACCTGCGCCTGTCGGGCCAGGAAGTGACCGAGGAGCGACGCATCCCGCGCTTGGCCTTCCTGGGCGACAGCACCGCGCAGGGACTGGACGAGAATCCGATGATGTACGAGGCCGACGTGCTGATCACCGAAATGACGTTCGTCGATCCGCGACACCGGTCGCAGAAGATCCACAAGATGGGCCACATGCACCTGGACGATCTCGTCGCACGCCAGGATCGCTTCAAGAACCAACGCATCCTCGCGGGCCACTTGAGCACGCGTTACGAAAAACGCCAGGTCGAACGCCTCGTCAAACGCGCCTTCCCCGATATGCTCGGCGATCGCCTCGTCGTCTGGTTGTGATCGCGTAGAATTGTTCGCGTAGAATGGGGATGGGACCAGGTCGGTCGTCCGCGAAGCGAACGTGTGACCTGTCCCAATCCATCGCGCCGCGCCCACCCACCAGGGACCCGCCTTCGTGAGCAGTTGTCAGTCCGCCTACATCCATGTGCCCTTCTGTCGCCATCGCTGCGGCTACTGCAATTTCACGCTGGTGGCCGGCCGCGATGACCTGATCGGCGACTATCTGCGGGCCCTGGACATGGAGCTGTCCGCGCTGGAAACTCCCCGGCCCGTGCAGACGCTGTTCTTTGGCGGCGGCACGCCGTCGCATCTGGAGGCAACGCAGCTCGAAAGGCTATTCGATGTCGCGCGGCGCTGGTTTCCACCGCTGCCCGGCGCGGAGATCTCGCTGGAGGCCAACCCGGAGGATCTCGATGAGCGTCGGATCGCCGCGCTCGTCGCGGGAGGCGTCACGCGGCTCAGCCTGGGCGTGCAGTCCTGGCATCCGGACAAGCTCGCACGCCTCGACCGCAGCCATTCTGCCAGCACGATCGCGGAAGTCGGCCGGCGGGCGCGATCGGCCTTTGCGAGCATCTCGCTGGACCTCATCTTTGGCGTGCCCGGCGAATCACGGGCCGTCTGGCGAGAGGATTTGGAACGCACGCTGGAGTTCGCGCCGCAGCATGTGTCGACCTACGGGCTGACGTTCGAACTGGGAACCCGTTTCGGTTCGATGCAGGCGAAGCAGCAGATGCATTCGCTGCCGGAAGACGACGAAGCCTGGATGTACGAGACGGCCATCGACACGCTGGTCGGCGCGGGCTTTGAGCACTACGAAGTGTCGAACTTCGCACGGCCCGGCCATCGCTGCCGGCACAACGAAGCGTACTGGCTGGGCCGCGAGTACCATGCGGCAGGGCCCGGCGCGGCTCGCTACGTGAATGGTCGGCGGGAGATGAACCATCGCAGCACCACCACCTACCTGCGCCGAGTGCTCGGCGGACAGTCGCCTGTCGCGGATGCCGAGGAACTGGATGAAGAGAACCGCGCGCGAGAACGATTGGTGTTCGGGCTGCGGCGTTTGGAGGGGCTCGACCGCCACGCGTTTCAAGAAGCGACCGGCCATGGCCTCGAGACGCTCGGCGGCGACGCGCTGCGGCGCTTCTGCGACCAGGGGCTCCTGGAATGGCAGGGCGACCAGTTGCGACTGACACGGCGCGGGCTGCTGGTCAGCGACGCGCTGTGGCCGGCGTTCCTCACCTGCTGAGATGTTGGATCGCGATGCGGTTCGTCGCTGTCAGGCGTCTTCTTTCATGGCCCACCGCGCTAGTTTGCGTCCCGTGACGCTCAACGGCAGTTCGCCCAAATCCTGGGCGTCGATCCACTGCAGTCCCGGGTCCGCAGCCAGGCGACCGGACTGGTAGCGTGCTGCGTGCGCGTCGAGCGTGATGCGGAACCGAGTGACGCCATACTTGATCTGGTGGCGCGGCGGATCCACGACGATGCGAATGCCGAGCCACTCCGCGATGCGCTGCTGGATAGCAGCAGCCGATGCGGGCAGCGACTCGACCTGGAAGCGAGGAAAGTCCCAGAGGCCGGCCCAGCGTTCATCCGCCGCGCAGCGTCGCACCAGCAACTGGCCTCGCCGGCGGATCAGCACCGCCACCTCCTGCACCGACTCATATTTCATCCGCGTCTTCACCGGCGGAATCTGCTCCTGCAATCCATGCCCGCGTGTCGGACAGAGGGCCGCGACGGGGCAGAGCAGGCAGCCCGGCTGCTGCGGTCGGCAGAAGGCGCTGCCCAGTTCCATCATGGCCTGGTTGAGCTGACCGCATTCCCGGCCCGCAGGCGGCAGGATGGCCTCGGCAAACGCCCAGAGCCGTTTTTGACCGGACGCCTTCAGCGGATCGCCGCGATAGCCGAGCAGTCGGCTGTAGACGCGGATCGTGTTGGCTTCCAGGATCGGTTCGCGCTGGTCCAAGGCGATGGAGAGCACCGCGCCGGCCGTGTATCGACCCACTCCCGGCAATGCCCGCACGGCTTCCGGTGTGCGCGGGAACTCACCCCCATGCTCCTCCGCCATCTTCTGCGCCGCTGCATGCAGCTGTCGTGCGCGTCGGTAGTATCCGAGCCCTTCCCAAAGACGCAGGACCTCCCGCTCGTCGGCGGTGGCCAAGTCGGCGATCGTGGGAAACCGCTCCAGGAATCGCGTGAAGTAGCCGCGCACCGTCTCGACCTGCGTCTGCTGCAGCATCGTTTCGCTGATCCAGACGGCGTAGGGATCTCGCGTGCGGCGCCAGGGAAGGTCGCGGGCGTTGGCGGCGAACCAGCCCAGCATGGCGCGGCGGAGTCGGCGGAGCCACGTCGCATCGGGCCAAGGAGCGAGCAGGTCGTCGTCCGGATTGTCACGGGGAGTGTCGCCCGGGGGAGCCGCGAGCGGGCGAGCGTGTTCTGCGGCGGCCTTCGTCTTCCCAGGTCGTACGCTCCCCCGCTTCGACGCAGCCGCTTCCGTCGTCGACGCGGGCCTGCGGCCGCGCGGAGGGGACGAGCCGGTATCTTTTGAGTTGCCTCGTGGGCGTTTCATCGGTCCTTCCTCCACGGGCCCGGCGTTCTCCGCGACC
>CAZUJM010000059.1:15205-27340 GCA_964620405.1 uncultured Pirellulaceae bacterium | reverse complement strand
GCGGTCTCGAGCGCACCGAACGGCATCGCCGCGACCAGCGTGCCGTCGCGCTGGTAGACGCGCACGACATCCGCGCCGACCATCGCGAGGAGCGAGGCGTCGTCGTTCCACGCGAGGCGGAAGGTCCGGCCCGCGCGGCCTTCGGTGATCCAGCGCGTTCGGCCAACTCGCGATACCCCAGTGTTCTTGCGTAAGGTATGCGGCGACACTCCTCCAGCACGCGCCGCTGGAACTCCGTGCAGGCGCCAAGATCCAGGGGAACCGAATCGTCCAGCGGTCCGTTGCCGGCGGCGTAACGCTCAAGCGATCGGCGCGCGCGGAGCCGATCATGCGAGGAGGCACGAAGGAGCGAAGCTGGCTTGAGTCCAGGGCGACTCGACGCGCGCGCCAGCGACTCCTGCAATGTTCGCCGGGCTGCTTCCGCGGAGTCGTGGCCGAATGTCAGGCGAGCCAACCCGGCTTGTGTCCACCCGAGGGCCATCCAGCCCAAGGCCGTGGTAAACACATCGACAGTCTCTGCCGAATCCCGGTTCTCGTCCATTCGGGTGCGCCCCGCAGCCTCATGATGCCGAAGAGAAGTGCTCGCGGCCCGCCGCGGTGGACTCCTCTCTCGGGCACCGGTCGTTCGTTACTTTGACATGTCCGATTGCGGTCCTTTATACTGCAAACCGCGGGAGACCGGATGGGCGAATGCGGGGTCAAGCGAGTGCGGGGCGTTGCATCGAGATGCGGAATGGAACGGCTTTCGGAAACGAGGCTGTCCGGGCAAGTCTCGCAACGCATCTGTATCTCCCAGATCCATCTTCGCCCCGAGCAGACCGGCCGCAACCGCCCCTGAGAACACTTCCGAACGAGGAATCGGCGACGATGAATCGCTACAGCAGCCTCAGCGACGACCACTACCTCAACATGAACCTCACGACCGAGATGGATCTCCCCACCGGTCGCGAAACGCTGGTTCACTACTTCGAGCAGGTCCAGCGCAAGTTTCCCGCCATGCGCAACTTCTACAATCGCGAGCGTTCGGAGTTCGTGATCGAGGAGGAGAAAGACCGGGGGCACTACCGCTGGGCGAGCCTGGAGGCGAAGCGACTGTCGGCTGGTCATGTGAACCCGTCGACGATCGAGGAGGCCCTGGTCCTGCATCGCACGCTGCTGGAGATTGCTCCGTACGCCCTGTCGGCGAGCCCATTGGACTGCGAGTCGCTCAACGTCATGCTGGGCTTCGACTACACCTACCGAGGCAACCACAATCAACTGGTGGCCGAGGCGTTGGGCTTGAGTCCGGCGATGGAGCGACTGCTGGAGATGCCGGGGGCCGGCGTGGTGTCGTACGAACCCTCCGTGACGCTGTCATTCGATGACGACTATCGGGTCCAGGTGCGTGTCAGCATCGAGAACCGCACCACGGCCTTGCACCTTCGCGCGCGGGAGTTTCCAGAAGAGCAGATTAGCGTCTACATCACGGCCCGCCATTTCGGGTCGCTGCCCGTTTCGGAAACCATGGCTTCCATGGTGGAGCGGCTGACAAACCTGTGCTGCGGCATCGTCGACGACTGCGTGGCCGACCATGTGCTGCGGCCTCTGCAGCAGGCGATCGCCGCGCGGTAGACGGCTCTCCGCCAGAGGGGCCCTCCGCTGCCCGTCTATTCAACAGGCAACTCACCGGTCGGGTCGGCTTGCCGGGATCCGCTCCGACCGACGAGCTTGGCGGTCCACCTCGCGGCATCATCCCAAAGTGAATAAGCGACAGGCGTCACGAGCAGGGTCAACAGCAGCGACAGCGCCTGGCCGCCGATGATGACCTTTGCCATGCTCGCCCGCGAGGCGGCGCCCGGGCCCTGGCCCAGCGCGATCGGCACCATGGCGGCGACCAGCATGAGGGTCGTCATCAGGATCGGACGAAGCCGCGTCTTGTTCGCCTCCAGGATCGCCGCGTCGCGTTCCATGCCTCGTTCGCGGAGCACGTTCGTGTAGTCGATCTGCAGGATGCCGTTCTTCTTCACGATTCCGAAGAGCATGAACAGCCCGAAAATGGCGTAAATGTCGAGGTTCGTGCGCAGCAGGAACAGCGACAGGAAGGCGAACGGTAGCGTCATGGGCAGCGCGAGCAGGATCGTGATCGGGTGCGAGAGACTCTCGAACTGGGCCGCGAGCACCATGTACATGAACAGGAAGCTCAGCAGGAACGCGAGCAGGAAGTTGGCATTCGACTCGCGCAGCAACTTGGCGCGACCGATGAATTCGTGGCGGTAGCCGGTCGGTAGTTCGAGCGACCGCACATGGCGGTCCAGCGCGGCGATGCCTTCGCCGAGCGCCACGCCCTTCAGGTTGCCCAGGACGACAATCTGGCGCTGGCGGCCGTAGCGGTCGATCGAGGTGGGACCGAGGGCCGGTTCGAGCCGCGCGACATTGGAGAGCTGGACGAGGCCCAGTCCGGGCGAAGGAACGGTCAGCGAGTCGATGCTGGCGGGATCGTCGCGGAACGACCGATCGGCTCGCAGCCATACGTCGTACTGCTCGTCGAACTCCTTGTACTTGCCCACCGGTTCGCCGCCCACCAGGATCCCCAGCGTGGCGGCCAGCGTCTGCACGGGGATGCCCAGGTCGGACGCTCGTTCGCGGTCGATGACGACGCGTAGTTCGGGTTTGCGGAGCGACGAGCTGGTGTCGACGTCGACGTAGGTGCCTTGCTGGCGCATCCAGCCGGCGATCTGGTCGGCATAAGCCTGCAGCCGATTGAGGTCCGGGCCGACGAGGTTGAGGTCGATGTCGACCTGGCGGAACCCGGTGCTCTGGAACGCCTGGACCTCCTGCACGGCCACGCGAAGGTCGGGGTAGTCGGCCATCAGCGCGCGGGCGTCGGCCATGATGTCGAACTGCGAGTAGTCACGCTGGGCGAGATCGACGAGCCGGCAGTAGACACGGGCCTCCGTCACGTCGCCCTGCCCTTTGGCCACGCGGCCGGTCGTGTCGCCAATGATCGTGAAGACATGCGTGACGCCCCGCAACTGGCCGAGCCGCTGCTCAATCTGGCGCAGCAGCTCATCGCCGCGCTGCAGCGTATATCCTTCGGGCAGCGTCATCACCACCTCAAACTCGCTCTGGTCGTCCTTCGGCACGAAGTCCTTGCCGATCCACGAAAACACGACGGGCGTCGCCGCGAGCGTGGCCAACGTGGCCAGCACGATGATCCATCGATGCCGGATGGAGAATCCCAGGATGGCCAGGTAGCCGTTGTCGACAAGGCGCGAAAACCGGCCCGACTTGCTGGCGAGTCCCGCTTCGCCGGCCTTCAGGAAACGCGAGCAGAGCATGGGCGTCATCGTGAACGACACAAACATGCTCATCAGGATCGCGAAGCCGACGGTGAAGCCGAAGCTGTTGAAGAAGCGGCCGACACGGCCTTCCATGAAGGCGACCGGGACGAAGATGACCAGCAGCGAGATGGTGGTGGCCACGACGGCCGACGCGATCTCGGCCGTGGCCTCCCGAGCGGCTTGCATGGCTGACCGGCCGTACTCCTCCATGTGCCGGAAGATATTTTCATGCACCACCACGGCGTCGTCGATGACGATGCCGATCGCCAGGATCAGGCCCAGCATCGTGATGTTGTTCAGGGTGAAGCCCATATAGGCCATGCAGGCGAATGTGGGCACCATGGAGGTGGGAATGGCCAGCGTCGCGATGACCGTGGTCCGCCAGTCGCGAATGAAGAGCAGGATGGTGAGGCTGACGAGGACCGCGGCCAGCAGCAGATGGAACTTGACTTCGTGGATCGACGCCTCGATAAAACGCGACTGGTCGCGGATCACGACGGTCTTCAAGTCGGCGGGCAGCTGCGCCGCGACCTGGGCGAGGCGTTCCTTGACGGCGTGCACCACCGCCACGGTATTGGTACCGGACTGCTTCTGGACGACCAGGCTGACGGCGTTCTCGCCGTCCAGCCGACTGAGGCCGCGCGGTTCCTCGACCGAATCCTCGACGCGCCCCAGGTCGCGGATACGGATCGGCTGTCCCTCTCGATCGACCACGATGAGATCCAGGAAGTCGGCAACGCGGTCGATTCGTCCCATGGTGCGGAGCACCAGTTCCTGCGGGCCCAGGTCGACGCGTCCGCCGGGAAGTTCGAGGTTCTGCCGCAGCAGCGCCTGCCGCACGTCCTCCGCGCTCAACTGGTAGGCCGCCAGCTGCTCGGTATCCAGATAGATGTTCACGGCCCGCTGCCGGCCCCCCACCAGCGTCACCGCGCCGACGCCGCCCACGGTCTCCAGCTCTTCCTTGATCTGCTTGCGCGCGATCTCCGTCACTTCACGGAAGTTGCGCCGGCCCGACACGGCGATGGTCATCACCGGCGCGGCGTCCAGGTCGAACTTGTCGATCAGCGGCGGGTCGGTGCCCACCGGCAGGCGACTGACGATGGTCGAGACCTTGTCGCGGATCTCCTGCGCCGCGACGTCTCCGTTCTTGAAGAGATGGAAACCGACGACGACCTGGGAATACCCTTCCTTGGTAGTCGACCGCAGCTCGTCGATGCCGGAGATCGTATTGACCGCCTCCTCGATGATCTTCGTCACCGAGGTCTCCATCTCCTCGACGCTCGCGCCCTTGAGCGTGGTGGTGACGACCACCGTGGGCAGGTCGACGTTTGGAAAGAGGTCGACACCAAGGCGGGCGTAGGCCGCGAGGCCGAGCACCACCGGAGCGGCGACGAGCATGAGGGTAAAGATCGGGCGCTGGATGCAGGTTTCCCAGATTTTCATGGAGCCCCCGCTGGCTGGCTGGCGCGGGCGTCCGTCGGCGGGGCTTCCGCCGGACTGGACTGGATCCGCACGGGCGTGCCCTGGGCCAGCCGCGACTGTCCGCTGGTGACGACCTGGTCGCCCGCCGACAGACCGTTCAGCACCTCCACCCAGTCTGCGCCCTGCGTCCCCATCTGGACCTCCACCTCCTCCGCCGTTTCGCCGCGCACCCGGAACACCTTGGACACTCCGGCGAAACGCGTGACGGCTACGATCGGCACGGTGGTGGCTTCGGCGGAACGGGATACGATGACATCCGCCTTGGCGAACCCTCCGTGGCGCAGGCGATGGTCGGAGTTCTTGACGCGGGCCTCGACTCGGAACGCGCGGCTCTGCGGGTTCACCGTGGGATCGATGCGCGTCACCGTGCCCCGGAAGGTTTCCCCCGGATAAGCGTCCACGCGCAGTTCGATGTCCAGGCCCAGCCGGATCAGGGCCAGATAACGTTCGGGCACCATCACGGCGACCTTCAGCACATCGTCGACGACCAGCTCATAGACGGGCGTGGAGGGAAAGGCTCGCACCATTTCGCCGACGGAGACGAGCCGCTGGGCGACGACAAAGTGGGGTGACGCGAGCGTGTCCGGGGCGGACTCGCGAGCGGCTTCCGTGGCGATATCGGCGGCGGCGACCGACAGGGGCGGCACGACCACGCGCGTTTCCGACAGACGCTCCTCGGCCGCCGCCAGGACGGCCAGCCGGTGCCGCAACGTGGCCAACGCCGTGCGCGCCTCCAGCCGCGCCTGCCGCACGCCCGCCTCCGCCACCTTCAGTTCGGTCTCGGTCCGTTCATAGTCCTGCCGCGAACCCGCGTTGGTGGCCATCAGGCTTTTCTGGCGTTCGAACTGACGCAGCGCATTCTCCAGCAACAGCCGCGCACGTTCGACGGTCGGCAGCTGCTCGATGTCAAACTCGTCGCCTGGCGGCTGGGATACATCGAGCCGTGCGAGTTCCTGGTCGACGGAACGCTGCGCTTCGTTGACCGCCAATTGATAGTCGGTGGGATCGAGTTCCAGAAGCGTTTGCCCCGGCTTCATCCGCTCCCCCACCTCCGCATGCGCGGCGATCACGCGTCCCTCGACGCGCGGCGTCACCGTCACCACCTCCAAGCCGCGCAGCGTACCGACCACGGCAATCTTGCGTTCCACCGCGCGCTGCTGAGCCGACGCGACGGTCACCACCACCGGCGCCAGCGGTGCCGAGTCGGCGGCCGCGATCGACGCCGGGGCGGCGGTTCCAGGATCGGCGGGAGTCGAGCGGGCGTTGCAGCCGGTGGCTGCCAGACCGAACAGCAGCAGCAGCAGTCCCGGACTCGGCACGGCCGAGCGGTTTGCGGCGCGGCGAGCGATTGTCGTGGTGCCGCGTTGGCCCATCGCGGCCGCATTGGGGCCTGACTCGCGGCAGAACGTCCGGTGTTTTGACATGGATTCCTCGATCTTCCCGCAGCCGATGAGCGCGTCCCGAAGCTCGCCGACCGCCGCAGGAGGGCCCGGGGGCGCGAAGGAGTTTCAGTCCAGTCCGGAGACGTGTTGCCGCGTCAGGCTGGATACCGCAAGCCCCGAAGCGACTTTCCGGCCCCAAGACCAGCGACGCAAAACCAATCATTACAACAACTTAAGGCAATTACACAACTATTACACGAGTTCGACAGGGTCTTCACACGTTCAAGTGATTTACTTCGTAGAATCTCCGCATGCTCAGGACAAGCTCCTGCAGCGGGAAGCCCGGCGACTCGATTCCCAACCGTCCTCGCCCCTGCCTCTCGTGCCTTTCCCGAGCAGATCCAACGTCGGGCGACACCTACCATCATCACCGAGGCTCTCGAGACGGGCCAGCGGTACCTCAGGAGGCATCACGGAACATGGGACCCAGCAACGACGCATCCCTCGCCCCCCACTCTTCCGCGACCACACTCGGTGGTGCGGAGACGAGCTCACATTCGACCGCCACGGCGGGCACCACGGCAACGGCGGGCCGGACCTCCCTGCACGACGCGGGCCGCAGCGACCCGGCATGGCAGTCGATCATCTGGATCGGCATGCTGCATGTCGGAGCCCTGGCGGCGCCCTGGTTCTTCAGTTGGCAGGGTCTGGTGGCATGCCTGGTCCTGCACTGGATGACCGGCGGCCTGGGCGTCTGCCTCGGCTATCATCGTTACCTGACGCACGCGGGATTCAAGACCTACAAGCCGGTGCGATTCCTGCTCGGCCTGTTCGGCGGTCTCTCCGGCGAAGGCTCGGCCATCGAATGGGTGGCGACGCACCGCAAGCACCACGCGCACAGCGACCAGCAGGGGGACCCGCATTCGCCGCACGACGGGGGCCTGTGGAGCCACATCACGTGGATCCTCTGGGACCATCCGGCTTCCACGGTTCACCAGCACGAGTCGCACTGGGCCCCTGACCTCGTGCGTGACCCGATGATGGTCTTCCTGCGCCGCACCTTCCTGCTCTGGCACTTCGGCCTGGCCGCGGTGCTGGCGGGCGTGGGCTACTGGATGGGCGGCAGCTACATGGCGACCTCGATGGTGGTCTGGGGCATGTTCGTCCGCCTCTGCTTCGTGCTGCACGCGACGTGGTTCGTGAATTCCGCGAGCCACATGTGGGGCTATCGCAACTACGAGACGACCGACGACAGCCGCAATAACTGGTGGGTGGCCCTGATCACCTACGGCGAAGGCTGGCACAACAACCACCACGCCTATCCGCGCATGGCTGTGCACGGTCACCGTTGGTGGGAAGTCGACGTGACCTACATGACCATCCGGCTGATGCGCATGCTGGGCTTGGCCTGGGACGTCGTCGACTACAAGCGAGCGGCGGACAAGCCGGCGTCGGCCGGATCGCACGGCAAGAAGCGACGTGGCAAGCGCGCCCAGGTGGCCCGCGTCTAACGGGTCTTGCAGCGTCCCCGCGGAAATGGGCCCTGCACCCTTTCCGCTTCAACGCGTGTCGTCTTGCGTCTCTTCGGGGTGGACCACGAAACGGTACCCCGCGTCGCGGACCGTCAGCAGATGGCGTGGCTGCGCCGGATCGGTTTCGATCAGTTTCCGCAGGCGACGGATGAACTGGTCAGGCGCACGGGTCTGCAGGTAGCCAGGCTGCTCCCAGACCTTCTCCAGCAGTTCCTGCCGCGACACGACGCGCCCCTCGCTCTGAATCAGGTACTGCAGCAGACGCAGTTCCAGCGGCGTCATCTGCTGGTTGCGGCCCTCCCGCTGCACTTCAAAGGTGTCGAAGTCGACGCGTGCTTCACCGATCTGCAGCGTCCTGGGCAGACCGATCGACGAGCGAACGCGGAGCGACTGTCGGCGACCGTGGCGGACCAGCAGTCCGCGGACCCGCGCCAACAGCTCGTCCAGCTCAAACGGCTTCGTCAGGTACTGGTCCGCTCCCGCGTCGAACCCGCGCGTGCGATCCTCGGTCAGCGTGCGGGCGCTGAGCATCAGGACGGGCATCTCCGCGCCCATCTCCCTCAACCGCTCGCAGACCGCATAGCCGCTCATCCCCGGCAGCATCAGGTCGAGGATCACCAGGTCGACCGCTTCCGGATCGCCCTCCACCTTTTCCACCGCCGCGGTCCCGTTGCCCACGACCGTGACTTCGTACCCTTCCGCCTCCAGGTTGAACTGGATCCCGCGCGCCAAGTGCTCCTCGTCCTCCACGATCAGGATGTGCGGCAGTCCAGATGTCATGCGGACGATCCTCTGGCGAAGAACACACCCGCGGCGGACGGGCTTCCGATGGGAGGGAGAAAGATAGAGAGAGTGTGTGAGAAGTAACCACGGAGGACACAGGGGGCACGGAGCCGATCAGGGAAGACCTGAAGGCTTGGAGGACATGTGTCGGGAGCAGGCTCCCTATTCGTTTGCCGACACGACCAGCGAACCGGGCAGGACGACTTCCATGGCGGTCCCGGACGTGTTGCCGCGGCCGCGGACGCGGACCTGGCCGCGCAGCCGCGCCACCAGCGTCCTCACAATATACAGTCCCAGCCCCAGCCCCGTCTGTTCCCGCTCCAGTTCGGTCCCCAGCCGCACGAAGCGGCCGAAGACCTTGTCGCGGAACTTGATGGGAATCCCCCGGCCATTGTCGGTCACGCGGACCTTCACCTGTCCGGCCTTCGCGTCGGCTTCCAGCGATACGGACACTTCGGGCGGCTGGCCCGCGTACTTGATGGCGTTGTCGATCAGGTTGCGAAAGATGAGTTCGAGGTCCACAGGCCAGCCGACGACGTTGCACGGGCGCAGATCGAGGCTCACGGTCGTCGCGGGCAGGCGATGGCGCTGGCAGACGAGGGCAGCGCAGTTGCGCAGCAAGTCATCAAGCCGCACGAGCTGCGGTTGCGTGTCGGGGACGCGATCCAGTCGCGCGGCATCCAGCACATGGTTAATCAGCTGGTCCAGTCGCTCCACATCCTCCAGCATCAGCTGGTAGAACTCCTTGCGGGCTTCCTCGGAAGGCTGGTGACGAGTCAGTGTCTGGAGGTAGAGTTTGAGCGAGGCGATGGGCGACTTCAGTTCGTGGGTCACGCTGTCAATGAAGTTCGACTGCCGGCGCGAGAGGTTGATGGCCTTGATGGAGAGCGTCAGGTAGACAACAACTCCGACCACCACCAGCACGAAAAACACGGCGCCCACGGAGAGCAGCGTCCAGTAGAGGGGCGCGTTCCGCGCGTTGTCGAGCGCGGCCACGGCGGACATCGAGATCCAGCCGACGGTGAGCACCAGCAGCAGCAGGATCATGCCGACGGCCAAGGCGATGGGGAGCTTGATCGATCGGCGAGGCGTGGACATGGGCGACGAAGTCTCCAGCGTTGTCGGGTAAGAGGCGGGGAAACCGAGGGCGGTCTCGACCGGCGGGCAGGCCCCCCGCAGCCCGGATTCACTCGGGCCGGCGTTTGCCGCGACCCTTGCGGGACGACCGTTTCGCCCGGGGCGCCTCGGCGGGCTGCGCCCAGGGCGTCTCCTCCCGTGCATCCGCTTCGCGCGAGGTTTCGGGCAGCGCGGCCCCTTGCGCGACGACCCGGTCGTGCCAGCCGAGGCGTTCCAGCTCATCGAGCGAAGCCCAGTGCGACGGCGGTTCCCAGAGCGACTCGCCGCAGGCAGGACACGGGAGGTCAACGTCCGCGCCGGCTCTCGGCGCCGACTCAGTGACGCCGCGCTGGACCTTGTTCCGATCCGGGTCGGCCCACAGTGCCTCGCACTCGTCGCACTGCACCCAGGCATGGCCGCACGCTCCACAGATGCGCGCTCCCAGCGGCCCCGTCTCACAGACCGGGCAGTAACCGAGGCAATAAAACACGTTCCCCATCACGCTCTCCTCCGCCCTGCACCGACACGCTCCCGCAGCGACAAACGCCTGCCCAAGGCTCGTTTAAAGCCACGAACCGCTTACGGGACGATCGGATACGCGGTGATCACCCGCGTGTCCTGCAGCACCAGACGCAGGTGCTTCGCCTTCGGTCGTCCCCGACGATTGCCCGACTGGCCGCCGATGTACCCGATGGTGCGGCCCATGTCCACGGTCAGCACCGTGCGTCCCTCTTCCTCGCGCCGCTGCACGCCGCGGCCTTGCCGAGACCGCTCGTATGCTTCATCAATCAACGCCACGATCTCACCCAAATCGTTCGACTGGAACACGCCGTGCGATCCCGGGCGGTCCGGCACGTCCGCCGCATGCTCCAGCACATGTCGCAGCCGATGCCCCTGTGCGCTGCCGCGGGTGTAGACGAGTCCGGCAGGCGAACGATACGGTTCGCCACCGCGGGGAATCGTGACCTGCGGTGGAGCCTTCGCGGCGGGAGGTCCGACCGGGGAAGCAGTAGCCGCAGAAGCACCAGCCCCCGCCGGCTCCGTGTTCCCTGTGTTCTCCCTGGCAGCCCCTGCGTCCTCGGTGGTAGCCCCAGCGTCCCTCGCCGGCGGCGACGGCCGTTCCCCGCGAGGCGGCTCCACGCGCGTGGTCGCGGCGGGGCCGCTGGAGCGGCCGTCTGACAGCAGTTCGGGCCGCCACACGAAGAGGCCGACCAGTGCCGCGATGGCCAGCACGGCGAACAGTCGGCGACGTCCACCGGCAGCCAGGGAATCGCCAAGCAGTCGCAGCAGCGGAGTGAGCGGGGAGGGTTTCATACGCGACGCATCGTCGGGCCAACGGAAGGGAACTTGGAGCCCATTGTTACCGATCCGCCCCAGGTCCCGAAACGGGGAAGATCGGAAATGTGCCCGCTCAGGGCGCGTTGGCCCGCTGCAGCCGGTCCTGCCAGTAGTCGCGGGCGCGCCGCAGGTCCTCCAGCGACTCCTCGGCCGCGGCGTTGGTGGTGCCCTGCGTCTCCAACTGACGGCGAACCCGGCGGGCCCGCTCGTAGATCCAGTCGACGAAGAACTGGGCGGAGGCCTTGCTGATGCGTGGGCGTTCGTCAAACTCCACGTAGAACGCGCCGCTGGTCGCCGCGCGGTAGGCCGTGGGATGGTCGGCCACCACGCGGACCACCACCCAGCCGCTCTCCT
The DNA here is from genome assembly GCA_964620405.1 of uncultured Pirellulaceae bacterium. Lineage (GTDB taxonomy): Bacteria > Planctomycetota > Planctomycetia > Pirellulales > Pirellulaceae > CAZUJM01. The sequence continues at coordinate 16,033 of CAZUJM010000059.1, read as the reverse complement.
CCATCATCACCGGTGGCAGCTGCCCGCGCCGCGCCTTCCATTCCTCCAACCGCACCTGCTGCAGCGGACGTCCGTTCTTGACCACTTCCAGGTACTGGATCTTGTCCTGCGTGGCAAGCTGCAGATCGAGTTCCAGCTCCAGTCGCTCGCCCGCCTTCGCGCGGAACGTGTGGCCAGGCAGCTCGCCCTGCAGTCGCGGCCGCAGCAGCGGTCCGTTCGTGACGACCACGCGGCCCGCCCGCAAACCGCTCCACCAGCCATCCGTCGTGAACGGCTCCTCGCAGTGTACATAGACGCGGTGATATCCCAGCGGATTGGGGCCGAGCCCCGAACCGCTGCCAGCGCCGGGGACCACGCGATGGCCCGTATCGAGCAGATGGTAGAAAATGCGATGCGACCATTCGGCCGAGCCGTGCGGTCCCGGAAAGAGCACGCGATCGAGCGGCTGGTCCTGTTCGGATGCTTCCGCGCCCGCTTCGGTGAGCTGCGACGTCAGCAGGCCGACGGAGTCGACGGTGCCGCAGGCGACGGCCACCGGCAGGTCCGCATGGGACAGGCTGGCGAAGTGCACGTGCGACGGTCGGTTCGCGCGTTCGTTCGATGTCCGCCACGCTTCGACGATCGCGCGCGGTGACGGCAGCAGTGCCTGCGAGGAAGGCAGCGTCTGCGAGAAAGGCAACGCGGCGGGCGACGCTCCGTCGTGCAGCGTTGAGCCGAACAACAGCGTGGCGCCGCCGGGGCGCCGGTCGAGGCCCGCTTCGCCTGCCACGAAACGAGCGGCCGTGGCGGGCAGACCGTCCACGGATCCCTCCACGGCGATCGGCAGTG
>CAZUJM010000059.1:0-15195 GCA_964620405.1 uncultured Pirellulaceae bacterium | reverse complement strand
CGAGGACATCGAGGGGAAGCTCTGCTGCTACAAGTGCGGGACGCGCGTCGGGGTTGGTCCACGTGACGGGGGAGGCAAAATGCAGGTCGCTGGCCAGCATCCGCTGCGCGAGGTGCGACGTCGGTCCGCGTCGATAGACCTCCAGGTCGCCCGACCACCAGCCCTCTTCGCGCAGCGATGCGAATCGCGGCAAGTCGACTTGCTGGCTGTCCGCGTCGCCGGACTTGAGCACGAACTGCCCCGTGCGTTCGCGATACTCCAGCCCGCGGCGAATTCGAAACGTGTACGCTCCGGGCGGCAGCGAAAGGACGCAGTGCCCATCGACCACCTGCCACTCCCCGTCCACCGGCAGCCCCGGCGCGGGAACGCGCCGCCCCTTCGCATTGCGGAGCTGCAACTGCACCGGCAGCGACTCGCGACTTTCGGCGTCGACGACCGTGAGTTCCAGTTCGCCACGGGCCGCGTGCGCGGGAGAGCTCAAGCCGAAGAACAGCCCGGCCATCAGGCCAACGGCAGCCAGCAGCGCGCGGCATCGTCTTTGCCAAGTGCCAGGTCGCCGGGCCGTTCCAGTGTGTGTCCACACGAAGGCCTTGGGCGCACGGTCTGGATGGCGGACCCGGCAGGACTCCCGACAGCAAAACCCCATAGAGGCAACGGCTCCCCGAAAAATCGCCAACCACGGCACGAAGCCGGAGACTCAAAAATGGGCTTCCGGCCCAGGCCGATGCCCGGCCAAACCAGCACCGGGGCAACGGTCGAGCGTGAAGGACCTCCGGGAGCCTCGCGGTCGAGTCCGGCATCTCTCGGATCCCCCAGGAGACCGAGTCCCCCTCATTAGCTTCAGTGTAATGAGCCACACCGGAGCCCCCGACGGGGCAGGCAACAACTACGGCGGGAAGAGGCGGAGCTGCTTGCGTTCCTGTTGCGTGGCGACGACTTGCGGGATCGACGCCCCCGAAAAAACAGCCCAGCGGACGGCCGACCCTTAGGGATCCCCCGGACAAACACCCTCGCCCGCGATGGTCACCCTCGGAGTCGGCGAAGCCCCATCGGGCCGTTATCTCACCGGCGGGGAGTGGAAGTTCGGTGTGCGGCGGGCGCGAGGGCGGGGGCGGAGCGACTCGCGGCGGGGCCGCCAGCGGCGTGCCTTCAATTTGCCCTTCGCTGCCTATGCCGTCCCCGGCGAGCCCACTAGAATGCGGCATGGCGGAAGGCCCGACTCCCCAGACCGGGTGGGTGGGCTGCTGCTGCGGGTTCCAGAGGATCGCCGTGCGAGGCGTCGGCGAAGTGCTATGAGCGAGGACTACTACAAGGCGTTGGGCGTTCCGCGGGATGCGACGCCCGACGACATTCACAAGGCCTACCGCAGCCTGGCGCGGAAGTATCATCCGGACCTGAACCCGGACGACGATTCGGCGAAGAAGAAGTTCCAGGCGATCCAGCGCGCCTACGAAGTGCTCAAGGACCCCAAGAAACGCGAAACCTACGATCGGTACGGCTCCGCCTATGAGCAGGCGGGGGGTGGCCCGGGCGGAGGACCGGGTGGCGGTCCCTGGCGACCCTACGGAGGTCAGGGCGGCCCCAATCCGTTTCAGGACGTGGACCTCTCGGAGATCCTCGGAGAGCAGTTCGGCGGCGGAGGCGGCGCGGGCGGCGGAGGCTTCTCCGACCTTTTCCGGCAGTTCACCCGCAAGCAACCGCGAAAGCAGGCCGCCGCCGCGCGAGGAAACTCCATCGAACACGACCTCACCGTTTCGCTGCACACGGCCGTCTCCGGCGGATCCGCCCAGATCTCGATCCGCCGCCCCACGGGCAAGGTCGAGACGATCGACGTGAAGATCCCCACCGGCATCGACGACGGCCAGAAGATTCGGCTGCGGGGCTTGGGCGAACCGGGGCCCCCGGGCGGCAGTCCGGGTGACCTGCTGATCACGGTGCGCGTCGCGAGCCATCCGGCCTATCAGCGTCAGGGACGCGACCTGGTCGTAAAGGCGCCCATCAATCTGGCCGAAGCGATCGCGGGTGCGAAGATCGACATCCCCACGCCGAAGGGCGTCGTTGCCGTGACCGTTCCCCCGAATAGTTCGAGCGGACGCCGATTGCGCATCAAGGGGCACGGCGTTCCCCACGCCGAACAGCCGGGCGACCTTTTCGTGGAGTTGCAGATCGTGCTGCCGGACCAGTTCGACGAAGCCACGGCCGCCGCGCTCCGCAACCTCAACCTGCAGCACCCGCGAAATCCTCGCTCCCAGCTGGTATGGTAACTCCGGTCGCAACCCGCCCACGCTCGAATCACCTCGCGCCGCAGGACGCTGGCCGGGGTGTCTCAGGTACCGGCCGTGCCGGACGCCCAATTCTGCTCGCCCTGCCGCTGTGGCTCTCCAGCGGCTCGACGTCGCTGGCCGCCAGCGCCTCGCCCGGACAAGCACTCTGGGAACAGTTGGATGCCAGCCAACGCCTTCGTGTGCTCGCGGCGTTGGCCGTGCTGTTGGCGGCGGCCGCAGCGTTCCTGGCCTTCGCCCGCAGCTCCGCCCGCCTGACGCGTTGGTACATCGAATACGGTGGTCACTGTGCGTCAGCGCCACGCCGCACCCGTGGGAACACGATCGCTTCCCGTTCGGCCATTGCTTCCCGTTCGGCCATTGCTTCCCGTTCGGCCATTGCCTCCCGTTCGGCCATTGCCTCCCGTTCGGAGCGTCTGACTCCACCGCATGCTGACTCAGCCAAGCCGGGAACCCATCCGTGAATGCTGGCCCTCCCAATCCAGGCCCTTCCAATACGGGGCCTCGCCCGTCCGGGGAGTCCTCGCCGCATGCGTGCTCCGGCGACGCGCCCGAACTACCTGCCGGCAGTTGCCCGGGCGATGGCTCAGGCGTTGGCGCAGGCGAGCGACAGCCCAGCTATCGCTTTCGACCGGAGCAGCGGATCCGGCGGTCGGTGGATTTTCGCCAGGTGTTCCAGCGTCGCCAGAGTGTCGCGGATGGCGTGCTGATCGTGTACGGGGGGATTTCGGATTCACGGACGGGGCGTCTGGGCATGTCGATCTCGCGGAAATATGGCAAGGCCCATGAGCGGAATCAGTGGAAGCGTTGGGTGCGGGAAGCGTTCCGGCAGCTGGCCGGGGAGACCCGCGGGCTGGATCTGGTGGTCCTGCCCCAAAAACAGTCGCAGCCGTCGCTTGCCGCGATCACGATCTCCCTGCGGGGGCTGATCCCTCGCGTGCGACGGCGACTTCAGCGGGAGCCTCGGGGACGATGAACGGCGTTTGGCAACGCGGTCGACGACTGCCCGGCGCCGCCCTGGTGCTAGCCGTCCGCGGCTACCAGTGGCTCATCAGCCCCTGGCTGGGGAACAACTGCCGTTTCACGCCGAGCTGCAGCCAGTACTTCATCGAAGCGGTGGAGAAGCATGGAGCGATCCGCGGCAGCTGGCGCGGTTTGCGACGCATCCTGCGTTGCCACCCTTTCCATCCAGGCGGCTACGACCCGCCCTAACGCCGCTTCGCTTCCCACCCCTTCTCCCCTCTCTCCTCTCTTCTCTCTCGCTTGATGTCACTGCCATGCTTTCTCAAAAAGCAAGCTTGACGAAAAAAGCCTTAAACCGTACCGTCTCCCCCGGCGTTTCGTCGCTCCGTTGACCGCCAGCCACCGCTAGCAGCCAACGCGAGGACCCCAGCGAGAGAACATCCAACGGACGTGGGTAGGTCGATGGGCATGAGGCCAGCAAGACGAGCGATCATTCTGTGCGCAATCCTTGGATTTTCAGCGGCCGGCTGCAGTTCTCCGCTGATGCGCTGGCGTGACAAGGACAAGAAGGAAACCGAGCTCGTCGACCCGATGGTGAACGTGCGACTGGTGCGCGACATGACGCGCGTCTGGGGCATGCGTCCGGTGAAGGTCGAGGGCGTTGGCTTGGTGACGGGGCTGGACAACACGGGCAGCGACCCGGCCGCTTCGCCGCTGCGCGACCTGCTGATCGACGACATGCAGCGGCGCGGCGTGGAGAGCCCGAGCAAGGTGCTGCAGTTGCCGTCCACTTCGCTGGTGACGGTGAAAGCGAACCTGCCGCCCGGCGTGCAGAAGGGCGACCGCGTGGACCTAGAAGTGCTCACGCCGGCGATGAGCCAGACGGTGAGCCTGCGGGATGGCTGGCTGATGCAGAGCCGCCTGCAGGAGATGGCCGTGCTGGGCAATCGCCTGCGTTCGGGCCGCCTGATGGCGACGGGCGAGGGCGAACTGCTGGTGCAGACATTGCTGGAGGGCGACGGCAAGGAGCGTTCCGAGACGCGTGGCCGGATCCTGGGTGGCGCCGTCTCCACCGTCTCTCGCGGCCTGGGCTTGGTGTTGGTCTCCGAGCATCACAGCGTGCGGGCGAGTGCCATGATCGGCACGGCCATCAACACGCGTTTCCATCACTACGATCGCGGCACCAAACGCGGCGTCGCGAATCCGAAACGCGACAACTTCATCGAACTGGCCGTGCATTCTCGCTACCGCCACAACCTTGTGCGTTACGCTCGCGTTGTGCAGGCCGTTCCCGTCCGGGAGACACCGCACGAGCAGATGGAGCGAATGGCGGAGCTCGAGGCGCAGCTGATGGATCCCAAGTCGGCGACGGTCGCGGCAGTGGACCTCGAAGCCATCGGCCCCGAGGCGTTGCCGACGTTGCGAAAGGGCTTGGCGGCCGAAAGTTCGCTGGTGCGTTTCGCCGCGGCGGAGGCGTTGGCGTACATGAACGAGGTGGACGCGGTCCCGCATCTGGTGGAAGCCGCCGAGCACGAGTCGGCGTTCCGCTGGCACGCCCTGGCCTCCCTGAGTGCCATGACGGAGTCGGACGCTCGCGAAGGACTCGCCCAGTTGCTGCACGCGGAGAGTGACGAAACGCGTTACGGCGCCTTCCGCGCTCTGGGGCATTTCAATCCGCGCGATCCGGCCGTGCAGGGCGAATCGCTGGGAGATGTCATGAAGCTGCACGTGGTACCGACGGACACGTCGCCCCTGGTGCACGTGCGTCGTTCGGAGCGACCTGAGGTGGTGCTGTTCGGCAAGCAGATCGCGCTGCAGCCGCCCGTCGCCGTGTTCGCGGGCAAGCACTTCCTGATCAAGTCCGAGGACGGCGATCGCCTCAAGGTGACCTACTTCACCCTCGGCCAGGAGGACCGCGCCGCCTCCTGCTCCCACGTCCTGGGACATATCATTCGCCCTCTGGTCCAGAAGTGTGGTTCCTAGTCCGACGTGGTGTCCGCCCTCAACCACGCAAAGCAGAAGGGCCTGCTGGCGGCGCGCGTGAAGTTCGATGCCCTGCCGCAACCCGGCCGTCATTACGACTTGGAGGAGGAACGGCAGGCCGATCCGGACGCCATCAATCCCGAGGAATTGGAAGCGGGCATGGAGATCGACGGATTGGACGACGAGTCGCCGGCGACGCCGTCCCGCGACAAGAAAGAGAGCGGCGGCAAGGACGGTGACGACAAGGATTCGTCGGAGAAATCTCCGAGCGAGTCGCCCGACGTGGCCGAAGCCAAGACCTCCAGCCCGTCCCTGGGCGGCTGAGCGCGCAGCGGCTCGCACGAGCCGCGGGCCGGGCACGCAGGCGGCTCGCACGAGCCGCGGGCCGGGCACGCAGGCGGCTCACACGAGCCGCCGACTAGGGACGCAGGGCGGCTGCTCCGCTGCCTGCGTCGGGCAGAGTTCGTGGATCTGAACGATGCCGTCCCATCGACCGGGCCACTGACTCCGCAGGCTCGGCAATCCACGCTGCCTGCCAGACACAGTTTGCCTGCCGCCCATTCTTCCGCGCCGCCCGTTCTTTCGCGCGTGCCTTCACCCGCTCTACGTTCACGGCTGCACCTGCCGCCGCACGCCTCCTGCTGGCATCTTCGATTCCGAATCGTGAACACGCGATTCGCAGCGTCTCATCGCTTCCCCGCACGGCGTTTTGGCAGCGGAACTCAAGGTGCATCAAATGCGAGTCCGGTGTAGAATCAGGCAGCGTTTGGCGGGTCTGTCGGCGTCCGGCCCCGCGCGGCTTCTTCCTTCGCGAAGCATTCGACTCACCTATGCTCAAAGCACTCGAACTCTGTGGCTTCAAGAGCTTCGCGGACAAGACGCGTTTCGATTTCCCCCCGGGCATCACGGTGGTGGTGGGACCGAACGGATCGGGCAAGTCGAACATCGTGGACGCGATCAAGTGGGTGCTGGGCGAGCAGAGCGCGAAGAGTTTGCGCGGCCGCGAGATGGCGGATGTGATCTTCAAGGGCTCCGGCGGCAACTCCGCCGCGCGCCGGCCGGCGAACGCCGCCGAAGTGACAATCGTCTTCGACAACGCCGACGGGCTGCTTCCCGTCGATGCGCCGGAGGTGCGGGTGACGCGGCGCGTCTACCGCAGCGGTGAGAGCGAATACCAGATGAACGGCAACGCCTGCCGGCTGCGGGATGTGAAGGACATCTTCCGCGGCACGGGCATGGGCGCGGATGCGTACAGCCTGATTGAGCAGGGCAAGGTCGACACGCTGCTGCAGGCATCGCCGCGCGACCGGCGTGCGATCTTCGAGGAGGCGGCGGGCATCAGCCGCTTCAAGGCCAAGAAGGTGGAGACGCAGCGGCGTCTGGAGCGTGTCGAGCAGAACCTGGCGCGGCTGGCGGACATTGTCGAGGAGGTCGACAGCCGGCTGCGGACGATCCGCAACCAGGCGTCCAAGGCGCGTCGCTTCAAGGAGTACAACGATCGTCTCCGCGAACTGCGGACGCATGTGAGCTTGGTCGACTGGCGCCGATACTCGGCGGAGCTGGAGTCGTTCCAGGCGGAGTGGGAAGCGGTTCGCGAGCAGCAGGAAGCGTCGCGGAAGCGGCTGGCGGACGACGAGCGGGAGCTGGAGGAGATCGAGACGAAGGCGGGCGGGCTGGAGCAGACGCATCGGTCGGTGGAGTCGTCGGCGACCAACGTCCGGCAGGCGCTGGCCGGCCATGCGGCCACGATCCACCATGAGTCGCAGCGACTGGACGAGTTGGCGCACGAGTTCGGCCGTTATCGACGGCAGCGCCAGGCGATGACGGCTCGCGCGGGGGACCTGGGCCTGCAGTTGCAGCAGATCCTGGCCGAACTGGCGGTCGCCCAGCAGGTCGACGGCGAGATTCGCGCGCGGATGCAGGAGCAGCAGCGGCAGGCCGAACTGACCTACGCCGACCTGCAGGCTCGCCTTCAGTATCGCGACCAGCAGCGAGCGGAACAGACGCGACAGCAGCGGGCGGCGACGGAGCTGGCGCGCGGGATCAGCATGCTGGAGACCGAATCACAGTCGGTACGCCAGCAGATGGACCGAGTGGCGGAGCAGTTGCAGAACCTGCAGGAACAGACGGACCGGTGTGAGCAGGAGCGGCAGCAGCTGCAGAAGGTCGACGCGGACTGGCAACAGCAGGAGGAGAACGCGCGGCTGGCGTTGAACCGCGCGCGCCGCACACTGAACTCCCACGAACGCGACCTCGGCGAACAGAACCAGGCGCTGGTCGATCTGCAGCGCCGCCTGACCGTCTCCAGCGAACGGGCGCGACTGCTGCAGGATCTGGATCGTCGCCAGGAAGGCCTTAATCCGGGCGTCCAGGATCTGCTTCGCCGCGCCCAGTCCGAAGCCCTCGGGTCGCTCGCCGCAGTCCAGGGAATGGTCGCCGACCTGATTCGCGTCGACGTGGAGATGGCTCCGCTGATCGACGCGGCGCTCGACGACCTGACGCAGTTCATCGTCGTGGACGGCTCGGGCCTGGCGGAGGAGATTGCCCGCGGCCTGCTGCCGCTGAAGGGCCGTGTCGGCATTCTCGACACGCGTCCGGCGACTCGCCCCGACGAGATGCGGCGCGGCGAAGAAAATCGGCAGGCGGCGTTAGGCCGGCAGGCCAGCCCACGTTCCGGCGCCGACCCCACTTGGGCCGGCGACCGCGGGGTGCTGGGACGCGCGGATCGGTTCGTCGAAACGGCACCGCGTTACGCCGAACTGGTCCAGCGACTCCTGGGCTCCACCTGGTGCGTGGAAAGCCTTTCCGACGCCCTGCGTCTGCAGGCCGCCGACTCCCGCGGCGTGCGTTTCGTGACCCGCGCGGGCGAGATCCTCGAACCCGACGGCCGGTTGCTGGCCGGCCCCCGCCAGGCCAGCCTGGGCCTCGTTTCCCGCCGCAGCGAACTCCGCTCGCTCCAGCAGGAGATCGCCAACCTGGAACCGCAGGTCACCCGCGCGGAGCAGCGGATCGAACAGCTCAAGACCCAGATCCAGGCGGCCCAGGAAGAACTCGACCGACGCACGGCCGGCTACGACGAAGCGGCCTCGCGGCTGATGGAAGCTCGGCTTGCCTTGCGCACCGCGACCGACCGCTGGCAGGGCCTGTTGCAGCAGCAGCAGACGGCCACCGCCGACCAGCAGCGACTGCTGGAACGCCAAACCGAGCTGGCCGCGCAGCTGCGGACGCAGCACGAAAGCCGCGACCAGCTGCAGGCAATCCTTGCCGAACTGGAAACAGCGCTCGACGAACAACAACAGCAGCTCAAGCTGCTTGAACAGCAGCGGCAGGAGGAGCAATCGAAGCTGACCGAGGTGCGGGTGGAGTTGGCGAAGAGCGAGCAGCGGCTGGACAGTCTGGCAGGCCAGCGTCTGCGGTGCGAGGAGGACCAGCGGGAACGTGAAAAGGCGTTGTCCGACATCCGCGCCCAGTTGGACGCGCTGCGCAAACGCCAGCTCGGTACGGAACTGACCATTCTGCGGGCGAGCGGCGCGGTGGCGGAGCTGACGCTGGAGCGGGAGAAACTGGAGCGCACGCTGGCGGACACGAGCCAGCAGCGAAGCGAGCTTACCACGCAGCGGCGACAAGGCCAGCAGCGATGCGAGGCGGCTCGCAAGGAACTGTCGCTCCTAGAGGCTTCGCGGCACCAGCTGGAGCTGTCATCGAGCGAGGTCAGGCTGGCCCGCGAAGCGCTCGACCAGCGTGTCCGCGATGACTACGGCATCGACCTGTCCGAAGCGGCCGCGCTGCCGAGCACGGAGGAACAGCAGCGGCAGCGGGAGGAGATGGACGAGGAGATCAACGAGCTGCGGCGGCGGCTGAGCAACATGGGTGCGGTGAACCTGGAGGCGCTCGACGAGATCGAGGCGTTGGAGGAACGCCACGCGGCACTCGCCGGCCAGTACCAGGATCTCGTCAGCGCCAAGGACTCGCTGGCCCGCATCATCCACAAGATCAACGCCGACAGCCGCCGGCTGTTCACGGAAAGCCTGGAAACCATCCGCACGAACTTCCAGGCGCTCTTCCGTCGCGTTTTCGGCGGCGGCCACGCCGACATCGTGCTCGAGGAAGGAGTCGACATCCTCGAGGCGGGCATCGACATCATGGCCACGCCGCCCGGCAAGCACTCCCTGGGCATCTCCCTGCTCAGTGGTGGCGAACGCGCCCTGACGGCCGTCACGCTGCTGCTCGCCATCTTCCAGTACCGACCCAGCCCGTTCTGCGTGCTGGACGAAGTCGACGGTCCGCTGGATGAGGCCAACATCGGTCGCTTCGTGGATATCCTCCGCGAATTCCTCCAATGGACCAAGTTCGTCGTCGTCACGCATTCCAAGAAGACCATGACGGCCGCCAACACCCTGTACGGCGTCACGATGCAGGAGTCGGGCGTGTCGAAGCGTGTGTCGGTGCAGTTCGAGGATGTGAGCGAGGACGGCCAGATCCGCAGCGAAGCGCTCCGACGACAGCCCGGACCGGGCGACGACGACGAACAGGCAGCCTAGCTAGCACCCCCCGCGCCGCGCCCTCCATGCTCTTCTTTCCGCGTGCCGCTCTTCATCGGCTCAGATGGTGCCGCCGGAATGACTGGTGAAACTTTCTAAAGTAATACCCGCCGTCGAATCGAAACATAACCTCGGGAAGCGTGCGGACGCCAACGCTTGGGGTCTTCCAACACCAAGCTGGTTCCGTTCGGTTCCCACAGGGGGGTGATCTGCCAAAGGCTTTTCCTGCCTCAACAGGTCCGTAGCACAATTCGATTTCGAAACGGTTATGGACCTCTTGCGCATGTTGCGCCCCGCAACGATGTTCGCTCGAGCCGTCCTGGCTGCCGTGGTGGTTTGGTTTGGGTAACGGATTGCCCAGCCGACGTCGCGGATGCCAGAACGGCTGACTCGATGCTATTGGTCGTCGCCAGATGGAACTGGCTTCGCACCCGGCAGAAGCGAACGCACGGTACTTAGACCCCGACCCAGATTGTCGTGGTCTGCGCGGACCAGGATCGCATGGATAGCGGCCTGGAACGAGCGGGCGTCCGACCCGGGGGTCTCTGCCATGAAGGCAGCGTAGATGCCGACGTGGCCTGGTTTACTCAAACGTGGAGCATTGGAGAACCTGTAATGAAGGTCTTCACAACTGGTCAGGTCGCTAAGATCTGCAAGGTAGCCCCGCGCACGGTCAGCAAATGGTTCGACTCAGGCCGGCTCAAGGGTTACCGCATTCCGGGATCCCAGGACCGGCGCATCCCCCGCGAGTACTTGATCAAGTTCCTGAAGGAGCATGGAATGCCCCTTGGCGACCTCGAAGATGAGGCAATGGCCAAGGTGCTGATCGTCGCTCAAGACCAGGTGCTGATCGAGAATCTCCGGCGGGAACTGCCCACTGAGAAGTCGTTCCGGGTTGCTGTCGCGGCGAGCGGCTTCGAAGCAGGTATATAAGCTGAGAGCTTCCATCCGGACTGCATCATCGTGGACTTCTCGATTGGCAAGGTCGAGGCGCTGCAGATTTGCCAAAATCTGCGTCGCAACCCCGACTTCGCCAAGACGATTCTGATCGCCCTGTTGCCCGACGACGGCAGCACGATCAGCTTCGACCGCTCGAGCATCAACGAGACGTTCAAGAAGCCGTTCGACGCGGCTCTGCTTGCCGAACGCCTCCGCACGCTGATTGGCGCGAAGAAGGAACTCGTCTAAGCCCTTGCGGGAAGAGGACGAGGTTCCTGGAGCCGAATAAGAAATTAGACCGTCGTAGCTAGACCCCTACGGCGGATAATTTCTTTCGAGGCTCGCCCGAACCGCCCTTCCGGCGACCGACCAGGGACACCCGCGCACCGCCGCTCCGGTGTCCACGCTCAGCGGGACCGCGAGAAACGCCTGGGCCCGCCTGTCTTCTCTCCAGCCCCGTCGCAGGGGCCTTTTTCATTCCCCGGGGCTTCTCCCCGGTATGTTCGGCCCGTCGCCTTCGTCATTCGCTGGGCGGCTTTCCCGAAAGAGTCCCTGCCGCTCCTGGCACTAGGACCATTCCCCCCAGCCATCGAGCCCGTCGCGCACCATTTCGGGACGCTTGTTCCCTTCCCCCATCTCTCCCAACCCCTCGACCAGGGTTTTCCGCGTTGCCCGGGAGGCGTGCCTTACGGTTCGGGGAAGGTCGGGAAAGTTGCGTGGCTGGTTCGCTGGGTCAGGGTGCCCCCCCGCAGCAGTCCTCCTGCCCGCTCCCCTCCCGATGGCCTGCCGACACCCCTGTAACGGGCGGCAGGCAGGTGGTACACAAGAACCCTATGAGCGATCTGACCCATTTTGACGAATCCGGAGCCAGCCGCATGGTGGATGTGGGAGGCAAGGCGGAAACCGAGCGAATGGCTCGGGCCTCCTGCCGAGTCCACATGCGACCTTCCACGCTGGAACGGATCAGGCAGATGGAGATCGGTAAGGGGAATGTCCTCGAGGTGGCCCGCCTCGCCGGAATTCAGGCGGCCAAGCGTACCGACGAACTCATTCCCCTCTGCCACTCCCTGCCCCTGACGTCCGTCACCCTCGACTTCCGGTTTCCGGAAATCGAAGGCCAAGCCACGACTGGGACGGGGCCCACTGCGGCGGGTGGGTCGGGCGATCAGGTAGCCGTGCTAGAGATTGAGGCCCAGGTGCGGACCGTCGGACGGACCGGAGTGGAGATGGAGGCGTTCACCGCGGTATCGATCGCCGCCCTGACCGTGTACGACATGTGCAAGGCGATCGACCGGGGAATGTCGGTCGAACGAATAAGATTGGAAGAGAAAACGGGCGGCAAGAGTGGTACGTTTCGCCGCTCGCAAATTTGAACGGCCCAACTGGATAACCGTGGGACGATGGCGAGGCCGGCGAGCAGTGGTAGCGACCTGCAGACGGGTGGGCTACCATGACCAACCGAAGAGGAAGACGGTCTATTTCGCATCCGACCTCGGTGGACAGTTACTCGGTGCCGCCTGCGATCTGCCATGGAGACTGCCGGACCGCAGGCGGGCCTGCGGAGAGGTCCAGTTCGGACAAATGAACAAGTCGCCTCAGGGCGACCCAACTGAGAGAACAACGAGCTTTACCCCCTCGCCAAGCGGATTGTAAGTCCGCGCGGCGACGACTGGCGACCCGGCCGGCTTTCGGCGATGGGTCGCCCTCGATCATGAGGATCTCCTTCCGTGAGCCAGGCAGCCCATCCCACCCACGAGCTTCCTTCGGTTGTTCGCCATCTCTTCGCGCCGATTCTTCCCGACCTGCAGCGGGTGGAGGGGGTTTTGGCGCAAGAACTGCGAAATCGCTCGTCCGCCTTCGTGGACGAACTCCTGCAGTACGGCGGGAAGCTTGGTGGCAAGCGGCTGCGGCCTGCCCTGCTCATGCTGAGTGCCCAGGCGACGGGCCGCGTGGCCCAGGAGCATGACACGCTCGCCGCTGTGATCGAAATGATCCATACGGCGACGCTGGTCCACGACGACGTGCTGGACGAGGCCGAAATCCGGCGGCATCTGGCTACCGTGAACGCTCGCTGGAACAATGAAACCAGCGTGCTGCTGGGCGATTACCTCTTTTCTCACGCGTTCTACCTGGCCGCGACCCTTGACACGACCTACGCCTGCCAGCGAATCGGTCGCAGCACGAACATTGTTTGTGAGGGGGAACTTCGGCAGGTGGGTAACCGTGGAAATCACGGACTGACAGAGGCCGAGTACTACGCGATCATCAACGGCAAAACCGCCGAACTGTGTGCTTGTGCTTGTCACCTGGGTGCCTACTACGCGAACCAGCCCCCCACGCACGTGGAGGCGATGGAGCAGTATGGTCGATCGCTGGGTATGGCATTCCAGATTGCCGACGACCTGCTCGATCTGCTGGGCGACGAATCGACGACCGGCAAGACGCTCGGTTCGGACATTCAGAAGCAGAAGCCGACGCTGCCGCTGATCCGCTGCTACGACCTGGCAAGCGAATCGGAGCGGATGGACCTGGTGGCTCTGTTGGAGACGCCGGACGAGTCGACGCGTGGCAGCCTGCAGGCATGGTTCGATCGGTTTGGCGCGGTCGACTACGCTCGCCAGACGGCCCATCGCTTCGCTGACGACGCCCGCCGCCAGTTGGACGGCCTGCCCGATTCCGTAGCCAAGTCAACCCTGCGGGACCTGACCGACTTCGTCGTCGGCCGGTCGCTCTAGGCTCGTGCACTCCCCGGCTGCCGCTCAGAGCCGAGTTGCCTGCTCTGCGTGGGCCTCCGACGACGCGGCGAGCTACTGCCTCGTCGAACTCCGACCCTAGCCCGGCGTAGTCTTCGCGGGTGGCAAGACGGGCGGTTCTGGATCGTCCAGCATGGGCTGCAGTTCATCGACGAAGTCCCGAACGTCCTTGAATTCGCGGTAGACGCTGGCGAAGCGGACGAAGGCGACCTGGTCGAGGCGTCGCAACTTCTGCATCAGCATTTCGCCGATGGCCCGTGATTCGATCTCGTTGTCGGGACGATCCAGCAACTCCTGCTCGACCTCGGACACGATGGCCATGATCTGCTCATCGCTGATGGGTCGTTTCCAGCAGGCTTTGGCGAGTCCGCTGAAGATCTTTTCCCGACTGAAGGGTTCGCGGACGCTGTCCTTCTTCACGACCTTCAGCTCCCATTCCTCCAGCCGTTCGTAGGTCGTGTAGCGGCGTTTGCAGCCGAGGCATTCGCGGCGGCGGCGGATGGCGTACCCATCCTGGTGAGCGCGGGAGTCGATCACGCGATCGTTATCCAGGTGGCAGAAGGGACACTTCATGGGAGGTCTCGAGTTGGTTTCCGTGAATCCGGGGCATCCCGCTGTTGCTTGCTCGACCCACGCAACGCCCGCTGCATCATAATCCCCCGACACGCTTGCCGAAAACCGATCCTTCCCGGATCGAGCGGGATTTCGCGATGAATTGAGGAGGCCACCCATCGAACGGAGCGGCACCGCTGGTAAGATGACGAAGTTTCCTGCGGATAAAAGACGGCTGCCTGTGTGCGGAAGACGGCTTTTCGAATCCCGCCCGTCGGGCAGCTCCCGCCTTCGAGATTCCACCGACTACCTGGGTAAGTTCCCGCCATGAACTGCATTGCGTTCCCGCGACTCGCCTCTCGTCACCTTCTCGGGTCCATTCGCCCCTGCCCTTCTCGTCAGGTCCCCGGTTGGGCGGCCCGTGGACGACACCTCCTTATGCTTTGGGTCGTAGCCTGGGGTATCGGATCGCCCCCGGGCTTGGGGGGGGCCGAGCCTTCCTCGCCCGCAGCCCCCGCGACAACAGGGGTCGCGGCAGCCGAGCGTCCCGATGGCGAACCGGTGCTTTTCGATGGCAAGTCGCTTGAGGGCTGGCGGATCATCGACAAGTGGGACTTCTCGGACCATGGCGCGGTGGAGGTGCAGGACGGCGCGATCGTCCTGGGCAAGGGCGACCCAGCGACGGGCATTTCCTGGAAGGGGGAGCTGCCACGAAACAACTACGAACTGACCTGGCAGGCCCAGCGCCGCGCGGGTTCGGACTTCTTCTGCGGCCTGACCTTCCCCGTCCGCGACTCGCACTGCACGCTGATCCTGGGAGGCTGGGGCGGACAGATCGTGGGGCTCTCGAACATCGACGGCTTCTCGGCCGTCGAGAACTCGACCACGCGTACCGTCGCCTTCGAAGTAAAACGCTGGTACCAGCTTCGGCTCCGCGTCACCGACGCCAAGATCCAGGTCTGGCTGGACGAGAAGCCGCTGGTCGACGTGGACGCCGAAGGCAAGAAGTTCTCGATCTGGTGGGAGCAGGAGCCCGTGACGCCCCTGGGAATTGTGACGTGGAACACGGAAGGCGCGATCAAGGACTTGAAGTGGAAGGCACTTCAGGACAAGTAGGCGATAATTCGCGTTCGGCACACGGAGTGTGCCGACTACATCGGCCCGCCCATCGTGTCGGCAAGT
>CAZUJM010000058.1:11307-27483 GCA_964620405.1 uncultured Pirellulaceae bacterium | reverse complement strand
GAGCGTAAAGCGACCTCGCCGCCTCGATAATCGTGGGCGTGGGTGAATACGAACCCGAGCCCCACCGCTCCGGATCAATCATGGCGGACTGGCCGGTCGCGTTCGCTACAAGCGACACTAAGGCCAATTGAATCGCCCGTCCAAGCGTTCCGGCACCGCAGCAAAACGGCGGACGCACTCCATCGGCATGGGGCTTTTTCCAGCGTCGATGCGACTCCGTGGCTTCCGTTGCGCAAAGAATCGGAAAAATCGCTGCGGCATGGCTCGGCGCGTGAAAATTCTTGAGATCAAGCCCATAGTCCCATACCTGCTCCACATCTGGCCGCACAAATCGCCTTGCACCGACCTTAAACTCAATGGGAACAATGGCCAATGGACTTACCAGCACACCATCCACGCGCCGCCCCAGACGCGGAATGTCGAACTCAAGATGGATCCACAAGTCCCGGAATACATAATGAAAGCTACCATCGTTTGGCAACGGATCTCGTAAGCACTCCAATGCTTTTAGAAGAATGGGCAGTTGCAGGTGCCATGCGGTAAGCTGTTCGGCAACCAGCGTATACCCCTTCGGAGCGGCAAGCGAGGCAACTACTTCATCGTCGCTAGCGGCAAGAAAAGCAGGCACGGAAGCAGCGTAGTAGGCCGCGCCAGGACGGACAACAGACATGGAGTCGGCCTCCGTTTACAGCTTGACCAAACCCATCAAATCCAAGACGCCCACAACACCGCCATGAAGTCACGAATGATATCCAACACAACCAAGATCCACCAGGTCTGGGTTCCCACCAAGCTCATTTCCCGTCGCCATTCCAGAATCCGCCCAGGTCGTTGACCGATTGAGACCTACCCGGAACAAGAATTGCCAATAAGTTCCCGGGGGGTGACCATCGCGCATCCATCCCGAACGACGGAACCTCAGCGCATCACGGCATCCAGGCATACCCCAAACGCGTATACGAACGTCATCGATCCACGGCACGCATCAACACACTTGGCGATGGTTAATACCCTGCTTCATCTCGTCTACCGGTCCATCCTGGAGTAGCAATCGCACTCATAGATTGAATTCATCCGATTCGCCACAAGCATTCGCTTGGCGAATCCTCAAGAATACACAACGCGATCTACCCACATCCATGGGTAAACACCAGGATGCTTTTGCCCTTGGCCAAAATACATCCGAAGCGGTTGCTATCGCGGACATGGCTACCATCAAATGGCGCCCACCTCGGAGGCCTTGTCGCCGCAGACCTTGGAACGGGACTCTGTGTGCGTTTTTCGATGATTGGTTCCACGCCACCCAACTAGCGGGATTCCGAAGCCGCATACGAGAGAGCCGAATACGAGAGATTCACGGGTCTCCCCGCCCGCGAAGATTTGATGGGCTTTGGCTGACACTTGCCGTTTGTTGGTACAGAGGGGCCGTGCTCGGCGTGCCTTCCGCAGCCGATCCGGCTGGTTTCAGGCAGACGCCACGGATAGAGGCTTCTTGGAGGCGCGTCGCACCGTAATCTACTGCCGGGCGACTTTTGCACGCACTACAGCTGCAGTATCTCCAAGCCATCAGCCGACCCAAGCACTTCGGCCGGCTTCAGGTGATGCACCTCGGTGCTTTCGATTACGCCGATATCCACGAGCAGATATCTACCATGCCGGACTGAGCGGACACATCTAAACCGCCGAGATCCTCGAATCCTCCGGTGCGAAAAACTCGATTCCCGAACCTTCCGGCGCAGGGAAAATGAGGGAGGTTATGACCTGCTCGCCGTCGTTGACAAAGACTTCCACGGAGCTGGTGTCGACGAACAGACGTAGGGCAACACGATCATTCTTTCGAGGCAACGCCACCGACTGCACGTTGGCGAACTTGGGATGGAACGCGATCTGGCCCGATTGGGTGCGATCCACCAGAACGCGGCCGCCCTGCCGATCAACACTGATCGTGGTCGCCTGCTCCTTGCGCGAGTAGAGCTTTACACCGGCCGATCCCTGGCCTCCCTCAATCACGAAGCTGAGTTCCATAGGCCCACTGCGAACATCGTGCTTGCGAACCCAGGCATTCGTTTCCTCGGCGGTTCCGCCGGCAAATGACAATGCCTGGCCACGCAACGACTTCAATTCGGCCACGGGAGATTGCTTGAGTCGCAATCCATCGGCGGTTTCCACAAGCAGCAGCTCTCGAGGGATCGACATGGCGCTCCTCCATGGAGACGTGGGCACCTCGTTGGCATAGTTCCAGTTGCTCATCCAGCCGAGCCAAAGTCTGCGGCCGTCCTCCCGCGGCACGTCGCTCCAAGAAACTGCTGCGTAGAAATCGGCGCCGTAGTCAGCCCACAGGGCCGTCTCGGAGGCGGAACGAGCGGGTTCATCGGCCAGCAGCACGTGATCGAGAGAAATATGCCCCCAGCCACCGCTATGCTTGTCAACCACTTGTATCTCAGCCTTCCTGCCAATCAGCTCGCTCACATCCCATGAATGCCACGCCAAGCGTTCCCGCTCGCGGCCGCTGGCCGTGCGAACGACTCTTCCCTCCACAAGCAAATCGACCCGCGTCTGCTCATGTGCGCCGCCACCAATCAGAAAGTTAAGGTGCTTCGCGGTGATTTTAAACGGAGGCGAGGTGAGCGTTCCTTGGGTTTGATCGCCGTCGTTGAAACTGTTGACCAATCGCTCTCCCTTGAACCCACCGACCGGCTGCTGGTGGGGCAACGCGCCCCGAGCGGACTCCGTGCCGAAAGCGTCCCCCTCGGCCCGCCAGTCTCCATATCCTTTCTCAAAGTCGGCCAATAATGTTCCTTGGGGAACGAACTCGGCTAACCCTGCGGGGAGCGGGTCGGGCGTGAATGTTGCGCCGTCGAACTCACCGACGAAATACTGGCAACCGGATCCGCCCGCGGGTCCGCCGGGGTTGATATTCACAATCAGGACCCACTTTACTCCGCCCCCGCGCACAGGAAGTGGAAACAAATCGGGACACTCCCACAGGCCGTCGATTGCTCCCGCGGGGCCGAATTCACCCACATACCTCCAAGCTTTAAGGTCGGGCGAGGTATAGAAGTGCACCTTCTGCTCTTTCGCGAGTGCGACCGTCATCACCCAACTTGACGAGCCCTCATGCCAGAACACTTTGGGATCGCGGAAATCGGCCATTTTCACATCGAGCACCGGATTGCCCGCATAGTTCGTCCAAGTTCGTCCACGGTCGTTGCTGTAAGCGAGCCGCTGGTCCTGCCGTCCTTCGCGATGCCCCGTATAAATGGCGACAAGGGGTGGTTTTCCGTCTGCGCCGAAGCCGCTGGTGTTCTTCCAATCCACCACCGCGCTGCCAGAGAAGATCATGATGCCATCAGCTTCGGCCAAGGCGAGCGGCAGATGCTCCCAGCGCACCAGGTCACGGCTCACAGCGTGTCCCCAGCTCATGTGCCCCCACCGATCGCCGAGCGGATTGTATTGGTAGAACAGATGCCACTCACCGTCGTAGAACACCATCCCGTTGGGATCATTCATCCAGTTCCGCTGCGGTGTGAAATGGAACTGCGGACGAAAGGGTTCGCGGTAGAGTGCTTGCCCCAGCGCGATGCTTTCCAGAACGACCATGAGTGCAACGAGACAAATACTTCGGATCATGTCCGGGCTCCTCGCCAGAGGTGTTATTCCGAAATCGGTGAGGCGACAAACGGGGACCGCAACGGCACTGGCAGCGGTGGCATGGTACCCAAAACCTGATCCCGATGTGAAGACCGTAGCCGGCTGGCATCGGGCAAATTGACCCTCAAATAAGAAACGCGGCGAGCGTCAAAGTCGCGAACAGGCCATCAAAAAGCTGCCGGATGCCGAGCTGATGCACAATTCGGGCACGGACCTGTCCCTTGACCGCGAGATGCTGGAGGTGCGTGAAGGCACGCTCCACCGCTGCGGTGCCCCGTTGGGAGGCGCGAGGGGCGACGTAGCCAAGAGACTCGAGGAGTTGGAGACAGAGAGCTGTCGCCCGAAACGCCTGTCGACCTCGGCGAAACTCGATGGGGCCATGTTGACGCAGGCATTACGGGGAGACGACGGAGGCCGGCGTCTTCAAGCAAGTGCATCGTCTCTGGAGACTGAAGGCCTGCGCATGCGTCGCGAATTCAAGAGGGAACGGGCCACTGTCCATCGCAGGGATTCGTGCCCCCCGTGAAAAGCAGAGCGTCCGAACAGGTCTGGACGTGGGACTTCATCTTCGACCGGACCACCCAGGGCCAATCGCTGAAATGGCTCACGATAGCTATCTCGATCCAGATCGCGACAACCAGCGAACTGGGCACCCGGTGGCCGCATGGACGCGCGGTTGCTCCGCAGGACCTGTTCGCAGTCGGGATCGAGATGGATGCAGTCGCCAAGGATCTGGGCGTACTAGAATCTCTAGGAAGCACGAAGAGCGGCTTGGGGGAGGTCCGCAGCGAACCTACCAGCAGCAACCGGAGAGCCTGGAGGGAGAGCCAGCGGCTTCGCAGTGCATCGCCCCTGCTCGAAAGGCGATATCAGGGCGGGTCAGTTCGGCAGCCTGCCGGAGGCGTCCGTCCGTGACGCACTCACGGAATCCCTGGCACGAACTCTGGCTAAGGACCTTTGAGGGTCGTGCCAGTTCGACGTAGGTCTCTACGCCTTAAAAGTATCCCCGAGAGGGCTCGAACCTCTAACCTTCGGCTCCGGAGGCCGACGCTCTATCCAATTGGGCTACGGGGACTCGTCTGATCCATAAATTAACCGAGCCGCTCCGGATCTGCAACGGGCAGCGCCCGCCTGGTGGCTGCGGTGGTCCTCCGGGCTGCGCCGCAGCCGCACACTTTGCGCGACGAGTCCCCCTTCCCCGGCCCATCGCTCGTCCCCTGCCCGCCGAGGCCAGGCCCCGGAAATCTGCGCCGTTTCAGCAACGCCCGCCGCGACGCAATGCCGCAATCGAGCCCAGCAGCAACGACCGGGCACGGACTTTGCTCCCGCCGTTCCACCGTGAGTCGCTGGCGTTTCACTGCTTCCCCCTCGCCTGCGTCGCCCCGACGTCTGCCCTTCCGCCGCGGACAGTTCCGGAACCGTTAGGAACACCCCCATGTCGAGTCCACCGAATTACATCACCTGCGACGCCAATGAAGCAGTGGCCGACGTCGCCTACCAGACGAATGAGGTCATCGCCATCTACCCGATCACGCCGGCGTCGCCGATGGGGGAGCACGCCGACGCGTGGGCGGCTGCGGGACGACGCAATCTAGACGGGGTCGTGCCGCGCGTCGTGGAACTGCAGAGCGAAGGCGGCGCCGCGGGCGCGGTGCACGGAGCGCTCCTGGGCGGCGCGCTCGCCACGACCTTCACCGCCTCGCAGGGCCTCCTGCTGATGATCCCCAACATGTTCAAGATCGCCGGCGAACTCACGCCTACCGTCTTCCACGTCGCCGCGCGCACCATCGCCACCCACGCCCTCTCGATCTTTGGCGACCACAGCGACGTCATGGCCGTTCGTTCCACCGGCTGGGCCATGCTCTCGTCCGAATGCGTCCAGCAGGCCCACGACTTTGCCCTCATCGCGCACGTGGCGACCTTGCGGTCTCGCGTTCCTTTCCTGCATTTTTTCGACGGCTTCCGCACCTCCCATGAAATCAACAAGATCCAGCGTCTATCCGAGGACGATCTACGGAGCCTGCTGCCCTGGGACGACGCCCGCGCCCACCGCGGCCGAGCACTCGACCCCGACCATCCGGTGCTCCGCGGCTCGGCGCAGAACCCTGATGTGTTTTTCCAGGCGCGCGAAGCCTGCAACGCCTACTACCGTGCCGTACCCGGCATCGTCCAGGCAGCGATGGAGCAGTTCGCCACCCGCACCGGTCGCCTCCACCAGCTCTGCACCTACCACGGTGCCCCCGACGCCGATCGGGTTGTCGTGCTGATGGGCTCCGGCGCCGGAGCGGCCCGCGAAGCGGTCGCTTTCCTGCGTGCGAACGGGCAGCGCGTGGGCGTGCTGGTCGTTCATCTGTTCCGCCCTTTTCCGCAGGAGGCCTTCCTTGCCGCGCTGCCAGCCACCGCGCGCGCCGTCGCCGTACTCGACCGCACCAAGGAACCGGGCGCGAGTGGCGAACCGCTCTTCCTCGACGTCGCCGCCACGCTCGCCATGTCGAGCCGCCAACAAGACCATTCCATGCCGCGGCTGTCGCGCGGACGATACGGCCTGAGTTCCAAGGAGTTCACGCCCGACATGGCCGTGGCCATCTTCGAGGAACTCGCCAGCGAACGACCTCGTCCCGAATTCACCGTGGGCATCGTCGACGACGTGACCCACCTGAGCCTTACCGTGCTCGAAGGCACCGTGCGTGAATCCGCCGAGGTCACACGCGCCGTCTTCTACGGACTCGGCAGCGATGGTACCGTCGGCGCCGCGAAGAACTCCGCCAAGATCATCGGCGAGCATACGCCGATGCACGTCCAAGGCTACTTTGTCTACGACTCCAAGAAATCCGGTACCGTCACCACTTCGCACCTTCGCTTCAGCCCGCGCCCCATCGAATCCAGCTACCTCGTGCACGACGCGAGCTTCCTTGCCTGCCACCAGTTCGGATTCTTGGAACGCTTGGATGTGCTGGAACACGCCGGACAGGGCGCGACCTTCCTGCTCAACTGTCCTCACGCGGACACCGAGGCCTGGGACCACTTGCCGAACTCCGTGCAGCAGCGGATCCTGGACCGCCAGTTGCGGCTGTTCGTGATTGATGCCGATGCCGTGGCGAGTGAAGCGGGCATGGCAGGGCATATCAACACGGTGATGCAAACCTGCTTCTTCGCCCTCAGCGGCGTGCTGCCTCGCGACGAAGCCATCGCGCGGATCAAATCGTCGATCGAGGAAACGTATGCCCGGCGCGGCGCGTCGATCGTGCAACGCAACTTCGCCGCCGTCGACGCGACGCTGGCCGCCCTGCGGGAGATTCCGACCGCAGGCCGAGCCGCGGGCAACGGCGTACCCAACTGGCTCGGCGGCACCTGGAGCGACGCATCCGACTTCGTCCAAAAAGTCACTGCCGTCATCGCCGCCGGACAGGGCGACCGACTGCCCGTCAGCGCATTCCCGGTCGATGGCACGTTCCCCACCGCCACGTCGCGCTTCGAGAAACGCAGCATCGCGCGCGAGATCCCCATCTGGGATGCGTCCCTGTGCATCGACTGCGGCCTCTGCGCGTTCGTCTGCCCCCACGCCGCCATTCGCATGAAAGTGTTCCAACCCGGACCGCATGACGACGGCAACGGCAATGGTCGACATCCCGAATCGTTTCGCAGCAAGCCGTGGTCCGGCAAGGAACCGGCGTTCGCCGGCTGGCAGCTTGCCATCCAGGTCGCGCCCGATGACTGCACCGGCTGTGGTGTCTGCGTCGATGTGTGCCCCGCGCGTTCCAAGGAGACATCGCGTCTGAAGGCGCTCGACATGCGGCCCAAGCAGGATCACCTGCGCGAAGAACGCCGCAACTGGAACCACTTCCTGGCGCTGCCGGAGGCGCCGCGGCAGGAGATATCGCCCGACTTGGTCAAGGCAACGCAACTGCTGCAACCGCTGTTCGAGTTCTCCGGAGCTTGCGGCGGATGCGGCGAGACGCCTTACCTCAAGCTGCTGACCCAACTGTTCGGCGATCGCCTGCTCGTGGCCAACGCCACCGGCTGCAGTTCCATCTATGGCGGCAACCTGCCCGCCACGCCGTGGTCCGTGAACGCGGACGGCCGCGGCCCCGCCTGGGCCAACTCCCTGTTCGAGGATAATGCCGAATTCGGCCTTGGCATGCGTCTCGCACTCGACCAAAAACGCGATCTGGCCAAGCACCTGCTCAGCTCACTTACCGATGCCGTTGGCAAGCAACTCGTAGACGAACTCCTCTGCGAGGCTGCACCCACCGAGACCTGGCTCGCGGAACAGCGAAAGCGGATCGACACCCTGCGTGCTCGGCTCGCGACCGACGACTCATCGGCAGCTCGGCAACTGCTCGCGCTGGCTGAAATCCTGGTGCCGCGAAGCGTCTGGATCGTGGGCGGCGATGGCTGGGCTTACGACATTGGATTCGGCGGACTGGACCACGTGCTGTCGGGCGGCCACGACGTCAACGTGCTGGTGCTCGACACGGGAGTTTACTCGAACACGGGCGGCCAGGCATCCAAGGCCACGCCTCGGGCGGCAGCGGCCAAGTTCGCATCGAACGGAAAGAGCGTTCGCAAGAAGGACCTCGGCATGCTCGCCGTCTCATACGGACATATCTATGTCGCTCAAGTCGCCCTCGGAGCGAATCCGCAGCAGACGATCCGCGCGTTCCGCGAGGCGGAATCGTTCCCCGGCCCGTCGCTGCTCATCGCCTATTCCCAGTGCATCGCGCACGGCATTGATATGTCCACCGGCATGAGCCACCAGAAAGATGCCGTTCGGTCCGGCTTCTGGCCGCTCTATCGCCACGACCCGCGCCAGGCGCATACGGGCCTCCATCCGCTGCAACTCGACAGCCACAAGCCGACCATGCCGCTCCGGGACTTCGCCGCCAAGGAAGCACGCTTCGCAATGCTCGCCCGTTCCGACGCCAGCCATGCACAACGGTTGCTGCAACAGGCCCAGCAAGATATCGACGACCAGTGGCACTTTTACGAACAGATGGGCCTCGTGGAACGCGAACTCGATACCCACCCGGAGGAGACGACTCCATGATCCACAAAACGCCCACCACTCGAACGGCAGGCGACGCCGATCAGGAGCGACCTGCCCTCGGATCCGCTGTGCCCGATCGGGTCGCCATCGACTATACGACGAACTACCTTGGCCTGAGCCTGCGCAGTCCCTTGGTCGTCGCCGCCAGCCCATTGGGCGGACATCTGCCGGTGCTCCGGCGCCTGGAGGAACTGGGCGCGGCCGCCGTCGTGCTGCCGAGCCTCTTCGCTGAACAGTTGCAGCAGGAAGAGATGGAGATCCACAACTTCCTGGAACAGGGCCAGCACAGCCAGGCCGAATCGCCCTCGTACTTCCCCGACATGGATTTCTACAACGCGGGCCGGCAAGCCTATGAGAAGCACCTGCGTGAAGCACGCCAGCAGTTGAGTATTCCGTTGATCGCCAGCCTTAATGGCGGAGCCCCCGGCCAATGGACCGACACGGCCAAACGACTGGCCGACGCGGGAGCCGACGCGCTGGAACTAAACCTCTACGAGGTCGTCACCAATCCCATGGACAGCAGCCAACAGGTCGAGGATCGCCAACTGGCGCTCGTCGAGTCGGTTCGCCGCGCCGTGACGCTGCCCATCGCCGTCAAGATTGGCAACGCCTACACCGCCCTACCCCACTTCGCGCAGCGTCTGGCCATGACGGGGGTGAATGGACTGGTGCTCTTCAATCGTTATCTCGAGCCAGACCTGGACCTGCAGGCCATGTCCGTCGTACCTCAACTGGAACTGAGTCGCCCCAGCGAGATGCGGGGGCCCCTGCGATGGATCGCCATCCTCCGCGACCAACTGTCCATCTCCCTGGCCGCCTCCAGTGGCATCCATTCCGGCTTGGATGCCGTGAAACTGCTGCTGGCCGGCGCGGACGTCGTCATGATGGCCTCCGCCCTGCTGCGTCATGGCGTCGAACACCTGGAAGCCATGTTCCTGGAAATGCAGAACTGGCTACGAGATCGGGAATACGCATCCATCGCACAACTCAAGGGCAGCATGAGCCGCTTGAAGTGCGCGAACCCGGAGGGCTTCGAGCGAGCGAACTACGTCCAGTCGATTGTGTCCTATGTCTAAACTTCCGCCGGGGTGCAAGAACGTCCATCGCGGTGGCTCCCTGCGAACCACACGACCGGCCCTTCCCAGGCGCCTTGCAGCAACTGCCCGGCAAACGACCGACCATTTTTACCCGAGAGGCCCGAGATGACTGAGCCCCTTACCTCCGTTGTTGTCCGCGATGTGATGAACCCGCGCGTGATCTCGGTCCAGTCGACCGACACGCTGCGATCCTGCATTGAACGCATGGCAGCCAATCAGGTCCATGCCGTTCCCGTGGTCGGGATGTTCGGCGAGTGCCGCGGCATCTTGACGAGTAGCGACCTGTTCCGCATCACGCGGGTGATCGAGCAGGACCTCGTGGAAATGCAGCGAATGGACCCTGCCACGGGTCGCTGGATGCTGTCGCAGTTGAGTGACGAGTTGGTCAACCAGCAGGTGGGAGATGCCATGACCCCGGACGTGACGGCCGTGCACGAAGACGCTTCCATCCTATCCGCGGCCCAGACCATGCTTCGGCAGCAGGTACACCGGTTGCCTGTGGTCGACCATCAGGACCGCGTTGTCGGCATCGTGTCCACCACCGACCTGCTGGCTGCCTTCGTCGAGAGATCCACCGAATGAGCACCAGCGAGCCACCTTGGCAGTTCCACGCAGCCGACTGTTTCCACTCCGATTGTTCACGAAAACTGCACTCGATGAAGAGCTGTCGCATCTATCCGCAATTCGTGGGGAAACTGTTGACGAAGCAGTTGCCTGCGTTATGCTGCATCCGTCGGCTGATGCATCTTGATAATTCGACTGCTGATCCCAGCAACCGGCTTGGCCACCCCAACCCAGGATGGGTGCGTGACCACGCGGTTTTCAGGCGATTTCCCGACTTTCTCTCGCGCATCACTTGGCAACGGACGGCATTCTCTGGAGGATCAGGCCCATGATCCAGCGTACCCCAGCTTCCCTGGAAGCCCCTGCGACCTTTCATGATTCAATACCTCAGCTGGCCGAACGGCTCCTTGGACGATCGGGCTATCGGGCGTTGCGGCAGGTACACTGCGAATACGCGGCCGGTACTCTGACGCTGCTTGGCCAGGTGCCTTCGTTCTACATGAAGCAGGTCGCGCAGACCCTGGTGAAGCACTTGGACGCCGTGACGACCATCGACAATCGACTCATCGTCCGCGACAACGGCTAAGCGGACACGTCAGGCCTCACCAGACCCGCCCGGCTGCTAGCGGTGGCGCATGCTCGTGGCCTCCTGCTTCTGCCCTGCGAGTGTCGCGAGAGAGCCCTATTCGGTGGTGTGACCGAAAGTGGTCACTTTCCTTCGCCAGCGTGCGGCTTGGCGCGCTGCTTGCCCAGTTCGCCACGTATCGGAAGCCATTTGCACGCGGAGAAAGCCCGGGTACGCTTTCGATCCGCTTCGGTACGTGAAATGCGGCTCGTGTCGAGTGTCGGAGCCCTGGTGTCGATCTTTCCACGACGCTGTGAAGGCCGCTCGCCGGAATCGTACCGTGACCACGCATCCGCTCTACAACGCCACCGTTACCCACCTGATTCGCTGCCATGAGGATCTGATGATCCTGCGCGCCGTCTTGGACGGCGCGATGCCCCCGGCGATCGCCGGACAGTACACGGTCCTTGGCCTGGCATCGGCCGCGAGCCGTGTGGCGGGCGTGCAGGCGGAGGCGCCCGGCGACCTTGCATCGGACCGACTGATCCAGCGCGCCTACTCGCTGTCATGCCCGCTCCTCGACGACGCTGGACGACTGGTGACGGTGCGGGAACTGGACTACTTTGAGTTTTACGTCGTGCTGGTGCGCAGCGGCGCATCCCCGCCCGCCCTGACGCCGCGGCTCTTTGCCCTGGAGATCGGCTCGCGGCTGTACTGCAGCCCGAAACTGCATGGCCGTTACACGCTGCCCGAACTGTCGCCTGACGCGAACATCGTGTTGCTCGCCACGGGTACGGGGGAAGCTCCCAACAACGCGATCCTGGCCGAGCTGCTCGCGTGCGGCCATCGTGGCCGCATCCTGTCGGTTGTCAGCGTGCGGCAGGAGCGCGACCTGGCGTATCGACGCGTGCACGAGCGGCTCGCGGATCGCTACGCGAACTATCGCTATGTGCCCCTGACCACGCGTGAGCCGCGCAACCTGGATCGCTCGCAACCCGACTACGTCGGCAAACGGTACGTGCAGGACTACCTGACCAGCGGCCAGTTGGAGCTTGACCTGCAGGCTCGCCTGGATCCTGCGAACACTCATCTGTTCCTCTGCGGCGCACCCCCGATGATCGGCGCGCCGCAGCGGTCCCACGATCCCGCCAAGCGTTTCCCGCATCCTGGCGGCATGGTGGAACTGTTGGAGCAACGAGGTTTCCAAGTGGACCTGCCCCATGAGCGTGGCAACCTCCATTTCGAATCGTACTAGAACATCCCTAGCGTCCGCGGACCTTATCCCCCCAGGAGAGCTCCCATGAAACGGTTTGCCCTGTCCGGCGTCTGCTTCCTCACCATCACGCTGCTATACGCGTATACGCAGGTTCCGCCAGCGACGGCCCAGGAGAAGGAACTGCCCGTCGAGACTCGCAACTTCATGCAGGCCAAGCTGACGCATGCCCAGAAGATCTTGGAGGGGCTATCGCTGGAAAACTACGATACGGTGGTCAAGCACGCGCAGGAATTGAGCTTACTGAGCCTGGAGTCGCAATGGAACGTTCTGCGAACGCAGAAGTACGTCGACCAGAGCGCCGAGTTCCGGCATTCGATTGAAAGGCTGGTGGAGGCGGCGCGCACGAAGCAGGTGGACGCCACGGCCCTTGCCTACATGGATGTGACACTCAAGTGCGTCCACTGCCATAAGTATGTCCGATCGGGTCCGGAGGGAGCGAAGGAGGCGATCGGCAGCAATTCCGCTCGGTGATGCACCGGTCCAGCGACGGCGATGGCCCCCGGCACTGGGCTCCCGGGAACCGGCAAGCCTCTTCCCAGGGGCGGCGCGTCCTGCCAGACTGAACGGCTGCGGCGGCGAGTCGGGGCCGACGCGGAACGACCACACCGCCCGGCCCATTTTCCAGCAAGACGGATGTCCTGATGAGTATCGTACGAACCGGTTGGCTCACGGAACGGAAACCGGCAATCGGCGTGGTGCACCTGCGCCCCCTGCCCGGCAGTCCTCGCTATGAGGGCTCGCTGGAAGAGATTACCGAGGCCGCGTTTCGGGACGCGGACGCCATCGTCGAAGGCGGCATGGACGGACTGTTGCTGGAGAACTTTGGCGACACGCCTTTCTTTCCGGGGCCGGTGCCGCCCGTGACCGTCGCCTGCATGACCGATCTGGCGGGCCAGTTGCGGCGTCGTTTCTCGGTCCCGCTCGGCATCAACGTGCTCCGCAACGACGGCCACAGCGGACTGGCCATTGCCTTGGCCGTGGATGCCCAGTTCATCCGCGTCAACATTCTTTCGGGCGCGCGGGTCACCGACCAGGGCATCATCGAGGGCATCGCGCCGCGTCTGCTGCGGGAACGCCAGACGCTCGGGGCGACCGATGTGCAGATCTGGGCCGACGTCGCCGTGAAACACTCCGGTCCGCTCACTCCGCGCAGCTTGCAGGATGAGGTGGCCGACACGATCCAGCGTAGTCACGCCGACGCGGTGATCGTCACCGGTTCCGCCACGGGGCGACCGGCCTCGCCCGCGGAGATGAGCGTCGCGAAGCAGGTTGCCGACGAGACCCCCGTGCTGCTTGGCAGCGGAGTCACGGCCGAGAACCTGCAAGACTGGCTGGCACTGGCCGACGGCTTCATCGTCGGCACGGCGCTGAAGGAAGGCGGCCGCACGGACCGCCCGGTCGATCCGGCTGCCGTTCGTCGTTTCGTGGCCGCGCTGCGCGGCCGCTAATCGATCACCGGACTTGGTACGCGCGCCCGCTCGTTCGCTGGCTCGCCCTCCAACCCGCACGTGCCGCGCGATCAGCTTCGCCAATCCAGGCCGAACGGCAGGCGATTCAGGTTCTCGCAACCGTCGGCCGTTACGATCACCATGTCCTCGACGCGCACGCCGCCCACTTCGCGACAGTAGAGGCCTGGTTCGATCGTCAGCGCGTCGCCAACCACCAGCGCCGGCCCTTTACGATCCAGCAAGGGTGGTTCGTGCACATCCAGGCCGACCCCGTGTCCAGTGCCGTGCGTCATCGCGCAGTACGAAGGAGGATCGTCGGAGGAGGGCAATCCCATGGCGAACCCGTGGGCTCGAATGACGGACTGCGTAGCCGCGTGCACCTCTTCGCCGGTCACCCCCGCGCGCGTCGCCGCCTCGGCGGCCAGTTTCGCCGCGACGACTGCCGCATGCATCTTCGCCAGCCGATCGGGAATCGCACCGTGCACGACCGTCCTCGTGCAGTCGCCGTTGTAGCGAGTGGAGCGGTTGCTGGGGAAGATGTCGATGATCACCGGTTCCCCCGTGCGGATCTCCCCATGGCCATGGTCATGGCAATCGGCGCCCATCGGTCCCGGCGCGACGATGGCGGGCGGGTTGGCGTAGCCGCGATCCAGCAGCCAGTGGTCGATCGCCGCGCGAACGTATTCGGCTGTCAACGGCTGGCCTTCGTGCAGGAGCACGCCATCCGCGCGCGCCGTCGCGTTGGCGACCAGCCGACAGGCCATCTCCATCGCGCCCTCCGTGGCCTGCTGGGCTTCGCGCAGCCATTCCACCTCCTGAGCGTCCTTCGAGCGGCGCTCGACGACGCCCAGGTCGGGATCGCAGACCACTTCGATGCCGCGTTGGCGAAGATGATCGGCATACAGAAGCGGCAACGAACGATCGGCGACGACGCGCCGCACTCCCTCTCGATGCAGGCACTCCGCGACCGACTGCGCCGTGGCCGTCTCGCGATCGCCCGACAGCCCCGTCGACGGCGCGAAGTCGGCGGGACAAGCCACGCGATCAGCGCGAGCGTGCTGGCGTGCCCGCTGCATCTCGATGTCGCGCAGGATCAAAGTGCGCGTCCGCTGGCCGCGATCGTCCATGGTCACCAGGAACGCGCTGGGATCCCCGACCAGAAAGCGGATCTGGTGGTAAAGGGCTGCGTTGCTCGCAGGAATCCCCGCCATTAGCAGGGCCGTGTTGCGATCAAGATTCATCCAGAGTTCCTCATGCCCATGGTTCATCGCGTTGATTCACGCGTTACTTCCGCCCCGCCCTCGATCGTTGGAGTCGCGATTTCCTGACTCGGCAAATCGAATCTGCGATTGTCAACTGCGTTCCACCCATCTTCATCTTTGTCGCGTGTCGGCGGTCGACTATGCTAACCGTTTCGACTCGCCGCAGAAAGACACCCGTGGACGCCAGGAGTTGATCCTCCGAGCCAGGCCGCGGTTGGCTCTGCCCCTGCAGCCACCGCCTGGGGAAATCCCGCATGAGCCCGCCCGACCTGCCGCTCTACCTGGGCTGGCCGTTCTTCTCCAGCATCGTCTTCGCCGTGGGCCTGCTGTGGATCAAGCAGGCCAACCAGCGCGGCGCGAGTGCCGCGGCCGTGACACTCGTCACCAACGCCTGCGCCGGAATCGCCTTCACGCCGCTGTGGCTGGTGGGGGGCACCGTGCAGCCCTGGACAATGTGGTGGCAACCGGCGGCCGTTGGCGGACTCTATCTGCTGGGACAGATCTGCACCTTCCTGGCCCTGGAACGCGGCGACGTCTCCGTGGCCGCGCCGCTGCTCAGCATCAAGGTGCTGCTGGTCGCCATCCTGCTGACGTGGATGGACGACGCAAGCCATCCCTGGTCGCTCTGGACATCCACTTTCCTGGCCACGGCCGGCATCGCCATCATCCAACGCAGCCAGCCGCGCCAAGCCACAGGCCGCGTGCTGCCCAGCATCCTGTACGCACTGCTTGCGGCGGGCAGCTACGCGCTGTTCGATGTTGTCGTGCAGCGATGGTCGCGAACCTGGGGTACGGGCCGCCTGCTGCCCCTTGCCTTCTGGATGTCCGGTTTCCTGTCGTTGCTCGCCTGGCCCTGGCTGTCGCGAGGAGATTTCTCGCGTCCGGAGATCCGCAGGCCACTGCTGCTCGGGGGTTTCCTCTTTGCGATCCAGTCCCTGTCGATCGGCGCGTCGATCGGCCTCTATGGGGACGCCGCCCGTATCAACATCGTCTACTCGCTCCGCGGACTCTGGGGCGTCCTCCTGGCCTGGGGCCTGTCACGCTGGATGGTGACCAACGAGTCGCACTATCGTCCGTCGGTGATGCTCTGGCGTTTGTTCGGCGCCTTGCTGCTGACCTTGGCGATCGTGCTGGCGATCGCGTGACCGCCATGCGGCGCTCACGCGCTGCGCAACTGCAATCCGCGCGGCAACGACTCGCCGAACGCTCGCTGCTGCTCGTCGCGGTCCAGTTCATCAACATCCTCGACTTCATGATGGTGATGCC
>CAZUJM010000058.1:7079-11297 GCA_964620405.1 uncultured Pirellulaceae bacterium | reverse complement strand
TGCTCGTCGCGGTCCAGTTCGCCCGGTTGGCGCAGCAACTGCGGCAGGTGCTCGGGCGCCTGCCGCGTTTCCAGCCACTGCGCCGCCGACTCGCGCAGGTCGGCGGGCAGATCGCGATAGCGGTCGCCCGTGCAACGAGCAAGCTGCATGATGGCGAACGGGGTGGAAGGTTCGTCCGCTGCCTGCTCCATCAGCTTCCGCGTCCACTGCGCGGCGACGTTCGCGTCCACGACCGTGTTGAGCGGTCCGTAGAGCGGCACTCGGCTACCCAGGCGGCCAAGCGACCAGACCATCGCCGGCAGGATCGAGTCCAGCTTGCGTTTGGGCAGCAGGTCGACCAGCAGGGCACCAAGCTGCTGTTTCTCGCGAAGAGGCAGCCACTCCAGCGACGCGAGCAGGCGCCAGACCTCCGTGAATTCGGGCAGCGCAAACGGCACTTCTCCCCTGCCCGACGGAGATGTCATGCGGCGATGCAGGCTGCGAACGGCCGCGATGAGTGGTTCGGCCAGCGCGCGCTGCTGGCCCGCGGGCAAGCCGCCGGCGATGCGTCGCCAGAGGATCCAGGATTCGCCGCGGCAGACGGGGGATCCGTGGATCACTTTCCCCTGCACGGTCCGCCAGGTCTCGGTCACACGCCAGTCGTCCACCGCCATGCCATATCCGGGTCGCAGGGCGTACCCCAGCAGGT
Organism: uncultured Pirellulaceae bacterium; assembly: GCA_964620405.1. Lineage (GTDB taxonomy): Bacteria > Planctomycetota > Planctomycetia > Pirellulales > Pirellulaceae > CAZUJM01. The sequence continues at coordinate 10,609 of CAZUJM010000058.1, read as the reverse complement.
TCAGCCAGCGGGCTTCATGTTCGGGGCTGATCCGACGCCCGTCGGGAAGTTCCAACAGCGTCTCGCCGATGCGCCGCAGCACCGACATCGGCCACTCCGATCGCTCCATGCCCAGCGCCGTGGCCAGTTCGTTCATCAACTGACTTGGCTTCGCCCCCGCTGTTGAAATGGCGGCCGTTGCACTGGCGGCGTTACCACTGCCAAATGTGCGCTCCAACAGCTCCTGAGCCGCTCGCCAGGCATCCTCGTCCAGCAGGCCCTGGCTCTCCCCGGTTGTCTGCACGGCCACGCGATCCGTTTCGGTCGCGCTGCGGACATCGAACTGCAGTCGCCAAGTACCATCGCCGTCGACCTGCGAGCACCACAGTTCCACGGTACCGATCTCCGTGAGATGCGCGTGCAGGCGCACGGGCACCGTGCCGGACTGGCTACGACGACGCGTACGCAGCGCGGTGCGCAGCGGAGGCAATGTCCGCATCTGCTCGCAGTCCACCGTCACCACCTGCCCCGGTCGATCGGTCAGCCGTGTACTCGACACGAACAGCGGGAACTCCACCGGCTCCGAGATGCGCAGGTCAAACTGCAGACCCGGCAGGTCCACTTCGTCACCCGGCTGCGCGCTGCCGGGCATGACGCAGACGGCTGTTGGCTGGGGCGGATCCGCCCCAGCGCCCAGGTCGCTCGCGTCCGCCGTGCCACTACCCGCCGCAACCTCCCCGATCCCCAGGTAATAGCTTCGCGCGAGTCCCGCCGCGATGCGAACTCCTTCCCCGCGCCGCACCATGCCGTAGTAAGCGGCGCCGTGCGCGACGGCCAGGTCGAGCCGATCATTGGCCAGCAGTTCAGGCTGCCAATCCGGCTGGCTCGGCGAACGAAACCACTGCGAGATGACCGCGAGCAGTCGCTGGCGGATGCGGGGCGAGTTGAACACGCCGCCGTTGAGCAGCACGAGGTCGGGGCGTGCCGGATCGTGATCGGTCGGCGCTTGTCCTGGTTCGTCGTCGGCGTGGCGATGGGCCAGCAGGAACTGCGACAGATAGCGAGTGATGGCAGGGTCGGATGCGTAGGGCAGGCCGAACTCCTGGAACCCGGACTGGCGACGCTGCGGCATTTCGCCGAGCGACACTTCGGGAAAGAACCCATCCACCAAGGTCTGTTCGGCCTCTTCGCGCGTCAGCCGCACCTGCACGCCGCCGCCAATCAACCGGCTTCCGGTGGCAGCCAGATGCACGGTCAAGTCCGGCAGAGGCTGGTCGCCCAGCAGCGTCTCTTTCGCCTGGCGACATCCGCGCACCAGCATGTCCCACTGGCGTGCGTCGAGTTGAACGTGTTCACCGGCCAGGCGCTGCTCCAGGAAGCGTGCCAGGGCCAGGTCGAAGTTATCGCCACCCAGGATCAGGTGGTCGCCGACGGCGATGCGATGGAACTGCACGAGCCGACCACGATTCGCGGCAGCGTCGTCCACGCCCGATCGTGCATCCCCCGGTTGCGTCTCCCCTGATTGCGCAGAACGCACGCGAATGAGCGTGAAGTCCGAGGTGCCGCCGCCTACATCGCAGACGAGGATCTTCTGGCCTGGAGTGACCAGGTTCTGCCACTCGTCGCGATGGCGATCCATCCAGGCGTAGAACGCAGCCTGGGGTTCCTCGATCAACACCACGCGCGGCAGGTCCGCTTCGGCCGCCGCGCGCACGGTCAGCTCGCGCGCGATCTCATCGAAGGAAGCGGGAAGTGTGAGGACGATATCCTGCTGCGCGAGGGGAAAGTCGGGATGTGTCCGATCCCAGGCCTGCCGGATATGACGCAGGTAGCAGGCGCTGATGCCCACGGGCGACCAGCGGTCGACCTCGGCCGCTCCCTGCCAGGGTAGCAGTTCGGCCGTGCGATCCACGCCGTCATGGCAGAGCCACGATTTGGCCGAGACGATCAACCGGCCTGGATAGAGCTGCCCCACGTCCCGCGCGGCCGCCCCCACCACATGCGACGCCGCCGTTGTCTGCCAGGGCAGCTTCCACGTTCGCGGATCTTCGCCCGGAACCGTGGGTGGCTGGAAGTGAAACGAAGGCAGCGTGTCCAGCGCCTCCACCATGCCCGCCGAAACCAGTTGCGGGATCGCGAGCACCCGCACCCGCCAAGGCGATTCGGCCGTGTCGACGTAGCAGACGGCCGAATTCGTGGTGCCCAGATCGATGCCGACTACATACCGACTCGGAATCGGTTCTGCCAAATCGGTCGCCAGCATGCTCGCCTTACCCCCTCATGGAACCCGCGCCTTGATCGCCAGACTATCGCTGACCCGGGGACGTGACAAGCCGGTGCACAACCGCGGCTTCCCGGACGCATCGGCCTCCACGAACGGGCCACGCACGGGTCTACGAGGGCATCCGAGCAACGGACAGGAACTTGTCACCGACACGAAGCCCCGAAGAATAAGCCAGACGGACCCAGGGCTGCGCGGTAACTGGAAAACCGGGCTGGGCGGAGGCATGCACCCTGTCCAAGTTTGCTCAGTCGCGCCAGGCGTAACGCACGATGCAGAAGAGTGCGTTGAAGGCGTCCTTGAGGCCGATCTTCTTGCCTTCATCCCAGTCGCGAGCGTCGTAACGCACCGGCAGTTCCTTGACGCGCCAGCCGCGACGCGCCACCTTGGCCGTTACTTCGGGCTCGAAGCCAAAACGGTTCTGGCAGATGGACATCCCCTTGAGCACCTCGGCATGGAACACCTTGTAACAGGTCTCCATGTCGGTCAGCCGCAGGCCCGTGGTGATGTTCGAGGCCCAGGTCAGCATCGCGTTGCCAAAACGGTGGATCCCGCTGGAGCCTTTCCCGCGACGCTGGAGGAATCGCGAGCCGTACACGACGTCGGCTTCATGGTTGAGGATCGGTTCCAGCAGCGACGGAATGTCACGCGGATCGTACTCCAAGTCGGCGTCCTGCACCATCACGATGCCGCCACGCGCGTGCTCAAACCCGGTCCGCAGCGCCGCGCCCTTGCCCTGGTTGACGGGCTTGAGCACGATCGTCAGCCCGGGCACGCCCTGCAGTTCCCGCAAGACATCCCGCGTGCCGTCCGTGGAGCCATCATCCACCACGACGATCTCCTTCGGAAGGCAGTCCAGCGCCAGCAGGCGCCCCAGCACCTGGCGGATCGTGTTCCGCTCATTGTAAACCGGAACCACAATGGAGAGCAGGAAGTCGGCGGGTACGCGGATGTGGGTGGCAGTCGTCGGTGAATCGGACATCCGGTCAAGCTCCGCGGCGAGTGCTTGGAGTTCATCGAGCTTCACGCGCATGGCTTCGTCCACGGGCGTGGCGGAACGGGAACGATCGCTCGGCTTCGCGGTGTCGGGCATGCTCCGCGCGGGGGCCGACGACTTCGCCTGCGGCGGCACGGCCGCGGCCATGCCCTGCCAGCCGGCATCCGGGACGAGGGAGGTGTCTTCGATCATAAGGTTCCTTTCGCGCGTTGGGATCGAGCGATTCAGATGCCGCGATCGCCGTCGCGGGTTGAGTTTCGAGTTCCGGGGGCC
>CAZUJM010000058.1:0-6979 GCA_964620405.1 uncultured Pirellulaceae bacterium | reverse complement strand
CGTTCGTCGGTGGCGGCCCCCAACCGGACGAGGGCCGTAGCGGTGTCCGGGGCGGGCTTCGCGGGCCAGGGGACAGTACCGGCCTGGGCCAGTTTTTGCAACGGACGCTGATGCCGAGGCAGGTAGCGGGCGTGTCCTCGACGATCAAACACCGATCGCCGCCCCCAGAGCTGCGCCAGATCGTCCTGGTACAGCAAGGTCCACTCCGATTCCGCTTGCGCCAGCACTGCCAGCGCGTGCTGGTGATGGTGTCCCAGGAGAACCAGCTCCGGCCGACGGAATTCGAGGATTCTACGAGGATCGGCAGGCGGCGACTGGGGGCTTCGATAGCGTTGGTCCGGCCCACCCGGACCGGCAAAAAAGTCAAACTGCATGTCGAGCACTTCCTGCGGGTAGCAGGTCCGATGACGGCCATCAAAGGCCACCCGCACGCCGGAATCATCCGCCGCACGGGCTCCCACGGCGCTCAACACATACTGGGCCCAGTGTCCCGACACGACCATGCGGCCGGTAATCCCCCGCTGGGACAGGAACTGCACTGCGGACACAGGGTAGTCACTGCACGCGACGGGGACTTCCGTCAGACGCTCACCCAACCGGCAGGCAAACAGCGATGCCGCGAGCACCAGTCCGACCGACGCGAGGTTCATCGCCCAGCCGCCGACGCGGCCTCGGAGCGGGTCCGCGGAGAACCCCAGGCGTTCCCATGCCGACTGCAGATGTCCGGGCAGCCAGTAGAGCACAAGAATCACCAGGAACGGGAAGTGACGCTGGTGCGCGAGCGATTGATACAGAACCAGCGACAACACCATGCCAATCACCAGGTCCCTGGGCCGCCGCGTGCCGAGCCATGCCCAGGCGAGCAGCGCGAGCACCAACCAGAACTTCGCCGCATCGGCAGCCCCCAAGTTCACCGGATGCCACTCCGCGATTTCCGGACGCGGCGTCGTGACGTCGTAGAGCAGCCAGGCATGCAGCCTTGCACCGTAGGGATTCGCGAACGTCGCCAGGACCGTGACGGGAGCCAGCAGCAGCAGGTGCCGGAGCAGATGGCCGTACCGGGGCGGCCCGCTGCAGACGAGCTGGGCCATGCGTCCGACGACGATTGCCAGGAAGACGCCGAGACCGGCCAGAAAACCGCCGTGCGTGTTGGCCCAGAGCATCATGACGGGCGGCACCAGCCAGAGGCGTCGCAGACCGGACTCCAGTTCCCGCGCGTCGTCCAGCGGCCATGCGGGCTGTCTGGTGAAGAGACAGGCGGCGCCGTGTTGATCCGAGCGGTCACGCGAGGTCGCGAGATCGTTACCCGACCACATCGGTTCGCGCCGCGACCAGCTCCAGGCGGGCCACCCGGCGAAGCAACGGTCGGTCCAAGCGATCAAGGCTGCAAACAGCGTGAACGACAACATATGGGGCCTCAGCCCCCAGTAGCTGGAAAGATTCCAAGCCGCGACCGCAGTGAGGACGAGCAGAGGCAGGGGATGCAGGCGAGCACGCAGGCATCGGCGCAGCCCCTCGGCAATCACCAAGCCGCCCAGCAGGCACTTCAGCACCAGCAGGCTGGCGATACCGGGACCATCCACCAGCGCCGCGAACAGCAGTTCGCTCAGATTCTCATGGTTCACCCACGGATAGTCGGTCGCGGTGTAGGTGTAGGTCGCGGTCGTGGCGAGCCCATGCCGCCAAGTGTCCCGACCATATTGAACGTGGCCCCAGAAGTCCGAATCGACGCCCTGGGGCGACAAGGGGATCAGGCACCAGCACCAGAGAGCGATGAGAAAGACGCGTCGGCAACGCAGCAGGGGACGTCGCGGGCCGCTCTCCGGAAATCGCGTCACTTGAGAGTCCATGGAGAGCGGGTCTCGTGTGGAACAGAGCCGGAACTCGGTCGAGTTGGCCTCGCAAACGGCGGGGCACCCGTGGCAACCTCCGGAGGTGACCGGCACGCCGTGGACGCGACCGCCCCTGCGGCGATCGAAGTATAGAACACGGTTTGTTGCTTTTTTTCACCCGCGCGGGCGAAAGTCTCGCCTCTGGTCGCCTTTGCGTGCCGTCCCTAGAATATGTGCCTGCTGGAGTTGCTTGGACCAGGCCGGCTCCGCGTAGAACCGGGCCGAAACGAAACGCATCGAACCGAGGCGGTCGACGAACGCCCGACGTTCACGGTTTCGTCGCCTGCCTGTTTGCGAGCCAGCCCTTTTGCAAACCAGCCAGCTGTTGGCGTGCCGGGCGAGACTCCCGGTGAGATGCCCCACCGCAGAATGGGGCGCGCAGTGCAGCGCCAGGAAATATTCCGCGCGAACGCGGGGCACCCATCCACTCTACACAACCGCTTTCCTGTCCTTCGCCCGCGGAGATCCACCCACTCGATGAACTCCCCTCGACCTTCGTACTCGGAAATCGGCGGCGTCCGCCTGCAGCTCAGTCATCCCCACGAACAGACCGACGAATGGATTGGCCAGCAGGAGGTCCTGCACCAGCTCTTGGCCTGCTGGCTGGTGGTAGACGCGCGTGACCTTCCCTTGTCACCGCGGCTCGTCGGGCCTCCGGGCATCGGCAAGACGGCTTTGGGGATGGCCGGGGCCCGCGCGCGAAACCAAGAACTGTATATCTACCAGTGCACCGCCGACACGCGTCCCGAGGACCTGCTGGTGACACCGGTCCTGGCCGAGAACGGCAAGATCTCGTACCACGCCTCGCCGCTTGTCACCGCGATGATCCGCGGCGGCGTCTGCCTGCTGGACGAGGGCAACCGGATGAACGAGAAGTCCTGGGCCAGCCTCGCGCCGCTGCTCGACCAGCGGCGATATGTGGAATCGATCGTGGCGGGCATCTCGATTCCGGCCCACCCGGACTTCCGCTGCGCCGTCACCATGAACCAGGATGAGTCGACCTATGAGATCCCCGACTACATCCTGAGCCGGCTGCAGCCGACGCTGCACCTGGGATATCCCAACAAGCAGGATGAGATGGCGATCCTGAAGTATCACCTGCCGTTCGCGGAGCCCGAGATGCTGGCGCTGACGGCCGACTTCCTGCAGCGCGCGCACGACCTGAAACTGGACTTCTCGACGCGCGACGGCATCCACCTGCTGCGTTACGCGATGAAGCGGCTGGCGCAGAATCCGAACCATCCGGTCGGGCGCGATGGCCTGTGGCGCGAAGCCCTGCTGCGATGCCTGGGCGAGGATGCGGTCGACCTCGACGCTCTCGCCGAACGCCAGCGCCGGACGCTCGGCGGCGACTCGGTGCCCCTGGGCCTTGGCGACTTCTTCTTCTCGCCGGACGATCCGCTGCATCCTGACTACGACGAGGACCTGGACGACGACGAACTGGATGAACTCGACGAACTGGATGACGAGGACGACGATCGCTGACGCGGCGCGCGTGTCGCCGACTCGCGCTCGCGGAATGCTCGCCCAAGCTGCCTCCTGCCCCCGCTCACTCCCCTGGGAACGCCGCCGTGAGTTTTCCTCCGCTGGATCTTGACGTCCTGCGCATCACGCCGCGGATCGTGGCCATCCCGGTAATCCACGGCAGCGGTGACTGCGCGCTGGCCGTGCGTCGACTGATGCTGGAGCATTCGTTCGACTGCGTGGCGGTACCGCTGCCGGAGTCGTTTCGGGCGGAGGTGCTGGAAGCGGTCGCGACGCTGCCCGCGCCGGCCATCGTGGTGCAGCGGGAAAGCAGCGTGCGTTTCGCGGCCGAAGATGAATGGCGGGCGAACGATTGGCTCCGCGGCGACTCGGACCGGGGCAACGAGGACGACTCCCGTGGCGAAGGACGCTCGGCGCGCCGCGGCGACGCGGAAGTGCCCGGAGCCAGCTATGTGCCGATCGATCCCTGCCAGCCGGTGATTGCCGCGCTGCGGATTGCGCTGGGCGAGCGGATCGCGTGCGAATTCATCGACATGGAGACGAACGTCTTCGAGCCGGTCAGCGTGACGATGCCGGATCCTTACGCGTTGAAGCAGGTCAGCCCCGACCGGTTCGCCGCTGCGGTCCTGCCCGCCCTCGCGCCGCCTCCCCCCGGCCAGCCGATGCAGCGCATCCAGGCGATGGCCCATCGCCTGCGGCAACTGCAGATCGACTATCGCTCCATCCTGCTTGTCTGTTCCCTGCAGGACTGGCCATGGATCCGCGATGCCGTAGTCCGGGGCCCGGCGGATGTGCCCGAGGAGGACTCGGTGAATCCGGTCGAGTCGTTTGGCGTGGATCCGAAGTCGCTGCTGTTCTTGTTCGGCGAACTGCCGTTCATCACGGGCCTGTACGAGCGGGCTCGGCTGGAACTGGACGAGGACGAGAACCTGTCAGTCGACGGCATCAAGGAACTGCTGCTGGCGGCGCGGACGGCCTACTATCGTGAACTCAAGGGGCGGGCCCGCCGCGTCACGCCCCACACGCTGCGTGTGTGCCTCAAGTACATGCGCAACCTGAGCCTGATGCACCGCCGGCTCACTCCCGACCTGTACACGGTCGTCATGGCCTCCAAGCAGGTGGCCGGCGACAGCTTCGCCGTCCATGTCGCCGAGACGGCCCGGGACTATCCGTACGGCCCGCCGCCGTCCTCGCCGCTCGCCCGCCTGGGCATCGACCGCATCCGCTTTCCGGACGGAGACGTGCGGCAGGCCAAGAGTCGCCTGCCCGGCCAGCCGATGGAATGGCGTTCCTGCGAACTGCAGCGCCGGCCCGACCGCAGTGATCAGCAGCGCTGGCAGATGCAGTGGAATCCGCTCGGCCAGTGCAGTTGGCCGCCGGAGGACGAGCAGATCGAGAACTTCCGCACGCACGTCATGGATCGAGCCCGCGAAATCATGGGAGCGGACCTGGCACGCACCGAGAAGTTCACGACCAGTGTGCGGGGGGGCATCGACATGCGCGACACGGTGCGCACGGGGCACACCGGCGACACCTATGCCCGCGTGCTACCTCCGTCCCGCGGTTCGCTCGATGCCGTCGTCATGCTTTTCGACTCGCCCGCCGATCCCCGCGACTATCCCATGCGCACGACCTGGTTTGCGGAGCATGAGGAGGAGTCGACGCTGGCGTTTTACGCGACCGACTTCCGCAAGGAGATGATCGGGCCGGGAATTGGACTGGCGACGTACGGCGGAGCGATGTTCCTGTTCCCGCCGGTAGCCATTCCCGACATCTGGCACGATCCGCGGCTGCATTTCGCGGAGACGCTTGAGGAACGCCTGCTGGCCGCCGCGTGCATGTACAGCCGCCACCCCCAGATCGCCCTACTCTCGATGTATCCACCGGGCGCCGGCTGGCGACGCCTCGCCCAGCGATTCAAGAAACGCTGGGTCCATGTGCCGCTTGGCCAGTTCAGCGATTCGACCGTGCAGCAGCTGCGGATGGCCCATGTCCTGAACGGCAAACAGGTCCGCAGCTTCGCGGCGCACTTCATCCGCAAGCCCTAGAGCGGCGAAAAGGGGCAGCCCCTTTCGCCACGCGTTAAGTTTCAGCCTGCGCCATGGCCTTCAGTGCATCGAGGTAGGCCAGCACGGTATCCAGCGACACATCGGCCCACAGGTTCGATTTGTGGCGGTATATGCCGAGCTGGAAAGCCTCGAAGACCTGCGACAGGTCATCCGGCAGCGGCGGCAGGTCGGCCAGCAGGCGATGGGGGACCAATGCGGTCGCGCTCGCCGTCTCCCGCGAGACCTCCCCGTCGAACTCCGCATGATCGTGCGACGACGCCTCTTCCTCGTCGCCGAAGTCCGGGCCCGCCGGACTCCGCGGCTCATCGTCGAAATCCTGCTCGGACAGTTCGCGGGCGTGGGCGACCTGCGTGCCTTCCGCCGAACCGCTCGCGTCCTCGCCATCCGCCACATCCACTACGGCGGCGTAATCTTCGTCCAGTTCCGCGGCGATGATATCCTCGGAGCGAGGCTCGTCCTCCTTCACGCCTCCCATCGTTTCCCAACGCTGCTGACGCATGCGGGACACAGACCAGCTGTTTTGGACGGCGCCTTCCAGCCACATCTCGGCATCGGCCCAATCGAGCGTCGCCTGGAAGTGGCTCCAGAAGAGCCCCTCGTAGTCGGCGTAGACGGCGCCATACCGCTCATAGACGCGACGCAGACGCCCCGCATGTTGGCCCGTCACGCCACCCACCAGACGGCTCCACGCCTCATCCGAATACTCGGTCGTCGGTGCGGCCGAGGCCATCAACGCCGATCGCCATTCGTGGATGATGCGGCCCTTCTCCCAATTGGTGGTGCTGACCAGGCGATTCCATTGGCCGATGTACGGCTCCGAGGCTTTCTCCACCACCTGGGTCGTATCTTCCGAAGATTCCATCACTGCCTCATAGCTCCTGTGCCGGGAAACCGCCGCGATGCGTCCGCATCCGGATCGGAGGCGGTCGGAGCCGGCGGTCCATGGATGCTACCGGAGATGGACGGCAACGGCCAGAGAGCGAATCACGACCGGGAAACAACCGCGCGAAAACCGCCTGATACGCGAGAAACAATCGGGAAAGTCGCGTGACGACTGGCGCGACGAAACCGGTTCCTCGCGGTGGATAAACTGTCGCGCCGCGAAAAACGGCAGCCCAGCACCCGAGTCCACCCGGTTGAGCCCGGTTGCGATGATAGGCCGTTCACGGACGGCGAAATCAACCGGATGCGCGGTCCTCGGCCTGGAACTCCACGCGCTTATGACTGCCGTCGCAGAAGGGTCGCTTGGCCGACGCCCCGCAGCGGCAGAGGGCCAGTCCCGGTTTCCCGTTATCGCGCGCGTACTCGTTCCCCGCCGCATCCACCAACCGCACGGTTCCCTCAATCAACAGCGGACCATGGTCCCGCACCGTGATCTTCACTTCCGTCATGGGAGCTTCCTTTCCGTCTCCGCGATGCCTGAGCCCAGCACGGTCCGCAGCATACTCCAATTTCGCGTACGACGCCTCATGCGTTCGCCCCACGCGGACACCGAGTTCATGGAGCGCACGCCGTATCCAATCTCTCAATCTG
>CAZUJM010000057.1:24140-27524 GCA_964620405.1 uncultured Pirellulaceae bacterium | reverse complement strand
GACCACCGAGTCCGCGGGTGGGTTTCTTGCCGGGTCCGTAGATCACCGACTCGCTCCAGATCACCACCATCCGCGACGGATCGTCTGCCGTCTTCTCGCCTTCCTTTCGCTGCCAGCTCAGGATGTCCCTGGAACTGTTCTTCAGCGAATCGGACTTCTCGCGAAGCGCCTGGCAGCCGGTGGCGCAGCCCAGCAGCAGGGCGGCCACCAGCGAACGTTTCCAGACTCCTCGAAGCGATGCAGCCGTTCCGATTGCCGGGGCCTGCTGTCCACGATTTCGCTCGTCGCTCGATTCCCATGCCATCGCTCGATCTCCGTCCTTGGCTGACCCATCACACTTGCCGGTCACTTGGAATGTCGTCATGGCCGGGCGGATGCCCTGGCCGGTCAATCCTCGTTGCGGCTGCGGCGTTTCTGCTTGTCGCGAATCATCTGCCGCGGGCTCTCCTGCAGGTACTGCACCGGCGCGATCTCCGAATCGCTCGACTTCGCCGCGGGCTTGCGTCGCATGCGGCTCGTCTTGTCCAGGGACGGCAACGGCGGATCGTCCGCGCCCGGCCCGTTCGGCAGGCCGGCCTTCGGCCGTTTCAGTTCCGGACCTGGTTCCTCCAGCAGTTCGCCGCTGGCCTCCGCGGGTTCCGGAGCCAGCGGGCGATCTTCACCGCCGCCCTGCTTCTCCAACGGCAAGTCCGACTCGACCGCCTGCAGCTGCTCGGCCGCCTCGACCTTCTCCGCCGTCGGATCGCGATCGGGATAGATGACTTCGGTCGAGCCGGGGCTGCTGCCGCCCGACACGAAGCCTTCGATGTCGCCGTGCACATCGATCACATCGGCCAGGCACCAGCTCATCCGTTCCGATTCGACCAGGTTCAGCGCGTCGGCGTCTTCCGGCTTGCGGACGATGTAGGGCGTCATGATGATCAGCAGTTCGGTGCGGCTGTCCTCCACGCTGTCGTAGCGGAACAGGTTGCCGAGCACGGGAATGTCGGCCAGATACGGCACCTTGCGCGTGATCGTGGACCGCGACTTCGTGATCAAACCGCCCAGGATCACCGTCTGGCCGCTTCGCGCGCTGACGGTTGTCTGGGCCTGTGTCGTATTGATGATGGGCGACTTGACCGCTTCGCCCGCGGCGTTGATGGAGATCGGAATACCATCGTCGGTCGGCCCCAGTTCGGACTTCTCGGCGTCGATCTCCATGACCACCAGTCCATCGGGGCTGATGCGCGGCGTGACGCCCAGCAGCAGTCCGACGTTTTCCAGCACGGTGCTGTTGATGGTGCCGTTGACCGTCTGCTGCGTCGAATCGATGCGCGGGACGCGGGAGCCGACGAGGATGAAGGCCGGCTGGTTGTTGAGTGTCATGACCTGCGGACGGCTCAGGATGTCCAGGCGACTCGACTCCTGCAGCGCCCGGATCAGCACGCTGATCGACTCGCTGCTGGCGGAGAGCACGAGGCCACCGTAGCCGAGGTCGCTGTTGGAGCGGCCGACGGAGAAGTTCGTGAGGCCCTGGCCGGCCGTCTTCTCGCGGGTGGCCAGCGAACCGGCCCCCGCGCTGTTGCCGAGAGCCTGGTTGTTGAAGTTGAATCCCGGCGTCAGAATCGACGCTCCCGTCCCCGTGTCCGCTCCTGTCGAGATCGAGCTACGATCGAACAGCAGCGAGTCCTGGATGCCCAGCTCGACGCCCAACTCGGCCAGGTTGTCGAGACTCACTTCCGCGATCAGCACCTGGATCAGCACCATGGGCGGCCGCTCGTCCAGCTCCTCGACGATCTTCGCGATATCATTGAAGTACTGCGGCGTGGCGCTGATGATCAGGCTGTTGCTGACCAGTTCCGGCACGACCACCACTTCGCGCTCGATCTGCTCGTATTGACTCACCGCGTCCGGCGCGATCTGCAGCTGCAGCTGCCGCTGCGTGTTCAGGAATTCATTGATCGCCGTCGCCACTTCCTGGGCTGGCGCGTTCAGCAGGCGATAGACGCGGCTTTTGCGGCTCGACGAGCCTTCCTCGTCCAGCCGAAGCCGGATCGCTTCGACCACGTTCAGGTCGGCCCCGGAACCGGTGGCAATGATGCTGTTGGTGCGGGGATCGGTCGAGAACCGCAGCGGGATCAGCGTGCTGTCGCCTGCGCCGATGCCAGCGGCCTGGCCGAACGGTCCCTGGTTGGCCTGCTGGCCCTGCTGCGACTGGCCGAACAGCTGCTGCAGCATCTGCGTCAGGATCGTCGCGTCGCCGTTGACGATCGTGAACACCTTGATCTCGGCTTCCGAAGTCGGCAACGCGTCCAGCTGCTTGATCAACGTCTCAATCAGCTCCATGCTCTCCGTCGGTGCGGTCACGAGCAGCGAGTTGGCCCGCACGTCGGCGGAGATGGTGACTTCGGTGAGAATCCCGGAACGCAGCAGCCGGTTGCCTTCCGTGTCGATCTTGACCATTGTCAGAACGCTGGAGCGGCCGGTGCGCCCGGACGACGAATTGTTCGTCGAACCGGCGGCCGGCGCGCCGGGCAGTCCCGGCACGGTGCCCGCCTGGCCCGCCGTGCTGCTGCCCGCCTGCGACTCACCACGCAAGGTCGACTGCAGCACCGGGGCCAGTTCCTCGGCCAGGGCGTTCCGCAGCTTGAAGACCCGCAGTTCGCTCGTCGCGGCATTCTCGGTCACGTCGATCTTCGTGAGCAGGTCGCGGACTTCGGCGAAGTCGCGGGCGCTCGCGTAGACAATCAGCGAGTTCGTGCGGAAGTCGGCTTGGGCCTGCACGCGTGGCCCCAGGCCGGTGCGGTTCGCGAAGAAGGAGCTGACCGTCGAGGCCGCTTCGCCAGCCGACATGTGCTTCAGCGGATAGATCTGGAACTGCGAACTGGGTTCAACCGGCTGATCGAGGCGTTTGATCAGGTCGACGGTCGCCTTGACGCCTTCCGGACGTCCGATCAGCAGCAGCGAGTTCGGTTTGATCAGTGGAGTGATGCTGACGGTACCCACGCGAGCCGACAGGGCCGGCGTGGCATTGAGCTGCGTGACGAGGTCGGACATCGACTGGCTGTTCACGTGTTCCAGCGGCAGCAGTTCGATCGACGGCTCCGTCCCGGCGCTCAGGTTCTCCAGCTGCCCGATGATCTGCATGACGCGATCGACGTCGGGCTTCCGGCCGCGGACGATGATCGCACCCAGGCCTTCGACAAACTCGATCTGCACGGAGCCGAGCAGTGAGCCGTCGAGGCCGACGCCACCGCCGGCCATCGGCGCCAGCTGCGTCACGACTTCATCGTCCCCCACGGCTTCGCCTTCGCGCGGCGGCTGCGTTTCGCCGTCGTCCGCCGGCGGCGCCGCGTCTTCGGCCTGCGCCACCACGACCGGCTCCGGCGCCGCGGGCTGCTGCGG
>CAZUJM010000057.1:17763-24116 GCA_964620405.1 uncultured Pirellulaceae bacterium | reverse complement strand
CGATCGCGCGCGGCTTGCCACCATCGATGCCCACCACATCCGCGCCCCAGCGCGTTTTGCCCGTCGTCGCGTCCCGCTGCGCCGCGCGCAGCAGTTCCACCACCCGCGTGATCGACTCCGGGCTGACCATGCCCAATGCCTTCAACCGCGTCGACTCCGTGCCGGGCGTCTCGTCCAGCGAACGGAAGACCCGCATCCAGGCGTCGATCACCGCCTGGTCACCCTCCATCTTCACATCACCCGACTTCGTATCCAGCCGCAAGGTCGCTTCGCCCTGCTGGCTGGGTATGTTCGTTACCAGCTCGCTGCTGTTGTCTTCCTGCGCCACGGCCAGCCGCGTGGGAACATAGTCCTGCACGACCGCCAGCAGCTGTCGCCAGTTCATGTTCTGCAGTCGCGTCGACGAGGGCGAATCGGAGGACGGCGCATCGGCCGAACGGCGCAGCGGATTGGCGATCGCCTCCCCGCCGGTGACTTCGCGCGCCACCGTCGGGGCGATCGTGCCGACCCCCTCCGCCACCGGCTCCGACTTCGCCGGCATCTCCTTGCCGCGACTGTTCGGGAACAGTTCGCTGGCGATCTCATGCGCTTCGTCCACACCCCCCAGCAGCACGCGCTGTCGGCGACTGTCGACCACCACCTCGCCGTCGATCCCTTGCCGCTCCAAACGGTTCCGCAGCTGCTCCGCCGCCGCATCCAGCGTATTGCCTGGCACGCTGTAGGCGCGATAAGTCCGTCGACCGGGCGCTTCCGCCCACATCGGTGAGACTCCCAATGCCAGCATCAGCATCGATACCAGAGCGGTCCGCGACCGGACTCCGGGCGAAGACAGGGAGCGAGCGAAGTGATACCAGCGGCGATCGACCATGATTGGACCCTTGCCTTGGATGTCCCGAATTCTGCCGGGCTCTCCCAGGACCCCCACCACCCTCGTCGCTCGCGATCGAGTTTCCCTGAAACCCGAACGCGAAGGCAACTAACGGGCGCGGTGTCCCCGGATTGCACACTGCTTCAGGCTCTACAATCGGCAATGCCGTTAAATCCCTCGCATCTTTTTCAATCCACCCGCGAGAAAACAACGCATGTGGAGCACTAGCGTAAAGCTGGCGCAAGCAGTGCTGGCGGGCAGATGCCCAGCCACGGAAGAGATCGTCGAAACTCCGCGCGAGCGGAAATCGCCGTGGTAGATAAGGAGCCCTGCCGCGCTCAGGTGCTTGGCGTTTCCAGCTCCAGGGCTTCCTCTAGATGCTGGCCGATGCGGACGCGGAGCGTCTTTTGGTCGCGTTCTCGGAGTACGTCGACGTGGTTGGGCGCGACGCTGGTCACGGTGCCGCGGAACTTGCCGATCCGCAGCGGCTGTCCTTCGCCCACGCGCGGGCGGTCGCCGGTGGTTCGCACTTCAAACCAGGCTTCGCTGCGTCCATCTTTGCCCTGGGTCGTGGCGACCAGGTACGCATGGCGGAGGTTGAATTCGAACGGATCCTCTTCCTTGGGAGGCGCGGGCGGTGGCGGCGGCGGCGGATCGACCACGGTGACTTCGATGGTCGCTTGCGCCGTGCGCGGCGGGTAGCCCGTATCGCGGACTTCCAGCGGCACCACGAACGTGCCCTTCTCCTTGGGCTCCCAGCGGATCCGCGCCTTGCCTCGATCCCCCGGCTCCAGCTTCGCACCCTCGGGCGCCCCTGCGCCCAGTTGGAACTGCAACTCATCCCAGCTGTCGGGGTCGGATACGGACGCTGTCACCGAGAGGCTTGAGCCGAGCACGACCTGCTGCTTGCCGATCCGCTCCAGCTGCGGAGGATTATTGGGCGGAAAGAACATCGCTCGCTGCACGACGGCCTGTTGGGCTGCCTGGATCTGCTCAAGCGGCAGCTTCTGCGAAGGCTGGTCACCCACGGCCGCGCGCTTGACGTCCGGCAAGGCCACGGCATCGACCCAGCAGACGACGTCGAGCATCCGCGAATCCTTGACCGGCGCGAGCGTCAGTTGGTTGATTCGATGCAGGTCGTTGACCTGGTAGAACTTCGCGAGGAACTCCATCACCTGCGGCAGCGTGGCCTGTCCTTCCAGCTGGAAGCTGTGCTGCTCATAGGACGCGTTCTTGACGCGGCGGTCCAGCGGCCGGATGGACGGGTCGGCGAACTGACACTGTTCGGTCAGGTTGAGCAGCCACTGCTCGTAAAGGGACCGCGCCCGCTCACGGTCGTCCGGCAGCGCCCGCTTCTGGATCTCCGCCAGGTCACGTGACGCGCGGGAAGCCTGCTTCAGCAGCGATTCCTGGTCGCGCCGCTGTTTCATGACGGCGTTCAGGCGGTTCCGGCGCAGCTGCAACGAGTCCTCGACGCTCGACCACAGGTAGTAGCCTCCGGCCAGCACCACCAGGGCTGCGGTGAGGATTGCCATCGTCCGTTCACGGGGATTCATCCAGGCTGTCCTTCAAGTCGCGCGGAAACGTCGTGGGGTTCGTCGTGCGTTCGCGGTGGGGTTTGGCTGCGATTCCGGGGGTCGGACTGGCGGGTTCACGGCGTACTGGGGCGGGATGCGTTGCTGGCGGCCGTGTTGGCTGCGGCAGCGGGGGCTGTGCGGCCGCCGCGTCGACGGGCTCCGGACGCGGCGGCCAGTTTCTTGGCCGCGTCCGTTTCGATCGTGACCAGCTGCTTGAACCGCCAGGGGAATCCCTCTTCGCGGCCTTCATAGTCGCTGTTCTCGCCACTGACTCGACGCCGCTCCTGGACCAGCGACTGGTTCAGCGCGCCGATGGTCGACTGCTGGTCCACGATGCCCTCGATCGTGACCTGCCCCATGCCTTCGGGCGTGAGCCGCGCCTGCCACTTCGAGAAACGAGCCTTCTCGGCGTCGGGGATCCGCTGCGAGACGTCCTGCATGAGCTGGAGCCAGTTGACCTCCATCTGCTCCCAGGTTCGCACCGCTTCGACTTCGGCGATGCGCTGCACGGCCGCTTCGGCCGCCTTCTTGTCGCGCTGGATCTGCTGCTCCACGGCGGCGATCTGTCCGTCAATCTCGCTGAACTTCCAGGAGAGCAAGCCGCCTCCGAGCAGGGCGAGGGCCAGGCAGGCGGCGGCGCCGGCAAGGATTTCGCGACGATACGAACGCGGCGGTTCGGCGCGGCGCGGATTGAGCAGGTCAAGCGTGGGTGCGGCGGGCAGTGTCTGTGCCGCGAGCAGTCCGACGACGGCCGCGAAGCGACCGGGCGGCAGGGTCGCCTCCGCATTCCGCTTCGCGTCCCAGGTGATCAGCTCGAACGGATCCACCAGCCGTACCGGCAGGTTCACGCGACTCTGCAGTCCCATCGCCACCGGGTGGGCGTCGAACGGCCCTTCCTTCGCGGCGAACAGCACCACGCCCTGCACGGTTTCGCCCTGCAGCTGGTTGCGTGCCGAGAGCAGCGTCCGGCGCACCTCCTGTCCGATGTAGTCCACGCGCTGCTCCGCCGGCAGGTGCGGCGAGGCAATCGTGCGGATCAGCACCGGGACGCCGGCGCGAAGCACCGTGATTTCCATCGTCTCGCCGAGGTCCTCGATTGCCAGCTCGACCTGCGCCGTCGCGGCGGGCTCCTGCGCCTCCTGTCGCGCCAGCAGCGCCGCCGCCGTCGCCCGCAGCACCAGCGCGCGCGGTTTCAGGTCGGACTGTTCCAGGATCCGCCGATACGCGGCCAACCGCTTGGGCTTCATGCCCGCGGCCAGCACCGTCATCTGCTCCGCCGTCTCGTAGGTCGTCAGGTAGTCCAGCGGCCAGTCCTCGTCCATCTCCGAGAACTCGCGCATCGCCTGCAGCCGCACCGCCTCCGGCAGCTCCTCGGCCGGCAGCGGCGGCATGTTCAGCAACCGCAACTCGACTTCATTGCGCGGCAGAGTCACCAGCACTTCCGCGCCCCGATGACGTCCGTCGGCCAGCAGGATCTTCAGCGCCTCGCCCATGGCGTCGATGGGATCGACCCCCTCGACCTCCTTGATCGGTTGCGTGCGGACCTCCTCCACGACAATCGCCGAACCCTGGCGGTTGGCCAGCAGCAGGCGAAGTTCACGGGGATCGAGGTCCAGGGCCAGTAGTCGCGCCATGTCTACTCTCTTCTCTCTACTCGTCTCTTCTCTCTACTCGTCTCTTCTCTCTACTCGCTACGATACGCCGGCGGTCGGGCCGCCCTCTTCTTCGAACCCCGCCGACCCGTCGCGGGGGCGGACGTTTTTCACGGTTCCCGCCATTCCTGGTCGACTCGCGGCCAGGCCCGGCCCGCGCGTGTTCATCCAGCGAGACAGGTTCCGGATGTGTGACTTCCGGAGCGGCCGTCCGCTCATGGATTGACCGCCCCCGACGCACTCCCCAGGGCGTTGCCTGTGGTGCCGCCCGCGGCGCTCATGCCGCTGACGCCTAGGATCTCGCGTGCGAACCCGCGCCCCAGGTGGCTCATATCCCTCCAAGATAATAGCCGTGGCACCGCGCTAGAAGCGTCAAAAACGGCTTCCACCCGCGACGCGATCTCACCCTGGTCCGAGTAGCCGACGACCTGGGCCCGATAGACATCGCCGCGGGCCGTGATGAAGGGCTGCATCTGTCGCATCTCGTCCAGCGTGACAATCCCCCGGGCCAGGATCCACGTCTCGTTGGCCATCTCCTGGCTCGACTCCGCCCCCTGCACTTCCCGCTGGCTGATGATCGCGTCGGCGATCTCCGTGGTCATGCCGGGAATGGTCATCAGGACCGTGCGTGAAGCCTGGTTGATGTTCACTCGACCCGCAAACACCTTCTCGGCCCGCACGGTGCAAAGATCCATGAGCTGCGGCAGGTACGAACCCATGGCCACGATGCTCGACGGAAACGGCGACTCCAGCACCCCCGCGCGGCCGCCGGCCTGCGAGGGAGGCACCTGGACGCGGACACCGATGAGGTCCAGCACCTGGGTCAGATCGGTGGCGGGCGTGCCGGTCATGTCCAGTTGGACGGACGCCGCAGTGATCGAATTCGTGCTGGTTCCCTCGAAGGGGCCGAAGAGTCGGTAGGCGATGATGAACGTCGCCCAGTCGGCGCTGATGCCGGCGGCCACCAAGTCGTCATAGACCTGCTGCAGGTCTTCGCCATTCAGGTTGACGCGGCGCTGGCCCTGGAAGTTGACGTTCCGTTCCTGGCTGTAGACGGTGAGCATCGAAGCCCAGCCGAGATCCATCGCGCCGGAGCCATCGTCGGCGGGTGATACCGGCAGGTTCTGTTCGGCAACATCCAGCATTCCGTTGCGATTGGCATCGCGGCCGAACAGCAGTTCGGGCGTCACGCCGCGCACCAGCAACAGCTCCTCGATGGTTTCCAGGGGACCATTGCGAGGCGCGTAGGCGGGCTGCATCGAAGCGTAGTAGTCGATCTCCGCTCCATATTCCCGCGGTTCGTCGTCCTCGTCGATCCAGTCGAGGATGGCGTCGGCGACCTCTTCGGTCATGCCGGGCAGTTTCATCAGCAGTCCGCGTCCCGACGTGTCGATCGACGCCGCCTCGCCGTCCGCAGGCGGTTCGGATGCTCCGCTGGACGAGTCCCCCGCAGGGGCTCCTGAAGCAGCTCCGGAAGATGGGGCGTTGGACGTGGACCCGCGGGACGGCGCTGCACCGCCCGTGTTGCCGCCCGTGTTGCCGGTGCCGGGGCGAGTCGTCCCGGTGCCGGAAGCGCCGCCGGCGTTCGAGGCTCCGGGATTCGTACCGCCCCCACCAGCGCCGGTCGGCGCGCCGCCGCTGCCACCGGCCGCGCCCGCGGCGGCGGACAGTGCGGCCGAGCCCTGGGCGATTGCCGACGAGGCGCTGCCGAGTTCCCCGAGGGCGGCGGAAGCAAGCCCGGCCATCTCCTGCAGTTCGAGCGCGTTGATGTTCACGCGACTCGATTCATCCTCCAGTCCCCAGCGCCAGCCGGACGGCAGGCCGGCATCGTCGAGTTGCGGAGCAACGACGCCGAAGCGAACGCGTCCACGCGGCTCCGGATGGTCCACCACCAGCTGCGCCTGGAACACCTGGGGATTCGTGTAGATGCCGCCCCATTCCAGCCGCGTCGGCACGGGTTGTTCGAGCAGGTAGAGCACATGGGCAACACCCGAGTCGACAGCCATGCGCGCCTGTAACTGCCGACCGGCCAGCTGCGCACTTTCGTTCTCCACCACCAGCCGATCACTCATCGTGTACGCCGCCAGCGACACCATGGCGATCGTGACCAGCACGAGGATCAGCGCGAATCCGCCGCGTCGAGGAGGACGAGCCAAACGCGGGCCGCGGCCGAATGCGGCACAGCGCGAGGTCCTGCGCGAGGTCCTCAGTGACCAACTCCTGTCACCTGCGGAAGCGGAACCGGATCTCATGGCG
>CAZUJM010000057.1:6092-17663 GCA_964620405.1 uncultured Pirellulaceae bacterium | reverse complement strand
GGTCCTCAGTGACCAACTCCTGTCACCTGCGGAAGCGGAACCGGATCTCATGGCGACGCTCCTGTCGATCCGGAACCACTGGCAGCGGAAGACGACGAAGCACCCTGGTCGGCTTCGGTCGCCGCTTCGTCGGTTTCCGAGGAGGTCGTCAGCGGTTCGGCGGCGGGAAGTTGGACGACCAGCCGATAGACGCGCGGCGCCACCAGGTCCGTGGCGGCGCCCGCATCGCGTTTCCGCGCCGTCCGCTCGTCGGTACGCCCCGTGTCGATCTGCACCGCGACCTGCACGGCCAGCGGCACGCCGCCCATCTGGTCCGAATCCCATTCGGACAGCCACTGCGAACCGTCGAAATACTGGAACTCCAGCATGACGACTTCCGGGGCCAGCACGTCGACCTGCGGACTGACCAGCCCGTAGTCGGCGGTCTCCATCGCGTACCGTTCCACGGCGCGATCCACCGCGCGTCGCACGAGACCGCCCCCCAACCCATCGCCACCGTCGTACAATCCGATCCCGTAGCGACTCGACATCATGTCGCTGGTCGAATCGGCCACGGAATTCGTGCCGCGGGCCGACGGTTCGGCAAGGTAGTACGTCACCGTGCGCACGTCGCTGGCAAGTCCCAGCGCCGTCGTCTGGGCCTGGGCGGCCATGAGCGAATACTCTTCGAAGCGTGGAATGCGACCCACGTCGAGTTGCAGCTGGTAGGCCGTGCCATACAGGCCCGGCCCCGCGGGCGGTGCCGCCTCCACGCCAACGCTGGCCGCAGCCGCGCCCTCGGCACCCGCCGCTGAATCGGCACCGGCCACGGAAGCAAGATCAGACGAGGCGCCGCCGGCGGCCATCGCGTCGGCCGCGCCGCCGATCGCACCCGCGCCCGCCGTGCCGCTGACCGCGTCCGCGGTCGCCTGGCCGATGTCGATCGGGCGACTCACGGCCACCGCGCGCAGATCATCCGCGATGCGTCGCAGGACCACTCGCGCCAACTGCGACTCCTCGATCCGCGTCTTGCGCATCGTCAACTGTTTCAAATGGAAGTCGATCGTGCCGGCCACGACCGAGATCAGCACCACGAGCAGGACCATGGAGAGCAGCACTTCAAGCAACGTAAAGGCCGCTCCAGTCGCCCGGCGTGGTCGCCGCGTTGCCAAGGATTGCCGCACGGGGTAACGCCGCCGGGGACGCAGACGCAGGACACTCATGGGCCGGCACCTCCGCGCGGCCCACCGCCGCCACCGGGCCCGCCACCCTGTCCGCCGCCGCCACCGCCGGGCCCGCCACCACGCGGACCGCCGCCGCCTTGTCCACCGCCGCCGAAACCACCGCGGCCGCCACCTGCTCCCTGTCCACCACCACGGGGCCCACCGCCACCTTGCGAGCCACCTTGTCCGCCGCCGCGCGGACCGCCAAAGCCACCTTGTCCGCCGCCTTCTCCACCGCCACCGCGCCCGCCTTCGCCCCGTCCACCCCCTTGGCCGCGCCCGCCTTGTCCGTCACCGCGGCCACCTTGTCCGCGGCCACCTTGTCCGCGACCGCCTCGACCACCGCCGTTGGGCGCTGCTCCCATGGGCATTCCCATGCCTGCGGTGGTGCCATCGCCCGTAGCGGACGCATCCTGACTCGCGGCATTCCCGGCTTCGCCCGTCGTCCCGGTGGAACTCGTCTCTTCTTCTTCCTCGACCGGGTAAGGCAATTGCGGGTCACGAATCCAGCGAGTGAGTTGGAAGCTGCTTGGCCGGCCTCCGTACTGCGGATCGCGTTCGACGAGGAGCGTCACCTGCAACACGCCGGGCAGTGTCGCGGGCTGGACGAAGGCCGATGCGAGCCACGAGGAGTCGTCGGGCAGGGGCGCGCTGGAAATCTGGTCGGGCAAGGTGATTCCCGCTGCGATCTCGGACATCAGGCTCTCGGCCATCAGCTGCGCCTCGGTCGTATCGCGCGCCTGGGCGGCGGCGCGGAGGCCGATGCCGACGAGTTGCGCGAGCGTGGCGGAGGCGGCGGCAAGGATCGCCAGTGCGAGAACCACTTCCAGCAGGGTCAGGCCGCGCGCGGCCCGCGTCTTGCACACGCTCATGGCTGCACTCCCGACAGATCCATGGCCGACTCGGGCTGCACGATTCCCATGCGACTGGCACCGGTGATGCCTCGCAGTTCGACGGCAACCGCCAATCCCCGGTCATTGCGCAGCAGCAGCACCGCGCTGGAGGTCGTGCCGTCGGGAAAAAAATAGATGGGCATGCCCCATTCGACGGCCAGCTCCTCGCTGGGATCGGAGGAAGCCGATGGACCGAACGCCGACTCCTCGGCCGCTCGCGCCAGACCGGTCAGCTGGATGGCCGTTCGCTGGTCGATGCGGACATCGGCGCCCACGAAGCTCGTGGCCTGCGGCAGTTCGCGAACCTTGGCGTTGTCCACAGGCGGTGCCGGCCCCCAGGCCGCGGCCGATCCCGGCCCGATCGCCGTGCCGCTGCCCAGGTTCCCCGGCACACTGCCGTTCGCGTTACCGACGGAGCTACCGACGGACCCACCCATCATGCTGGGAACGGGATCGTCCAGCGACGCTTCGCCGCGCGTGTAGAACTGGCGACCGTTCACCGCGTGGTGGAATACCTGCACGCGCCCCGACTTGATCGCCTTGGCCCGCGCGCGCCCCCATTCCACCTGCACCTGCTCCGCCGCCTTCTGCAGTGAGTGATGCCGCAGGCTGCCGCGGAGGCTGAGGCCGCCCATGCTCGTGAGCACCACCAGCAGCACCAGCACCAGGATCAGCTCCATCAACGTGAACCCGCTCCGACGAACGGGCGTCGGTCGGCAGGCGCGCTCAGTTGGCCCTGGAGCGAACGGGTGGTCCATGGTGCTGCTTTCCGGTTCGCGCGGCCACGATTCCCTCCGCGGCGGCGAACGTCATTACGAAGTGACTTGGATGTCGTCGGCGCTGCCATCCATGCCGTCCGGTCCCATCGACCAGATGCGGTAGCCCTCGCCCTCGGACTCGTACTGGTACGGATTGCCCCAGGGATCGAAGGGCACGTCGCGGTCAAGGAACGGATCCAAGCCGTTGGGCGGAGTGCGGAGGGCGTTGAGGCCTTCGGAGGTCGACGGATACGAGAGCACCTGCAGCTCGTACATCTTGATCGCGTTCTCGAACGCGCCCAGCTGCGCCTGCGCCGCGTCGACCCGTGCTTTCTTCTGCGCACCGCGGATGAACGTGCCGGCCATGCCGCCCAGGATCACCAGGATCACCAGCACCAGCAGGACTTCCATCAGCGTAAAACCACGGCGACGCCGGTTGCGAACTCGTGCCATTTCGGGCTCCATTCTTCTTCTACAAACCTGAGTGGGAAAAAGGGGGGTGGTCATCAGACCGTTGAAGTCATCTTGAAAATCGGCAGCAGGAGCGCGATCACCACGATCAGCACGACCACGGCGAGCACCAGCAGCATGACGGGTTCCAGCAGCCGCACGAGCAGGTCCAGCCTCCGTCCGGTGCGGCGTTCCAAGCCATCGGCCACATCGACCAGCACCTGGTCCAGCGTGTTCGACTCCTCGGCCACCGCGATCATCTCCACCACCGTCTCCGGGAAGTAACCGCTCGCGGCCAGGGGCGGCGCGAGCGCGTCGCCGGCGGAGATGTTCTCGGAAGCCCGCTGGATGGCTTCGGAAAGGATGCGATTGCCGGCGGCGTCGCGGCTGATCTCGAGCGACTTGAGGATCGGCACGCCGTTCTTCAGCAGCGTGCCCAGCACGCGGCAGAATCGCGCCACCGCGAGGCTCTGGTAGATGCCGCCGAACATCGGCAGGCGCATCCGCGTCTTGTCGGCAAAATAGCGTCCGGCGTCCGTCTGCAGCTGGCGACGCAGGTAGTAGACCAGCCCGCCCATCGCGACCAGCAGCAGCAGGCCATAGCGTTGCAGCGTATCGCTGGTCCACATCAGCCACTCCGTCACCGCCGGTAGCTTGCCCTGCTCCCGCAAGTCCTCGAAGATCTGTCCGAAGCTGGGTACGAAGAACACGAGCAGGCCGAAGACGACGAGCGTGCCGACGACGGCCAGGAACATCGGGTACGCCAACGCTCCCATCGTGCGGGCCTTGAGGTCTTCCTGCTGCTCGGTGAACTGCGCGATGCGCGTCAGGGCGTCTTCGAGGAATCCGCCTTCGCCGCCCGCGCGCACCATGCTCACCGCCAGATCGTCGAACGCTCGCGGATGCTGCCGCATCGCATCCGACAACGTGGCGCCCTCCTCCACGCGACTCCGCACGTCGTCCAGCACCGCCTTCAAGCTCTCGTTGGACGTCTGTCGCCGCAGCACTTCCAGGGACCGCAGCAGCGGCACGCCGCTGCGCAACAGGCCGGCCAACTGGCTGTAGACCTGGGCCAACTGCTGGCCGTTCACGCGGCGCGAACCCGCCCAGCTACGGCGTCCCGCCTCGACCTTTACCTGCAGCGGAAACAACGACTTGCCGGTCAGCTGTGCCACGGCTTCACGCTGCGAGCCGGCCGTCAGCGTGCCGCTCACGCGTTTTCCTTGCTGGTCTCGGGCTGTGTAGGCGAAGCTGGGCATGGCGTACTTGCTGGTGGCGTGGGCCTGCGTGGAGTGCGAATGTTTCTAAAGCGGATCTTCCGAAGCTGCTTGGTGGAGTCGAGTTCTTTGCGGGTGTGTTGTCGCTTTCCATCGGAGCGGGAAATGAAGGCACGAGCCAGCGGGCTACAGTCGATCGCCCTTGGTGACGCGGAGCACTTCGTCCAGCGACGTGCGGCCGTCGATGGCCTTGTTCCAGCCGTCCTCGCGGAGCGTTTCCATGCCGTCTTCGATGGCAGCTTTGCGAACATCCCAGCTGCTCTTGCGATCGTGCGCACCTTCTGGCTGCTGACCAGCAGCTCGTAGATCCCCAAGCGTCCGCGGTAGCCTACCTGGCGGCACGCGCGGCAGCCGCGCGGACGATGCAGGTGTCCGCCCGACGCCTCCAGCTGCTCCCACGGAAAATCGGAGGGCAGGTCGTCGCGGTTCGGACGATACGCCTCGCGACACTCGGGACATAACACGCGGACCAGTCGCTGCGCCATCACCGCCTCCAGCGTGCTCGCCACGAGGAACGGCTCCACGCCCATGTCGACCAATCGAGTGTACGATCCGGCGGCGTCGTTCGTGTGCAGCGTGCTGAAGACCAAGTGGCCGGTGAGTGACGCTTGGATGGCATTCTCGGCCGTTTCCAGGTCGCGGATTTCGCCGATCAGCACGACATCCGGGTCGTGGCGCAGGATGGCCCGCAGCGACTTGGCGAACGTCATGCCGATCTGGTGGTGGACCTGGATCTGGTTGATGCCCTCCAGCTGGTATTCAACCGGATCTTCCGTGGTGATGATCTTGATCTCGGGACTGCGGATCTCCTGCAGGGCGCTGTAGAGCGTCGTGGTTTTTCCGGAGCCGGTGGGGCCCGTCACGAGAATGATCCCGTGCGGCATGTCGATCAGTTCGCGGAACATCTTGTAGGTGCGCGAGCCCATGCCCAGCGCGGCGAGTTCGAACTTCAGCGATCCCTTGTCCAGGATACGCATGACGATCCCCTCGCCGTGGATCATCGGGATCACCGACACGCGGACGTCGATCTCGCGGCCCGATACGCGCAGCTTGATGCGTCCGTCCTGGGGCAGCCGCTTCTCGGCAATGTTCAACCGCGCCATGATCTTGAGGCGGCTGCACCAGCAGCCGACGCTGCTGCGGTAGTGGCACCGGCTGCGGATGCAGCAGGCCGTCAATGCGGTAACGGATGACCAGCCCGCTCCCCTGGGACTCCAGGTGGATATCGCTCGCCCGCGACTCGATCGCCTCCAGCAAGATCTCGTTGACCAGCCGGACAACCGACGCCTCCTGCGCCATCTCGGACAGCTCGGAGCCGTCCGTCTCGATCTCGTCGAGCAGCTGCACCGAATCCTGGTCGGCCGACTGCTTGAGCAGCCCTTCGATGGTTTCGCTGCCGACGCCCAGGTGCGTCTTGATGAGCTTGGCGATCTCCTGTCGCGACGCGAGCACCGGCATGATCGCCAAACCCGTGGCGGCGCCCGCTTCGTCCAGCGGATAGAGATCGAACGGATTGCTGGTGGCGACCACCAGGCTACCGTTCTCGCGGCGCACCGGAAACAGCGCGTCGCGGTAGATCAGCCGCTGCGGAAACTTCGGCAGCAGCGCCAAGTCCACCTCGGCCGTCGTGAGGTCGACATAGTCCATGCCCACCTCTTCGGCCACCGCGCGCAAGGCCAGCTCCTCGCTGACAAATCCCATCTCCACGGCCTTGTCGAGCACACTCGAGCCGTTGGACTGCGAATCGCGGGCACGCTGCAGCTGCTGGGGGCTAAGCAACCCGCGCCGCAAGAGAATTTCGCCCGCTTCCATTAGTCACCATTCCGCTCGTTCGTCGATGCCTGCTCCGGTCCGACGGCTTCATCGCCCCGAACCGATCGTTCAATTCCTGGACGTTCCCAAGAGGCCGTCCGTCAGTCGCTCAATCTCATCCTTCAGCATAATCCGAGACCTCGTCGCGCGATGACGCATCTTGCCGCCATCGCGCGTTTCGGTTCGTATTCACGCACCCCGCATCACCGCGGTCCGTCGGCTGGCTTCCGATCGTGGAAGCCGCCACGAAGCGACCGCGGTCAGTTCTGGTTGTCGTTGCCGCCCCGATCGCCGCCCCGATCGCGACCGCCACGGCCACCTCGGCCGCCACCCGGACCGCCGCCACCCGGACCACCCGGGCCACCGAATCCGCCGCCGCGACCCCAGCCACCTTGCTGGAACTCAAACGACTCGCCCACCAGCGTCTTCCACTTCGCTCGCTGCTCCGCAGTCAACACTTCCAAGACCTTCTCGCGAGCTTCTTGGGTGGCCTTCTGGATCTTGGTACGCAGCTCCGCCTCCGCGGTTTCGGCAACTTTACGCATCTCCTCCAGCTGCTCATCCGTGATGCCCAGCTCGTCGCGAATGCGGCCCGAACCGAGCGCATCAGCGGCTCCACGCTGCATTTGCGATTGCAGTCGCAATTGGTTGAAGCGCTCGTACTGGTGGTCCAGCAGCACCTCCTTCAGCTTGCTGTCGACCTTTTCACGCATCTTCTCCGAGGCCGCGCGACGCTCCTCTTCCGACATGTCACGCATGTCTCGGAACATGGACATCATGTCTTCGCGCATCGAATCGCCGATCTCGCGCAGCTGCTCCTCCTGCTCCGGTACCAGTTCGATCTCCTCCCGCACCTGGGGCGAAAACAGCAGCCCGATGTCCATCATGCCGCCCATGCCGGGACCGCCGCCAAAACCGCCGCGGCCACCGCCGGGCTGAGCCGATGCGGAACCTGCCATCAACAGCACGGCCAGACCCGCGCCGGCCAACCAACGTGAACGCAACAGAGACTGCATGGTCGGGAACTCCTGTCATATTGAGGGGGGGGCCTGACTCGCCTCGCCGGACCGGTCGCCCTTCTGCGGCGACCTCTCGCCACAGTGCAAACGGACGGTTGGATACCGAGGTGGGGTGGAGGGTGGCACGGCGGAGGAGGGAAAAGCCAATCGCCGCGGCCCGATGCCTGCCACGACGTCTTAAACACGGCCGAAGGTCGAAGGTTTCGCCGATCCACCCGGCTTCCCAGGCAGCGATTAACCGACGCTCGAGCGTCGACAGGGGCGGATCGGGGTCTCCTCCCCGTTTCTCCAGAACCCAACCGCGAAACTTCAAGCCAGAAGTTGGGTTATTATCAGCGGATCACCACGAGGGGTCAATGTCGACCGCATCCCGCCCTCAGCGAAGAACGGGCCACGAGCAAGTAAAGCAAGAATCGCCAGAAACTACGGGGAAGAGGTTTCGTTACCGGTAGGTCCGGCGTGCGGGCGACGGCACTCTGCAGAAGCCGAGTTCTTCTGTCCCGGGGCCGCCAGCGAACCACTCATCCTAAAACTAAAATCCGCTTCGAGAACCGTCGGCGCTTCGCGTCGTACCAAGCGCCGACTATCATCGAACAGGCCACCTTCAGCACACAGACCCAGCACCCAGACGGTCTATTTCGCTTGACACGGCGGCCGGGAGAGATCGCTCATGAATCGCTGGCTTTATGTACTACTACTCAGCACCAGCCTGCTGCTGACCGGCGTCGAGTCGAGTTGTGGTCAGGAGGAGTCGCGTGAGGGCGGTCGGCGCGGACGATGGAGTGGCGGCCGGGGCGAAGGCGGCGGTGACCGCGGATCCCGAGGTCGAGGTCGAGGCGGCGAGGGCGATGAGGCGCGCGGCGGACGACGCGGATCGGGCAGCGGCGAATCCGGTCGATCGGGACCTGGCGGTCCGCCACGCAATCAAGACTCCGGCGGACGCGGTTTCGGTGGCGGCGGAGGCAGCTCCAGCGATCGCGGCGGTTCGTCCGGCGGCGGCGGCGCCAGTGGCAGCAACGGCGGTGGCGGCTCCGGCGACCGAGTGGCCCGTTATGCCGAGAGCATGTTTAATCGCTACGACGAAAACAAAAGCGGGCGACTGGAGAAGGACGAGTGGTCGAAGATGCGTTCCAGCTATGCGAATGCGGACGCCAATAAAGACGGAGTGATCACGCGGCAGGAGTTGACGCAGCACTTGGGCAACCGCGACGGAGGATCGTCCTCCGGCGGCGCGAGTTCGGGCGGCGGGGGTTCGGGCCGCGGATTCTCGGGTGGAGGGTCGTCCCCCGACAGCAGTCGCACCGCCAGCTCCGGCGAACGCGGGCGAACCGAGGAACGCAGTGGCGACCGCGGTTCCTCTGGTCGCGACAACCGCGGTGGCAGCAGCCGCGGCGAGCGGGCGGACTCCACCGCTCGCAGCACGACCAAGGCCAGCTATCGCTTCAAGTCGGCCGACGAGCGGATTGCTTCGGTCCTGTCCGGCAGTTCCCGCGAATGGTTCCTCAAGACGGACGCGGACAACGACGGCCAGGTCTCGATGGCCGAGTACGCCAGTTCCTGGGACGACGAGAAGGTTTCCGAGTTCCAGGGCATCGACACCAACCAAGACGGACTGCTGACGCCCGAAGAGTATAAGTCGAGCAGCAAGGGCAGCTGAGTCCGAATCCGCGGCGGGGTCCGCGCGGGGGAGATGCTGTCATCGCGTCGCGAAGCGCCGGGCCTGGGCCGCGATATCGAGTCCGACGCGGGCGTTCCAAGCGGACAGCAGGCGATCGTAGATCGTACGCGCCGTGGGCAGCGGTTGGCCATCGACCTCCTGGACGGGCAACAGGCAGAACGGCGTGCTCGTCAGCAACACTTCCGCCCCGCGCCGCAGATCGCCCATCGTCAGCGGTCGTTCATGAAACGGCAGTCCCTGCGATTCGGCCAGCTCCCGTAGGAAGGCGAGGCTGATACCCGGCAAAATGCTCTCCCTGCCCGGCGACACGAGGCCTTCGTCCGCAAAATACGCGACGACGTTGGCCGTCGGCGTCTCGGTGACCTGCCCCCGCTCATCGAGCAGTACGGCCATCGAACCGGGCCGTTGCGCCCGAGCCTCCTGCGTCGCCAGATAGTAGTGCATTCGACTGCGACACTTGAGATCGACCGGCCAGCTTCGCGACGACACCTGCTGCACCGACACCGACTGCAGGGAGACGCCCGACGCATAGCGGCCGTGCCAGAGGCGGAACGGCAGCGGATAAGTATGGACACCGCAAGTCGGCGACACGCGATCCTCAGTAGCGTACGCCGAATAGGTGCCCGGCGTCACGAACAGCGTCACGCCCAGGTCATCCTCCGCGGCCAGCTGCTGCCGATTGTGACAGACCACTCGATCGACGATCGCTTCCAGTTCCGAGCGCGAATGCGGACAGCATACTCCCACCAGTTCCAGCCCGTGGAACAGCCGATCCAGGTGTCGATCCAGCTGGAACGGAGTGCCGGCGAAGGTGCGCACCTGCTCCGCGACGGTCACGCCCATCACGAACCCCGCGTCGGTGACCGAGACCCGGGCGTCGCGCGCGGAAACATACGCTCCGTCGAGGAAGGCGATCGGTCCCGAGATGTCAGGCGTCATGCTCATGCGGAATCTCGGGGAGGATCGAAGCCGGAGCGTCGCGAGGCGCGGGCCGTCAGCACGCGAAACGAATCGCGCCCGTCATCGGGCAAGCGGAACGATGGCCCTGCCGCGGAAGGTGTGGCTGCGAACGTGCCCCGCACCCTCGCCTAGAACTGGCCGGGGTCCAGCAGGTGCCCGCGAATGGCCTGCATGAGCGACGGCGAGTTCAGATAGTCGTTGATATCGTGGCTCTTGCCCACCGTCTTCGTAGCATTGTACTGCAGCATGACGGCCCCGGCTCCCCCCAGGCAAGCCTCCGACACATGGTGCCTGCCCAGCAGGTCACTCTTCTCGCCGAATCGTTCGAAGGCCTTCAGCGCCGGATCCGCCGCATTATAAAAGGAGGCGACGGACTCCGACTGCGACAGGGCCTGACCGCGGGAGCCGTGGGGAACAAGCGCCCCCATGGGCAAGGCGGCCGCGAGCAGCACCACGCGTGGTCGCACGGCAGCGGGCTTCTCCGCTTGCAGCGAAGTGCCGCGCACCGTGCCTCCCGCCAGCAGGTGCAAACCACCCACCACAGTGCGCGCCCCGAAACTGTATCCGATCAGGCTGACGCGTCCGCCGGCCGGCAGTTTCGCGAGGAAGCTCGCCAGATAATAGGACTCCCCATCCGCCCGATCCATCTTCGTGAAGGCATCCCGGGCCATGCCGTGGATCCGATCGCTGGGCCAGGTCCAGACCACCAGCCGGAACTTACTTTCCGGGCGAGCGCGCAGTTGGCGGTAAAGGTCCAAGCCTCCCACACGCGCGTCCTGCATCGACATGCGATTGCCATGCACGTGGACGCAGGTCACACGGTCGGCCCGCGAGTCGCTCCAGAACGCCTCGGCCGTCGAAGGCAGCCAGCAGCCATCAACCCACTGGGCATAGTCGAGTCCGGCTGCGGGTACGCATGGCCCGCAGGGATTGGGGAGCCGGCGGGAACTGACAAGCCACATCTCCTGGTCGGCGGACACGGGCGTTGCCGCCACCGATGTTGCAAGCGGTGCGACCGCAGATGCCTCCGCAGGCGATGTTCCCACCACCTCGTCGGCGCGTACCCGGTGAGAAAGCAGCGGGACCAGCGCGAAGACCCAGAGCACCCGAAGGAGCCTAAGGCGGTCGGAACGCTCCGGTCGAGCGTCAGGATGGGGGAGTTCTTGCGTCACCGTAGCCGTCCCTGACATGCGTTCCACGCCAGCACCAACGTCGCGTTGCGAGGGCTGGCACCCTCGCGCTGCGAAGACTGATTGAGTCCACGAAACCTTTGGGCATCTGCCCCGAAGCCAGGGTCCCACCTGGCCGGGTCGGGTGGATCGCCCACGGCAGTCCGCCACCGCATGGTGTCCGACGAGTGCCAACCTCCTGTCACTCGGTCTCGATCGCTTCGTGACGCATCACTCCGCCTTGCAGACAACCGGGCCGCGCCTCCCTGCGAAGCCCCGGGCTCGAAAGCCGCCGGGATCCGCGTGGTCCACAAGCATGTCAGCACGCCCGTGATATCACGCCGTTCCTCTAT
>CAZUJM010000057.1:0-6071 GCA_964620405.1 uncultured Pirellulaceae bacterium | reverse complement strand
AACCGCTTGATGATTTCTGTCAACCTCCGCACAGCGTGTTGTTGAAAAAAATACACCGTTTGATTTGCACGTTTCAACTCCGGGTGTAGAGTTTCGTGGCTTCGCCTGGAAAATGTTTCTGTCTGCGGGTTATGGAGGGATCAAGTCATGAAAAGGATGTGTTGGATCTTGATCGGTGTGGCGTTGACGGTGTCCGCCACAGGCTGTCAGCACAAGTTGTTCAAGCGCGGAGCTCGCTGCCGTCCCGGCGTGGGTTCGTCCGCAATGTCCGGACTGCATGGCCTGTTCAAGGGCCATCAGGGTGGAGCTCCCGCAGGAGGACCACCAGCCGGAGGCGCTCCTGGCTGCAACTCGGGCTGCAACGCGCCTGAAGGCGGCATGTCGAGCGGGTTCGCACCCAGTCCGTACGCAAGCGGTCCCGTCCAGTCTGGCGAGGTGATCGTCAACGAATACACAACGGGTCCTGTGGAAACGACGGGACCGATCGAGTCGGGCATGACGGGTCCGGTGGAAAGCGGTACGGTGGAGGGCCCCGTACAAGCGAACCGCCCCTTCCTCTCCGGCTCGGCCGCAGAGTCTTCGCGATCGGGAAGCACCTCCGACATCCCCGGTCCGGAAGCAGGCCCGTTGCCGAACAACTAAGGTCCTGGCCGTCGACTCCTCCAGCGGCGGAATCATGACCAACCCCCGTCGCGCACGGAGGCCATTTCCAGTGGCTTCCCGCGCGACGGGGGTTTTTTCGTGGCCGCCTGCACCCGCTCGCCCGCGTGCGCCCGATATTCGTCATTCGGCCTTAGGCTCCCTGCCAGGCCGCGTTGCCAAAACGCCACCAGCGCTGGTTGTCCTCCGGGTCAGCCTGTCCCAGAGGACCGCGCGTCCCTGAAGAAGGTCCTTCGGTAAGGCCCTTTCCGGTCTGGCAAATTGACCAAGCCCCGACAAAGGCTACGGTTGCGGAGAATTCCGGCCGTTCCGCTCCTCGGGTGACCTTCATGCCTGCGCGACTGTTCCTGGCATTCCGATTGGCTGCGTTGCTGCTGTTCGCCGCCTCGCTGTCCGCCCCCTCCTGGGCGGCCGACGCGACCGATGTGGAGCGAGCGGCGAAGCGCCTGCGGATGCAGACCTATCGACAGTATCGCTACGATCGCCGGGAGTACGATCGGCGCATGGAGCCGGTGGACCGCGCATTGGCGACGTGGCGGGCGAAGGGCTCGCCGGCCAGCGAGGCCGAGCGACTGGTTGGCTGGATCGGTGCGGTGGAGCAGGAGGTAAGCGCTGCGGCGAACGCTGCGCGTCGGACACCCGCCAGCAGCCGTGCGGGATCTCCGGGGCGTGTAGCGCCGCAGATTCCACCGAGGATCCCACCGAGGACCACGGATTCGCCAGACCGTCCGCGGGAGACGGCAAGTTCCGCGCGTCCCAGCCTGCCCCGCCAGCGCACCGCCGCCCAAGCGGCACCCGCGAGCCCCGCGCGCGTGACCGAGCCCCGCGCGGCCACTCCCGCGCCGCCCGAACTCCGGATCGCTCCCTCGTCATCCGCAATCAACCGCTCGATGCAGCCCAGCCCACCGCTCGATCGCGCGCCGCCCCCGCGCGCCCGCGTCCCCCGAACGCCGCTGCCAACCCAAGGCTCATCCACCACGCCGCGCAGACCGATCCTGCCGCCCCGCCGCGAGGATCGTTCGCACAGCCAGGACCACGCGATCGAATGGCCTTCCGCTGCCACACTCGCCCAGCAGGAAGGGAGGGAGCTTCCTCCACGCGCTCCCGCAGCGCCCAGGGACAAGGCCTCCTCAACTGCCATCCCTCCTGCAGGACGCGCGGACGCGGCGCCCTCCGCCCTCGCCGTTCCCACCCAGGGCGAGATCGCGAACCACTTGCATCTCCCCGCTGAGGCAGCGGTCACCGAGCTCCAGGCTCCGCAGTCCGTTTCTCGTGCGTTCGGACGCCGCCCCAAGCCCACCTCTCCCCAGCGACTGCCTTCGCCTGCCAGCGCCTCGCTTGACCCGCGCCTCGCGGCTCAACGCCTACCAGCCCACCGGGACGATCTCCGTCCACAGCCGCCGATGAGATCACTTGCCGCTACGCCACGCGCTCCGCGAAAACAAGCTCCCCACGACGCCCACCCGTTCCCGATCCCTGCGCGCATCCCGGCCATCACGTCGGTTGATCGCCTGACGTTGCCGGCCCCTAGCTCGATCGCCTCCGTGGAACCGGCCGAGTACCTCACGTCGCGTGTGCCTCCGGCGCCTCCGGCCCTGCGCCGCATCGCGCCGACCAGTCCGCCACCTCCCGTCGCGCGCGCGGCGCGGGCTGCGCACGAAACCGACCGACCACCTCGCTGGGCCGTCGACCACTCGCAGATGCCAACGGCGTCAGTCCTCGATTCGGTCGATCCATCCACGACGGCATTGATGCGGCGAAACGACTTCGGCCAAGGCCTTTTCGCATGGCCAACCACGACGGCCGCGCGGCCGCTGGACACGTCGCTCGTCGAGACCAACTCCCTGTCCCCCGCGGCGATTCCTCCGCAGGTGCAGCCCTCGACTTTTCCGATCGCTCGCCTCGCCCCCGCCTCGCTTGCTTCCACCACGGTGGCGGCCAGACACCACGCGGACACCTTTCCGCTGGACTTGCCCACTTCCGGTCTGGTACTTGATCGCAGTCGTTCGCTGCTGTTGCCGCGGCGCGAGTTACCCGGCGCTTCGTTTCCCACCAACGTTCCGGGCAACCCGCGATCGGTGACGGCGTCCACGCCTCGCCCACCTGCCCGCCCGCGGACATTGCTTGCATCCACCACCGTCGCGGTGCCGCGGCTTCCCCGGGCCGTCGCCGCGCCCGCCCAAGTTCCCTCCCTCCAGCGCGACGACTCCGCGGAGACGGTCAACGTACCGATGCTGAGCGCGCGGATTCGCTCGTACAATCTTTCCCGCGCGGCCGTTGAAGACCAACTGCTGGCGAACCCCGAGTGGGACTTGGACAAGATGGAGACGATCGTCGCCTCCTGCAGCCAGCTGCTGCAGCAGTACCGGTTCCTGCGTCTCTACTACGACGCCTCGCGGCAGGGGGAACGAGCGTCGCAGGGCGCGCTCCCGAGCGAAGAACCCGCTTCGATGGACTCCCTGCTGCAGCTCGTCGAGGATCGCTGCGCGGCGCGCTCAAGCCAGCTGGTGGTGCTGGACGAGGTGCTGGAAGACGAGGCGACGCGTGAGGAGCGGCAGCGGATGGATGCCCTGGCCCGCCGCATCCAGTCGTGGAGCACCGAGCCACTGCCGCGCGTGGCCCATGACAGCAACCCAGGCACGGACTGAGCGATCCTCTGGCGGCTGGCTGCGCACGGGCGGCGATCTGGGGCGTGCCGTTCCGGTCCTTGCCCCTGCCGGGCGACAAACTGACCTTCCCCCGTCGCGTGTCTTTTGGTACCACCCGCCGACCTCGGAATTCCCAGGGATCCAATCACGGTGGGTGTTGTATGCTGGCAGACAAAGTCGAAGAGATGAAGGCCTCGGCCAAGCGGTCGTACACCAAGTTCACGATGCTCACCTCCGTCGCGGTATTCGGCGCGATCGCGCTGGCCCAGGCGCAGAAGGACGACCCGCTGGCCGCGCTGGAGTCGCTCCCGGATTCGATCCCCGCCGCGTTCGCCGAAGCGCGACCCATTCCGCTGGGCCAGGAAGGCGAGGTCGCCAGTGACCACCATGCGTCCGGCGTGATGCAGGCGTCGGGCGAGTTGACGCTTCCCGAACATCCGTCGGAGAGCGAGGGCGACTCGCAATCGTGGGGTGCGCCCGATTCGCCGGAAACGGAGAACCTCGACGCTCCGATGGCGGAGACGGAGGCAACCGAACGGCCACCCAGCCGCTTCCAGCGCTCGTTCGCCGCCGAACCGGCCGCAGAAGAAGCCGCCGAGGAGGCGTATCCTGAAGCGGACAGTTCTGAAGGTCCCCTGGCCGACGCCCAGGACATGCTGCCCTCGCCGCGCCGCAATCCGTTCCGCGGCAGCGCTCCGGCCGCTCTGATGGCTGCCGGCGCGGAAGTGGCTGCCGATGCCGCCGACGCTGCGCTCACCCCCGAAGCCAACCAGGGCATGGACGCGCCGCCGCTTCTGCAGGAAGGCGGCGCCGATCCCCAGCCGATGGGTGACACCGCATCTCCGATGCCGGGCAACCCAGCATCTCCGGTGCCGGGCGACACCGGTTCGCTCGAACCCGCGCCGGGCGACGCGCCACCCTACTCCAATGAACTCGACCCGGGCGCTCCACTGCCCGGTTCGGCCAGCCAAGACAACACGACGCTGCAGCCCGTACCGCAACTCGAGGACGACCCAGCGTCCGCCGCGCCCCACGCTGCGCAGCCTTTGCAGCCGGAGCCGAGCGCGCGGCAGGCGATGCCAGAATACAACGAGGCCGCGAGTCCCAACGCGTCCGCCGATCCCGCGGTCGAAACGCCCGGTGCCGCGATGCTCGACAACGTCAGCGCCTCCGGCCAACCGGGGCCGCAGAGCCTTGAAGGACCGCAGATCCCCTCGCTAACGCTCGAAAAGATCGCTCCCGCGGAAATCCAGGTCGGACAGCCGGCCAAGTTCCAGATCCGTCTTCGCAATACGGGACGTGTCGCCGCCGCGAATGTCCTCATCCGCGACGAAGTACCCGCTGGCACTCGCTTTGTGGATGCCAGTCCCAAGGCCAGCCGCGCCGCGGACGGCGCGATCTTCTGGGAGATCGGCACGGTCGCTCCCGGCCAAGACGTGATGGTGGAACTGGAACTGATGCCGCAAGAAGAAGGCACCGTCGGCAGTGTCGCCACCGTATCCTTCCAAGCCTCGGCCAGCGCTCGCACGCGAGCCACCAAGCCGGGCCTCGTGCTCGAACACTCCGGTCCCGCCAAGGTGCTGAAGGGCGACTTGGTTCGCTTCGCCATCAAGCTGACGAATCCCGGCTCGGGTGCTGCCACCGGCGTGACCCTGGAAGAAGACGTACCCGCCGGCCTGACGCACTCCTCGGGTCCCAAACTCGAATATGAAGTCGGCACCATCGCGCCGGGCCAGACACGCCATCTGGAACTGACGCTGAAGGCCGCCGAAGCCGGCCGCATCCTCAACTCCCTCACGGCTCGCGCCAACGGCGGACTGGAAGTCAACCACTCCGTGGATCTCGAGGTCGTCGCGCCGCAGTTGAGCGTCACGATCGAAGGTCCGAGCAAGCGATACCTCGATCGCCAGGCGACATTCAACGTCGCCGTCGCGAATCCCGGTACCGCCGACGCCCAGGAAGTGGAACTGGTAGCGCAACTGCCCACCGGCCTGAAGTTTGTCAGCACCAACAACTCGGGCTACTACGACCAGGCTCGCCACGCGATCGTCTGGAGCCTCGAGCGCCTGCCGGCCGGTGAGATGGGCAAGGCCCAATTCACGGCGGTGCCCGTGCAGATCGGCCAGTTCAATATCATCGCCGACAGCACCGCCGACACCGGCCTCGAAGCCCACCAGGAACACGCACTCAAGGTCGAGGGCATCGCTGCGCTGATGTTCAGTGTGGCGGACAAGGTCGACCCGATCGAAATCGGCGGCCAAACCGCTTACGAGATCCGCGTCGTCAACCAAGGGTCCAAGCCCGCCACGAACATTCAGTTCGCGGCACTCGTACCCGACGGGCTGAAACCGGTGGGCGCCGAAGGCCCGTCCGCAGAGACGATCAGCGGACAGCAGGTTTCATTCGCTCCCCTGCCGGAACTTGCTCCCAAGGACCAAGCGACCTTCCGGATCATGGTCGAAGGCACCGCCGCCGGCGACCATCGCTTCCGAGTCCAGATGACCAGCGACGATGTCTCGACGCCCGTCATCAAGGAAGAGAGCACGAACGTCTACGCGGATTAGTAGTCGGCACACGCCGTGTGCCGAAGTCCTGTCCGAGAGTCGATCCGCTGCGTGTCTCGAAGGCGCCGAACGACGCGATCGACTCGGCCAAGATCGAACTGACCGGCACACGGCGTGTGCCGGCTACAGATGGCAGTCGCGGCAAGTAGTCGGCACACGCCGTGTGCCGAAGTCCTGTCCGAGAGTCGATCCGCTGCGT
>CAZUJM010000056.1:26814-27541 GCA_964620405.1 uncultured Pirellulaceae bacterium | reverse complement strand
GGTTGCCAAGAACCTGGCGATGGTGCACACGGCGATGTTCGACGCCGTTAATGCCGTCGAGGGTCGCTATGCTTCTTATCTGCCTGACCTTCCGCTGGATCCAGCCGCCTCGCCCCTCGCGGCGCTGGCGACTGCAGCCCATCGTGTAGCATCGAAACTGTATTCGGACCGTGATGAGGTGCCCGTCTGGGACGCCACGTTGGCGGCGTCCATGTCTCTGGTCGCTGAGGGCGAAGCCAAGTCTCGCGGTGTGCAGTTGGGGGAACTTGTGGCCGCTCGAATGCTTGCCAGCCGGAGCGATGATGGGGCGACGGTAAGAAGCAGCTACGCTCCATCGACGCTGGCCGGACACTGGAACCGTACCTCGCCCGAATTTACTCCCCCACTGCTGCCTCAGTGGCCTGGTGTGCGGCCATTCGTGGTGGATGACCTAGTCAGCCTGCGACCGGCGGCTCCGCCATCGCTGGATTCCGTCGAGTATGCCGCGGCCGTCGAGGAGGTGATGCGACTTGGGGCGTTTAGCAGCCCGGCGCGTACTTCCGAGCAAACCGAGATCGCACTCTTCTGGGCGGATGGTGCCGGAACTGCCACTCCGCCCGGTCACTGGAACCGGATAGCAGCCGACCTGCTGATGAGCGACGGCAAGGACTTGGTCGAGCACGCGCGGTCGTTGGCCCTAGTGAATCTTGCCCTGGCGGACGCTGGGATTGCCGCCTGGGACGCGAAG
>CAZUJM010000056.1:25578-26770 GCA_964620405.1 uncultured Pirellulaceae bacterium | reverse complement strand
CTATGACCTTTGGAGGCCCCTGGATGCGATTCACCGCGCGA
Source organism: uncultured Pirellulaceae bacterium (assembly GCA_964620405.1). GTDB lineage: Bacteria > Planctomycetota > Planctomycetia > Pirellulales > Pirellulaceae > CAZUJM01. The sequence continues at coordinate 26,729 of CAZUJM010000056.1, read as the reverse complement.
CCGAGGATAGGAATGACGCCACCACAGCGGATGGCGACTGGCTGCCACTTCTGAAGACACCACCGTTCCCGAGTTATGTTTCGGGGCATAGCACGTTCAGCGCCGCAGGCGCTGCAGTTCTCGAGCATTTATTTGGTGGTAACATCCGATTCAGCAGCACGACCGATCCGCAGTCAGGCTTGACCCAGCGGCCGCTGGAGCCTGATTTGGTTCTTGAGCGTACATTCAGTAGTTTTCGGCAGGCAGCGGAAGAAGCCGGTGAAAGCCGAATCTTTGGAGGCATCCACTTCGGTTTTGACAACGCGGCAGGCCTTGAACTCGGCCAGCGTATCGGCCGTGCCGTGGTTGAGCGGACTCTGTTGCCTCGAGGCTGATCAGTTCCAGCCGGGGAGTAACTTGCCACGGAAGGATTATCAGCACGACTTTCCTCGGACAGTGTCGTTTGCCAACCTAAGCGGCTCTCGTGGTCGCGTTGCGTCGTGAAGGACGGACCGCGAGCGTGCCGCGGGGGCTTCAGCGGCACATCTCCACGGACGCTAATCGTGGGTAATCGATGTGCGACCCATGCCGGCTATGGATCGACAACGACGAGTGTCCCGGGAGCACCGAAGGCACCGTCAATGTGATCGTTCCTTGCTGCTATCGATGCGGCTAGGGAATGGATCGCAGCAAAGTGGTGTGGGGTTAAACGGCCGCCAGGGGAATTGCGCCTCGAAGCTGGATTACTGGCCTGCTATTGTCTCCACCATTCATCTTCGATCCGCAGTCCCGAATCAAATCGGAATGAGGCAAGAATGTCCCAGTGTTCCCATGAAAAGAGACGAGATGAGGCGATCCGTCACCTGACGTTGTGTGCCGGGGAAAAGGTGCGTCAAGGAAGCGCCGGGGATGCGTTGGTTCATGCCCGCATGGCCTACGACCTCGCCTGTTCGTCACCTCCGGTGCCCAGCCCGTGGCCGCAATTGGCTGCCTATCGACTCGCGCACCTCACCCTGCGGTCGGCCGACAACGATGCCGACTCGCTACGAGTGGCGGATCAGTTCTTCGCGGAGGCTTCGGCGGGTAATGTGCTGGGTGCGATGCCGTATATCTATCGACTTGCGACTCTGTCGCGTCAACGCAGCCTGCTACCCGAGGGACGAAAGCGAAGT
>CAZUJM010000056.1:21113-25568 GCA_964620405.1 uncultured Pirellulaceae bacterium | reverse complement strand
AAGCATTTCGAGACGCAGTGCAGCAATTACGAATCGCGGGCCACGAGACATCCAGTCCGGGAGTGGAGCGGCGGGAACTCAATACCTCGGCTTTCAACCTTCTGGAGCTTTCCAGCTACATTCTTGGTCTGCCTTACAACGACCTGGAAGGGATGTCGCTCAAGGATGCGGACGATCCGCTTCGTGCCAAGGGGCATTGGTATGTCGTGGGCCATGGGATTTCTCGCATCAAAATGAACGAAAGGCTGGCGCGAAGCGAATTCGAGGCGAGGGGAGCCGCTTGCCCGTGCGTGATGATTGAATTCAGCCGGCTGGCTAGTCTATGGAGCGTTTCGTCGCGGCGTATCGACTCGCTCGATAAACTTAACGAGGATTGCGCGAGGTTTTTTCTCGTGCCGCTTGAAACTCCATCGCTGAGTCAAGATGAATTTCGCAGGCGGGTCGCGGGCGCGGACGGACCTGATCCCCAAGGCCGGTTCCGCCAGACCAAGAGGCGGGCAAAGGCAGGCTTCAAAAGACTGACCGGCCAGGAATACCACGAAAATCCGACTTCCGAAGGGAGCTTGCCCATCCTTGGCCTCGTGGAAGGGGCCCTTCTCTCCCGGCGTTAGGTGACGTCCGGGCAGTTTGTCACGCCGCTGTCACGCCTTGGCCCTTAAGATCCCTTCGTAGCGGATTGGGCCCGGTGGTCGGGCCCATCGACGCGTTGTCACTCCACGACGGAAGGGTCTGTCCATGTCAAACGGCTTGTACTTCGCCTACGGTTCTAACCTGAATCTGTCCGACTTCCATACCTGGTGCCGGGGGCATGGCTACCCAACGGGGTTGCTGAAATTCCGTGCCAAGGCCATGCTTCCCGATCATGACCTCGGGTTAACGTATCGCTCGGCGACCCGGAGGGGCGGCGTGCTGGACGTGGTGGAACGCCGCGGGCAGTTGGTGCCGGGTGTCCTGTTCGAGGTGGACGAAGCGGGATGGGCGGCCCTCGACGCCAAAGAGGGGGCGCCCTCCATTTACCAACGGGTAGAGGTGGAGGTGATCGACCGGAGCGGCGCGGCGATCAGGGCCACCACCTATCGCGTGCATCCTGATCGTGCGGAGGATTATGTCGCTCCGGCGCCCGCGTACATGCAGGTGGTCAGGGATGGCCAAACCTCCTGGGGGATCAGCAGCAGGCTCCTGCAAAGTGCTGTCGACCGACAGCCATCCCCGCGTCCGGACGGGTTCTTTTTCTACGGAACGCTGATGCGTGGGGAGCAGCGATTCGATGTCGTGCGACGCTTCGGGCTGTCCTGCACCCTGCTGGCCGCGGCCTCGGGCCGACTGGTCAACCTGGGCAACTTCCCGGGGCTTATCGACCTCGCCAACGGACGTGATCTGGTCCAGGGCGAGTTCATGCGACTGCGGAATCCAGAGAAGGCGATTGCCGCCCTCGATGCCATCGAAGGCTTTCGCGGCTATGGGAAGTCTGGTTCCCTCTTCCGGCGCACCTGGATTTCCGTCGATGTCGGCGACGGCCGGATCCGCAGCGCCTGGGCCTGTGTTCATTCGGATAACACGGGCGAGGGCGAGCCGATTCCCTCCGGCGACTGTCGAGAGCACCGAGGCTCGCGCGGCGCCTTTTTGAGGTCCCTGGCCGCGGTGCACGCGAAGGGTGACGAACGGCGCATCGCGGAGCAGATCGCCAGCCAACTGCCATACAGCTTCGCCAAGGACCCGGAGCAGGCGATTCAGGACCTCCTGCCGCTGGGTGACTCGCTCGCCAGTGGACACGTTTCCGAACGGAAGCTTTCTCAGGAGTCTCGCATCCTGGTGGCTCTGCCGTGAGTTCCACCTCCACGGGGCGACAGGACGGGGCCGGATCCGAAGTTTTCGGAGCGGCTTCGCAAGCCGTTTCCAGTTTCAGGCGGTCTGAGCGAAGGCCGTCTGAAGCTGGACTCTTGGGACAGTACCTGTCACCAAGCTCCCGCCCTCCCCTGCTTTGCCCCCGAGCCATGCCTTGGAAAATCCCCGCGATGCCAATCATCAGCTCGGAAGCGACCTCGGCGCCGGCAGCCGACGGGGCTGGTCGTCGGGCAGCTGGTGGCCGTGGAGGCGGCCGAGCCACTCACGGAGGATCCGCTCGGCCAAGGCCCGCCGTTGCGGGTCCTGGTCGGCGAGCCAGGCTCGCAGGTGCAGGAGGGCGGCGGGGTGGATGAGCTGGCTGAGCTGCAGGGCGAAGGCCTGGGAAAACTGGGCGGCGGCAGTGTGTGCTTCGGGTTTTGCTTCGGGTTGGCAAAAAGTGGCGTTTTCCCCGAGGATTTCGGGGTTATTCGAGTCCTGTATCGCCCACTTTCTTAGCCCTCTCTCAGCAGAGAGTTGCCGCCTGCCAAGGGGCAGCAGAATGGGGCTCAGGCCGGGGCGTTTAACAGCGGTGTTACCGTTGTGAGTCTTCAAAGACTGTTCCAGCACTGTTGTTGGAAGGCATCGGGTTGCCTGCCTTGCCGCCTCCCCGGGCGACTCCGTTGCCTTGGTCGCACGGATTCTTTTCACGTAGATGCCTACGAGTCTCGCTCTGCTGAGCCGAGGGTCCGCGCACCTACCAAGCCGGCCTGTCAAGGCCGGGGATCGCGAGCTGTGTTCCATCCGATGTCCACACATCGGCGGCGGCGGTTGGCCAACGGCCCGCCTCGTGACTGCGGCGAGGGATCGTCACACCGACGTCCCTGGATCGGCCGCACGCACGCTTCCCGCCGGTAATCAACAATGCGAAGGCCAATCGGCGCTCAGCGGGTCCAGCGAACAGGGGGAGTTCCATCGAATCGAGTTGAACCGGCCGATCGTGAATCGGTGTGTTGAGGCAGCACGAAAAGCACGGAAAACAAGCAGAGGGAGCGGCGGCTGCGCGTCGCGGTGCTTAGGCTCGCCGAGCGTTCTTCTGGAACGCTCCCGATTGGAACGCGAGAACGAGGTCGCTTGATGTGAATTCGCCGTCGCCGTTCCAGTCACCTTCATCCCAGCCCGAATTCAACGCACGATCGTCCTCATATTGGCCCTGCTGGAATACTCGAACCAAATCGGAAGAATCGAAGAGTTGGTCGAGATTGGCATCTCCATAAACCGTATCGAGGATTCGCAAGACTAGGTCGTCTCGGTCCGACGCATCCACCGTTCCATCCTGCGTCAGGTCAAACCTCTGGCTGGGTTGCGGAGACCTCATCTGCACGAACAAGAGATTGATGTCCCGTTGCGTGACTTGGCCGTCGTCGTTGAAGTCGCCTTCAACGACGGCCTGCAGAAACCGGCCAGGAGAAGGCGTCGTCGCGATCCATGAAGCCGCATCGTCACCAAGCCGGGTAATATCTCGCAACTGCAAGGAACTGCCCGTGCCATCGGCCGCGATCGGCCAAGGGCCTTGGGGTGAGTACGAGAAATCTACAATCGTATTTCCGCTCGCATCCTCCAGGCGGATCCTCTCGCCCGAATTACTGAAACCGCCGGTGAATGGCCCTACAATCCGTCCGGTGTCGACCGTCGGAAAAGCGACTCGAAAACCCTCGATGTCATTTACGAGCACGATCGATTGTCCCGCGGCCAGCATCGTGGGGTTGGTAAAGGCAAAGGGAGACTTGGGGCCATCCGTGAGAGTCACGCCAAGGAGGTCCAGCGCGCGTGATTCGAGGCCCTGGCTGATATTGGTGAGTTCGATGAATTCAGCCGGTGCATTACCGAATGGTCGATAGTGGAGTTCGGAAATACGCAGGTATCGCTGCTGGTCGGTCAGGATCGGAGGGACTTCGTAACGCTCCTCGATTCGAGCACTCCAGATCCCCGCCGTCATGGTGCGGGCAATCACCGTGGTGGATTGGTCGAGGCGTATGGGCGTGCCGTCATAACGCATCGCAGTTCGTGAAAGCTGGCCATCGGAGCCACGAGGATCGCTGCCGTCGATTGTGAAGTAAGTGCCCTCACCAAATCGCGCGGGAGGCAATGCGTAACGATTTGAGTCGAGCACATAGGCGTTCTCGGACTGGTCACGCCAACGCACGACCTTGCTTGCCTCCATCGTGACTCCCGTGTCGGCGGAGAGCCAGAGTTCCAAGCCGCTGATGCGATTGGGCAGTGACGATGGGCCAGCCTGGGTTCCGATGGAATACTTGTCGCACAGGTACTTCTCCACCGATTGTCGCTCTTCGCCCGTCAGGTCGCGTTTGAAGATGATCAGTTCCGAGATGTCGCCGGAGTGGAACCCGTTGGCTGCTCCGGTGCTGGCGTCGAGTCGACCGCCAACGGTAATGCGTGCCTTGGAGGTGTCGTAATCTCCTGCGCTCAGCCACCCGGCGTTGACAATGGTTGTTGCCAATGCGGTTCCATTGCGGAAGACCGAGACGTTTTGGGGTGCGGCTCCGGTCGGATGAATGGCCGTCGTTACGATTGCGTACTCGTTGGCCACGACTGTCCCCGTCGGGGTGGCGG
>CAZUJM010000056.1:3520-21103 GCA_964620405.1 uncultured Pirellulaceae bacterium | reverse complement strand
CCAAAGAGGCTGCCGCGATGGATGCCGAAAGAGCCATCGCCTGCAGTGGAGCCAAGGTTGTAACCGAGTTCAAAGTTGCGACCAGGGGCTGCGCCATGGTTGGCAATGAACCGTGGAACCGGACTTTCTTGAGCCGCATAGACCGCCAAGACGGTCAAGCCAGAAGAGGGCGTGTCGAAGAGTGATGTGGGCGAGGAGGAATACAGGATGTCATTGCGCCCGTCAAAACGCAGGCTTGGCTTGCCATGGGCTGCCGCCTCAATCCAATCGGGAGAAGCTGCGGTCGTTTCCAAGACAGGCGGCATCGCTGCGCCGGGCAGTAAGCGGATTTCCGTCCCCGCGGCGATGATGCTACCCTGGCGGTCCACCATGGGGGCGGGTACCGACGGGAAAAGGCTTCCCCTGCGCAACTGCCCAATGACGACGTCGTGCCTTTGGGGAAAAAACGTTTCCAGCATCCACTTATTCTCGCTGTCCCAATCCACGTCCCGGGTGATCGCGTTGCCGCGGCTCTTCGGGTTGGCGAGGTCACCCCAGCGGGCCGACTCGCCGACAATGGGATCTTCGAGAAATGCCATCAGCTTGGAGAACCTGGCGATATTGGAGCTCGGCGACATGGCCCCATCGCCAAACATGTGCATTTGCACGCGATCGGCGAACATCTGGCGAAAATCGGCATTGGACCGCAGTCGCTGAAACAAGCGTGTCGGGGAATCGCTGGCGTCGTCGTTCACGCGATCGGAGTTGATGCGCCTCGCGCCCGAGAATCGCTTTCCCAACGCCCATTCCGTATCCCAGGGGATGAAGCGGAACTTGGCACCATCCTGGCGCAGGCGATAGAAATGGTGGTGTTTGCCTGGGCCGTCTTCGTTGCCAATGTAGATGTACTGCAGCATGTAGTCGGCAAGATTAACCACGTCGACCAACTCGGTGATCTGTTGGTAGTTCGCGGCGATCGACAGATCACGGGAGGAAAGAGACATGACCTGATTCCACACAGTGCGGTCGCCGCTGATCATCTGGGCGACAGCGCTTCCATCATTGCCCAGCATGTCGTAATCAACATCACTGCCACCTAAGTGTCCGGCGACGAAGTCGGCGTCAGGGCGTTCGGTGACGTTGTAGAGTCCCCAGTACAATCCGTTGAGGTAGACATGGGCGTAGTTTCCCTTGGCCGTGAGGTAGCCCATTTCGCCGTACGTGCGACGGCTGAATTCGTCGCGGATATAGGTGGAATTCGCGTTGTAGTTCGCAACGGCGTCGGGATGATGAAAGCCATCGTTCCACTGTGCGCGGAGTACGAGTTTGTCGAACTGCTGAACGTTGGCCTCGGGAATCAAGGGGAAGTTGAGTTGCTCGGCGCCGTATTCATCTCGAAAATACAGCCTCATGGATAGTTTGGTGCCGCCGCGTCCGACGCCCCCGTGGATCCGGAATCCAGCATTTTCGTGGAGCGTCTGGCCGGTGGTCGGGTCAATCACCTCAAACGACACGGGTCGCTCCCAGTGTTCGCCATGGTAGCTCGGATTCGCATAGATTCCCGAGGTGCCGAAGAGGTGGTCGAGGTCGGTTACGAGCGAAATCGTGGGGACTTGCTGCAGGCCCTCCACGAAGTCAATGTCGTACGGTCGCACGGTGACCACATCGGGATCGACGCCGTAGTCGGGTTTGGGGGTTCCCCAACCGACAGTTGGGAACCCTGGTGGTGCATCCGGTTGATGGAGTACTCCGTTGGAGCCTGCGCCGTCTACAAACAAGTAGGTCTGCGTGATCGTGTTGCTTGGCACGAAGCCGCTCTTGAAGGCTGCCGCGCGGAGCGTTGTCGTGGTGGGTATTTCGATCAACACGCTTGGTGTCTGCTGGGGAGTCGGGGAGACCACTACGGTGCCGTTGTCGAGTGTAGGGGTGCTGCCGTTGGTCGTATAGACGAGCGTCGCGCCTGGCGTCGCGGTGGAGAGGTTGACGCGAAACGCAGCATCGTAGTACCCGCGGCCGTGGAAATGATTCGACTCGCCCGCGAAGGTTGGTGTCGTGACGAAGCCGTCAAGTGGCGCTGAGTTCATGCCGCCCGGCGTTGGTTCTCCAAAGTAGGCGGTGCGGTCGAGCAGTGCTTGGGGGTTGATCGAGACGGTCGTGGTCAGATGCAGGCCCAGGTTGTATCGGTCAGACAGGTACTGCTCGATGCCTCGGCGATGCTGGGGCGATAGTTCGTTGCGGAAGATGACAAGTTCCGCCAGTGCGCCCTTGAAGAATGAGTCAGGAATGGGGGTATTGAAATTGCCTGTGGTATTCGTGATTCGGGCGCCGATCGCCAGAGGATCGGCGTTCGTCTGGTAGCCGCCGGCCGCAGTCCAGTTTCCGGCCACCGACGGGTGCAGTTCACCGTCGCGATGAAAGGTGACGTTGTCGCCGTCGTACCCCCGGGATTTCACCTCGGTGGTCATCAACTGGTAGGCGTTCGGTCGAATCACGCCCGCTGCAGTCGATGTGGCATTGCTGCCGCCGCGATTGATGCCCCAGGAACCAGGGGCTTGCGCCTGCCCAGGATCGATGCCCAACTCAAAGCTGCTGTCGGTACCGGAAGGAGCGTGGTTGACGATCGATTGCTGTTGGCTACCCACTGTTGGTTTGAGCACAGCGAAGGTCGTGAGGCCGGATGCAGGGGCGGTGAATAGCTGCAGCCTCGCATCGGAGTCGATGAGGTCCGATCCATCAAAGTGGACCGCGGGGAGTCCATTGGTGCCATCGGCGAGCAGCGGGTTGTTGTCGACCGCTTTGGGGTGGTTCGCACGAAAAACGAAGTTGTTTTTTGACTGGTCGATCCACTGGCTGATGACGTTTTCGGTGGTCGTGACACCTGAGTCCGCGGATAGATGCACGTAGGCATTGAGTGTGGAGGGGTTGATTGGAGCCACCGGCACTTCGGATTTGGTGTCGGTCATGGCGAAGCCGAACGACGTATTGCCCCGCTGCGACTGGTACTTCAGCGAAGAGAGGACGCTTCTCCCATCGGGGTGAGTCAAGCCAAGATATCCACCATCGTTGTCGAGGCGGAAGTTCGTGTGAAGCGGCGCATCGTTGGCCTTGCGGTCCTTGCCGGAGGCAAAGACGACCAGGTAGTGACCCGCGTCCAGTCTGGTCGATGGCAACTTCCATTTCTGCAGGTTCGTAGGGTCGTCACTCAAAAAGTGGCCACCGAGGTCGCCCGGTTCGTCGCCTGCATTGAAGATCTCCAGCCAGTCCGACGCCTGACCATCTTCGTCCCGCAAGCCACTGGCGTTGTCGGCCAGAAGTTCGGTGATCACGAAGCGGGCATCCAACGTACGACGCCACTCCAACTGCTCGAAGTGAAATGAGTGCGTCAGACGCCTGGGACGGGGCATGTCATCACCCATACTGGGAGGCCGAGATTTGTGAATTGGAACGCGCGATCGTCGTCCCAGGATCTTATTCCGACACTCTAACCGGCACCTCCGGGTCGGTCTAGCTGTTTCAGGGTGTGGCCCGCTGTTTGACTGGGCCTCTGTTCCATTGGAGCCGCGAGCTGTGGTCTTGGCTGGGTAGGCCTGATGGAACTGGCCAGGCCCGGGTGGTGTGTACTGGCAACACGCCAATCAGGCGAATGTCATGCAGATCAGGCTGAAGCCGGCTGCGGGAGCACCGTCGCGATGCGGACGATGCGTAGCGAGCGAGGCTCGACAGATCGGGGCGTTCGCTGGGATCGCACAACGGAACCACGCGTTCTGGTCTGGCCAGTCCTGGGGCTCACTGGGAAGAGCCCCTAGAAAGCCAGGACCGCGCCGATGCGGTTCCAATCTGCGTTACGCGTTCCCCCTTGTCGGTGGATGGGATTTGCCCTGTGGTCACCACGATGGGCCTTCGTACAAAAACCAGCGGATCCCTTGCGGCGCGCCGTGTCGTCCAAAAGCTCGCCCCACGGAACACTCGGCTAACGCAAGTGACCGAGACCGTTCCCTGAGAATGTTTCTCGCGCCAGGCGAGATGACGGCTTGGCGATCCTCGGCATGCCCAGGCCGCAGACCTGTCTGCTCCTAGTCGCCCTGCCCTGTTTAGCAACGCCGTGCGAGCGCGGCGTCGGATCGCCGTCAGTTCGCTACGACCCCGTGCATGAAGCATGTCGATCGGGGAGCATCGTGGGATGCGTCGGGTGACCGTCTGGTCAGTTCACGCTGCGATTGGAACGGCTTCGATAAGCCAGCATGCCGATCGCCATCAGGCTCCAGACGCTCAACGAGGCAGGTTCGGGAACGGACGACGGGAACGTAAGGAGATACCAGGCCGCTCCTTCTGCCCCCGCGCCGCTGAATTGGCCGTTCGGGAAGGTCGAGTTCGCATTGAAGAACAGAAAGAAGGTCGCTCTCGTCGGGGTGAGGGACGGATTGGAGGAGGTCAGGTCCCCGTAAAAAATAAGATCGCTCCTTGCCGTCGAGAAAGGCACACATCCTGTCGGGCCGCAGTCGCCCGGGCTCAATCGGATGGGGGAGAAGAAGAAGTTCCCCGCCGAAGTAGTGAAGGTGAGCAGATTGGGGAGTGAGGCGACTGCGGGGATGGTAGTGTACGGAAGGGAGGGATCGCTGAATCCCGAGAAGTTGAGCGTGTCTCCTGGGCTCAGTCCAATGTTGTTGGGACCGAGCGGCAGTCCGCTGTTCACCACCGTGATCGTGCTGGACGGGACGGACACGTTCCACGACGTCGTATTGTCAACGAATGTCAGCGTGCCGGGACTGGTGACGGCACCCACGGCGTAGACTTCGATCGGTGCCACCACGGAAGCGTCCACCGGATGGGGTGCGGCGATTACCAGCACGCAGCCAAGGAGGAAAAGGCATCTCAGGAATTGCATGCGTCGAGCGTCCTGTGAGGCCTGAGAAAATAGGTGCCGCCGATTGAGACTCGCAAAGTTGGTGCGTCTTTCGTGTTTGGTGAAGCCAATGAGCCTATTTGCCTATTGTGGCACCGGTTGCGGGGATTACCAGCCTTGGAGCGGGCGGAAAGCGGGAACGATCGCGACACGAACGTTCGTCGATCCTTCCGTGGAAATCGTCCGGACGCTGCAGGGAAGTCTGGATCGGCCCGGGAAGTGAAAACGGCGTTCACCAGCCTTAACGCGTTTAGGGAAGGCCGGTCGGACAGAGATCAGCGACGGTGGCCGCAGGTGATGGCCACGCCGAGTCGTAAAGTGACGCGGGAGGCGCTGCGTTGGCGTTCCTCGGGCGAACGCAACTCCTGATACCGCGTTTCAGCGATTTCGGTGCGGCAGCGAATCCAACCGCAAGGCAGAGTCGTCGGCAGGATATCAACGCGGGTAGGCGATTATCGTCGGCGTTCGTGCGGCGCGACAGGGAATTGTGCCGCTGGGCCCCTCGATGAATCCGCGGCCTCCGGATCGACACGCGTATACTACGGACGACTTCAAGATGCGTCGGGTGACCTGCTGATCAGTTCCCGCTGCGATTGGAACGGCTTCGATAAGCCAGCATGCCGATCGCCATCAGGCCCCAGATACTCAACGAGGCAGGTTCGGGAACAGGCGGTGCGAACGTGAAGAGTGCCCAAGCCGCTCCCTCTGCTCCCGCGCCGACGAACTGGCCATTCGGGAAGGTGGAGTTCGGATTGAAAAGCAATGCGAAGAGGCTGGTCGTGGGGGCAAAGGAAGCGTTGGACGAGGTCAGGATCCCCATGAAGATCGTCCCGTGGGATGCGGTAGAGAATGGCGCGCTGGCGGGTGTGAACGAGTCCGTGAAGACAGGGGTGAAAGAGAAGTTGCCGCTTGCCGTGGTGAACGTCAGGAAGTTCGGTGTCGAGATCGCAGTCGGAGATGAGTTGGGAACGATGGCAGGATCGCTGAATCCCGCGAAGCTGAGCGTGTCCCCCGGGACCAGTCCGGTGTTGCCGGGAGGAACGACATACCCGCTATTCACGGTGAGGGTGCTTGCTGGCACCGCCAAGTTCCACGTCGTCGTGTTGTCCACAAACGTCAAGGTACCGGGAGTGGTAACGCTGCCCATGGCAAAGACTTGGATGGGCGCCACCACCGAGCCGAAGGCTGGACGACTCACGGCTGCAGCCCACAGGCTGGTGAGGACCAGCAGGTATCGGAGCACGTGCATTTCAGCCCTCGCTTTTTTCGATCCTAACGCCATTTCGGGACAGCTAAAGTGCCCTGGATTCGTTGGACCGCACACTTTAGCCACCCGGTAAACTCCAAACGTTTTGCCCATTGTGCATACCCCTGCTGGGAATACAAGAGAATAAATGGGCAGAACGGGGGGCCAAGCCCCCTGCCAATTCCGGATGATCCGACGAGTGGGGAGAACGCTAGGCTCGCAGGTTGGCCCGGAACGGCAAGGGGATTTGGCCTGGGGCCACCTGCCTGCTTGTACGCATGGCGGTGGCCAAGTTTGATGCGGACCGGCTGTGCTCTGGCTGTCCGGGCGTAACTTAGGCTGAACGACCGCCCGTTGGCCGTTGCCGCGGAGAAGGCTTTCGGCGTCCCGGAAAACCCCGGCCCCTCCCTAGGCTTATGCGGACCGGTCACCAGCGGAGTGAATCGGGAAGAGGGCCTGGCAGCAGGGCCCCCAAGCTCCGTTGCTTGTTTGTCCAATTCCCCGTAGATTTCGACGGCCCCCGGGGGCCTTTTCGTGATGACGTCCACTTTCAAGCGTCTTCCTTGACCGAGGTCACAACCCTTTCGACGGCATGTGACGCGGGGCCGTTGCCAAGAGGGAATTGGGACCGAGCAATGGATGATCTAAACCGACTGCTTCAGGCCATGGAGGCCCACGGCGACAAGACGGCTCTCGTGCAGGCGGGATCGCGTCTCAGCTACCGGGAGCTTTTTTGCCGCGCGGCGTCGCTGGCCCGTTTTCTGATCTCTCTTGGGTTTGGCGAGAAGCGGGCGTTGGCGACGGCGTTGCCTGCCTGCCAGGAGCAGGTGATCGTGCATCTGGCCGCATTTCTGGCCGGGGTGCCCCTGGTTCGTGTCCGGTCCAGTGCAGCTCCCGCCCAGTTCGCCCACTGTCTCCGCAGTTTCACTCCCCATGGACTTGTCACCACCAAGGAACTCCGCGAATCGCTCCGGGGCGAATACTCGTTGGATGGATTGGTCGTACTGGATCCATGCGATGCCCGCGAAGACTTGGTGGGCAGTCTTGGGCGGGCGAAGGATGTCGTTGGCGAATTTCCCGCAGTACCTAACGACCGCATGGCCACCGTAACCTTCACTTCCGGAACGACGGCGCGCTTCAAGGGAGTGATCCACAGCCGCCGGGCGTTGACGCAGGCGGTACTCCGATCCTGCGGCATTGTCGGCTACCAGCCCACGGATGTGGTCCTAGTGAGAATGCCACTCTACGCCCAGATCGGCATGGTCGTGCAGTGCCTGCCGGCGCTGCTGGTGGGGGCCACGGTGGAGCTGGCCACGGAGTCGCCGATGGACGCGTATGTGAGCGCTCTGTCCGCGGAGCCCGGCAAGACGCTGGTGTTTGACGCGCCAACCATCTTGGCAAATCTGATGAGGCATCCGGAAATCGCGGGGCTGGGAATGGAGCGATTGCGGGCGGTGTGGGCTGGTGGCGATTTCGTCGCTTCCCGGACCCAGGCGAGGGCCCGGGCGCTCGGTGGCCAGTACATCACCGTCGCGTACGGCATGACCGAAGTCGGGCTTATCTGCGTCCTGCGACCCGATGAGCAACAACCGCGGAACGGCCTGGTGGGCTACCCGCTGCCGGACACCGAATTGCGGATTGTGGATGATGCGGGCCATGAAGTTCCACTCGGTCAACGCGGCAACATCGAGGTGCGGACGCCGTCGGCCTTCGATGGCTACTGGAACCTTCCGGATCTGACACGCTCGGTCCTGTCGCCGGATGGCTGGGTAGCCACGGGGGACATCGGTGAAATCGATGCGTCGGGGCGGCTTCAGCTCCTGGGACGCCGCAAGGAAATGATCCTCATCGATGCGCGATGCATTGCCCCGGTCGAGGTGGAGACGGTGCTTGTCTCCCATCCGGGAGTGCAGGAGGCCGCCGTCGCGGGAGTGGGCGAAGAAGAGGAGGAGAACCCAAGGATCGAGGCTTTCATTGTGCTGCGTGAAGGATTCGAACCTAGTCCTTCGCGCGAGGACCTGCTCGACCTGGCCCGTCAGCGGTTGGAGCCTGCCATGGTGCCTGCCGAGGTGCATTTCGTGAGGCGACTGCCGATCTTCCCCACCGGGAAGCTGGATCGGGAAAGGCTCGCCATGGTTTCGCTGGCGGGTTTGTGGGACGAACTGCGCTAGGATCGTCCGCAGTTGCTACCGACGCTCGTTGGCCATCGCTGGTCGCGCTTGCATGGGGCGCCGTTGCACGGCTAGGGCAATATCCGCCAAAACCCCCTGGTCCGGTAGCAGCGCAGCGGCGTAGTCGCCGTACTGGAATGCGGCGACGAGGTCGGACGATGTGAATTCGCGATCACCGTTCCAGTCTCCTTCGAGCCACCCGGCGTTTTCGGCGATTGCATCTTCGTACTGGCCGGCCTGGAAGACGAGCACCAGGTCGCGCGAGTCGAAGATGCCATCGAGATTGGAGTCGCCTGGCGTGTATTCCCGCCTCCCGGGGGTTCCATCATCGGGGCCGCTCGCGCGCCAGTTTCCAGGCGAGTCATAGTCGCCCTGAGGATTGATGATCTGGAGCGTGGGGCCGAAACCCTGCGGAGCGGCGGGCCAGGGAGTGGCCGTTCCGTATTGGAACGACTGAATGATGGCGCCGCTGGCGGCGACCACCTGGATCCGTTCCCCGGCGTCGGCAAGTCGCCCGGTATACTGACCCGCGATGGGGACGGGATACCGATAACGCGACTGGAATACCGGGATGTTCTCTACGACCACCGTGCGTTCGCCGGGCGGCAATGCGAGGGTCGGGAAGGTGAAGAGGACTCCCTCGGTCCCCTGCCCCGACACGGTCTCCGTGAGACGCACGTTGGTCAGGTCGATGGTCTGGTTGCCCGTGTTCAGGAACTCGATGAACTCGAACTCATCGTTCTCTCGTTCGAGTTCCCCGAGGGCGGTGCGCGCATCGGCCGGATTGTAGTGCAATTCGACAATGCGAAGGTTGCCCGGTCCGGCGGAAACCGTCTCCACGAGGTAAGTGGCCTGCGCGAGTGGTGACCAGGCCGAATCCTGCAGGACGCGCGTCCGGATGGTCTGGGACCGATCGATGCGAATGGGGCCGTGGACGATTCGCGCGGAGGGTGCGATTCCACCGCCGGGAGCTCGCGGGTCGGAGCCATCGTTGGTGTAGTAGGCGACCAGGCCTCGCGGAATCTCGGAGGTCCATTCGGCGACCAGTTCCGGGAGGATCACGAAGTCCGTGCTCGTGAGGTTCGTGTTGATTCCGTGCAAGGCAAGAACGTTGCGGCCCGTGCGCAGCAGGTGTTTGAACGACGTGAGGTCGAACGATTCGGAGTCGTAGGCTTCATGGGCCGTGGCCCGAGCCGTTCCGGGCGTGGGATTCGTGACCGATTGGCTTCTCGCGACCTCGATGCCGTTCAAATAGGCCACGAAGCCGTCGTCGTACCGCATGTTGAGTTTCAGCGCGAGGAGGGCATCCGGGATGTCTTCGAAGAGAAACTCCAAACGCAGGAGCGCCGAGCGACTGCGAGCCATCTCGGTGGCTATGTTCCGGCCGATGATGGTCGTGTACCCATTCGAGTTATCGAAGCCAAGCCCTGTGTTGCCCATGGACCAGGTGTCGGCCGCGGGGAAATCGACCTGGGTCCAGGAGTCAGCAAGGGAGTTGTCGGTGGGAATGCGGTAGCGCGCCGGGGCTCCGGGGGCGATGAGTCGCCGGCCGCGAGGTGCCGGAGCGGACGCAATCTCGATGGGCTGTCCCGTTGGCACGGGGCCGTCCTGATGACTCAGGCGCGGCGATGGCAGGAACTGCTCGTCCAGCCATGCGGCGTGCTTGACGAGCCAGTCTTTCAGGTAAGCCACTTCCTTGTCGTAGGTGTCTCGCTGCTGATAGCCGGGCGGCGAAATGACGGTGAACCTGCCCAACGTCGGCCACTTCTTGAAGTTCCTCGCGGCCGCTTCCGTGCTCAGCAGTCGATAGTTCGACTCGATGTCCGCAAGGTAGTTGTTGTCCTTGAGCACCGAGCCCCGCAGATGACTCCAGCGATCGACTACCTTCTGCCAGAAGTCGACATCCTGCTGCATGCGCACCGACCATGCCGGCCATTCGGCGATGGTCGGGGTCGTGTACGAGTAGTTCCAGCCCCGGATGTGGCAACCGCAGCGATCGACGGTGGCCGGTTCCTCATAGTTGACGTTCCCCAGGGCCCAGTTGTAGTCCCAGGCTGGCCCCATGGTCAATTGGCCACCACGGTCGATGTACAGATAGGTGCTGCCACCGTCGAAGTTCTTGGTAAACTCGCGGAGAATCCGATAATCGACCCATGAATCGACGTCAATGTATTCGCTGTAGTGCTTACCCGTCTCGGGATGCCTAAAGGTTGGGCTGTAGAGCGCCGTTTCGAACTCCTCAAGGTAACGCTTGATCCACGCCTGCTGGACCGAGTTCAGGTCGGCGGGCCCTGGATCTTCAAACTGATAACCCACGTTGCGGCCACTGGTTCGTGTCGAGAACTGGCCCGGGTTGCCCGCTTCGATAATGTAGCCGCCGGTGATCTCGTCGAGGTTCGTCGTGTTTTCCGGGGGCTGGATGTCGACTCTTTCGGGGCTCTGCTTGATACTTTCCGTGAGCACATAGACTCCCACGTAGTCATCTTTGTAGGAGACCTGTCGGTCGCCGTCGATGTTGAGGAACACTTCAACGAACCGCGTGCGGGGAGCATAGTGACCCAGGTTCCTCCACCATTGGTAGGCGACGGCGTTGCGCATCAGGGAGTTGTCGGTGTAGGGTCCGTTCAAGACCCAATCTGATTCCGAGGGAAGTCCCACCAGCGGGACGTCGAGGTCGCCGCCTGACTGATCCCAGATTTCGTACTTGTACTGCTTCTGCAGGAAGCCGCCGCTGGAGCGCCCTCTTTGCCTGAGGCCGGAGCGGCCGGCGTACTGCGGTGCATTGCCCAGGGAGGCGCGGGGCGCTTCCCCTTGCGTGTCGAACACGACAGAGTAGGTGGAGCGAAGCGCGCCGCCCAGGGAGATGGGACCGCCAAACGAATCGATCACGAAGATGGGCAGGTTGGAACTGAAGTCCTGGATGTCAGCGTCCAGTTTCAGATAGGCTTCGCGTCGAGTGGGCCCCGCCTGGCCGGACGGGGTGTAAGCACGGGCGATGACCTG
Source organism: uncultured Pirellulaceae bacterium (assembly GCA_964620405.1). GTDB lineage: Bacteria > Planctomycetota > Planctomycetia > Pirellulales > Pirellulaceae > CAZUJM01. The sequence goes on along the minus strand of CAZUJM010000056.1, from coordinate 9,801 downwards.
CGTCGACTCATTGATGGAAATCGGGCCAACATAGATCGCAGAAGTCTCGTTCGGATCTTTGCCGTCCAGCGTGTAACGGATGACGTCGTGCGGATTGTCGACGGAAAGTGCGACGGAAAGCGGTTGTCGCAGGATGCCGCCTGCCTGTGAGAACGTCACGGGTGCGCCCACTCGCAGGGAGTTCGCCGATCCGGGAGTGGGCGTTTGCAGATAACCGAAGGTCACCGGGTCGGCCGCCTGGATCTGCAATCGCGGGTGGAGCAGCAGGTCGCCTCGGTCGGATGCATGGTTCAGGACCTGGATGGCCAGGACGTTGCTGGGGCGCAGCAGCGACCGGTGGGCCGTAAGATCGAACTCACGGAACTCCACTGCGGACGCATTTGACTGACTCGCGGTGGCTGACGAGTCCCATGCTTGTGCCTGCGGCGCGTGGGCTCGCGCCACCTCGACTCCATTGAGGTAGGCCACGAAACCGTCGTCGTAACGCATCTGCAAAGCCAGTTTCGTCACCGAATCGGGAGACGCCACGCTGAATGAGGATCGCAGGTAGAGCGAATTGCGGTCGGCAGGTGTCATCGCGGCCGACACGTTCGTGGTGACATAGTCGGAGTCGTAGACCCAGGCCGGGTTGGAGACCTCACCCCGCGAAAAGGCGATTTCTCCGAGGCCGAAGAAGGATTCAGCATACGAAGTGATCTGGCGGAAGCGGACGTACCGAGCGGTCTGGGGACCCACGAAGAATTGCTGCAGCGGCACGGGATCTCCGACGACGGGCGTCGCCAGAGTGAACGTCTGCTCCGGCGTGTACTGCAACCCATCGGTCGAAAAAGAGACGGCAAACTCCCTTGTCCCCCGCTCCTGATGGAGATCCTTTTCTTGCGACGAGTCAAAGGAAGAGTAGTTCCAGACGAGGATATGGTCGAGGGTCGCGGGAAACACGAGGTCCATCCGCAGAGTGCCGGGTGCGGAACTGAGCCAACTGCCGCTGTCCCCCTGTGCCGCCGAGTGGACAGTGGTCGCGGTGATGGGCAGTGGCGTGAGATACGGAGCCGATTGGTTGGTCAGGTGGGCGGGGCGGCCCGCAATGGTGGTTGCAGTTCCCTCGAGTTCGATGCTGAAGGGAAGGAAAGTGACCGTTTCCGCAGGAGAACGATCGTAGCCGAAGCCCGGCATGCCGGTCGACCAGTTCGAATCATCGAAGGGGGGAGCGGTCCACGCGGGTGCGCCGTCCTCGCGGGAATCGTACCGGCCGTCTTCGGGTATCCAGTAGCGGTGGAGCGTGGCATCACCGACCACGGTGGTCTTCGTAGGCATTCCCCGTCCGAAAGAGATGTCGACGGATTGGCCCGGATAGGCGGGGGCGATCGAGTCGGCGATGGTCATGCCATCGGGACGCACCAGGGCGAGGTACTCACCATCGGCTTCCAGTCGGAAGTTGGTGTGCGGTTCTGAAGGACCGGTCAATCGGTCCTTGCCCGACGCGAATACGATTTGAAAAGCGTCCGGGGCAAGCGTGATGTCGGGAAACTGCCACTTCGTGAGGTCGCGAGGGTCATCGGTGAGGAACCAGCGATGCAGATGGATCGGATCACTTGACCGATTGTGGAGTTCGATCCAGTCGGGCGATTCGAAGTCCTTGTCAAGCAGCGAGTATTGATTGGACGCTACGACCTCGCTGATGACGATGTCAGCCGCCATGAGTTGGCGAGACTCGCACGATTCGAAGCGCAAGGGCCTGCGGCGCGACGGACGTTCCCGGTGGGTAAGCCTGGAGGCCTTCATGGTGCATCCTGTATTGGATCAATGTCCATTCGCAATGCGAGCCATGGTTCAGCCATACGCTTGGTAAGCAGCATGATTGGCATACGGCGGATGGGCTCGGGAAGCGGCGATTATGGCGGATGGATCCGGCCAAGGCAAAAGAATTCGTTGTCGGCAATCCCGGGCGGGCCGGGACATCGTGGGGACGCTTTCCGATGTGCAGTGCTGGGCACGCGGAGGCAACGCGAGTGCCTTGGGAGAGGCGTGTCCAGTACACGCAGGCAGGAAGGCGATGCCAGCAATGAAGCACGATCGGCGCAAGAGACGCGCCCGAAGGAAAACTCGCGTTCCTGACGGAAGCCTTTTCGTAAGCGGTGGTGCTTGCGTGGAGGAGATCGCGGATGTCCGCCACGCAAGGCCCGGGGCTGGAATCGGTGGGCCTTGCGTGCGTGCCTCCTGACGTCGCGGGATCAAGCCCGGCGACGACGGTGAAGTCCCAGGAGTCCCAGGGCGCTCAGCAGCAGCGAGCAGAGGCTGCTGGGTTCCGGCACTGCGGCGATCGCCGTCCGCGGACCGGCCTCGTATCCGCCGTCCGCGAAAGCGGTGACGAAGTCGCCGCTATCGAACTTCTTGTCGCCGCTCCAGTCGCCCTGCCCCCACCCGGCCAGTTTGCCTGTCTCGTAGAGGCCTTCGGAGAAAACCTTCACGAAGTCGCCCGAATTGAAGACGCCATCCAGGTCGGCATCGCCCATCCAGGTTTTCTTGTGGTTGCGTACCCAGATCTGGCGGTCGTCCAGATTGACGCGGCCATCGGCATTTTCATCGTAGACCGTCAGGTTGGGACTGGCGGCGGCCATGGCATCGGCCTGCAGGTCGATATCCTTGGCGTCGAGCACTCCATCGCTGTTGTAGTCGCCCGGCTTCTTCGTGACGGCACGCGACGAGTAGGTAAGGTCGTCCATGAAGACGTTCATGCTCTGCGAGGTGGGGCTGCCCACGAACGGACCGGTGAAAAGTCCGAAGCCTGTGAGCGTGGCTCCCACCGCTCGATTGTCGGGCGTCAGTTCAACGGATGCCGGCTCCTCGTCGCCGATTCGCAGGGTCAGCACGCCGCTGCCTTGGGTGGGATCGTAAGTGATTTCAAAATCGAGCGACTCGGCGTCCGGAAGACCGCTGGTGAAAACGGCGTTGGTGTTGTTCATATTGCCCGCGTCGTCGCGAACGATGTAGCCCCAGCGGAAGTTCGGAGCAACGCCGCCCCCCGGTTCGGCGATCTGGAAACCGAGCACGGCCCCGTAGTCGGTGGGGTCTTTCTGCAGTCGCGTGGCGTCGAAGAACCCCAGGTGTGCATGTCCGTCGAAGCCGAGGTCCTGGAACGCCACTTTGCCTTTCGCCGTGAGCGGCATGTCCAGATTGAGGGTGCCGACCGTCGTGTCGGCGTAGAAACCGACCGGCAATCCGCCGGAGCGGTGCAGCAGCCCACCGCCCTCACCTGCGGCAGCACCTCCCGCGAACTTGGAGTTCTTCCAGCCGAGGTCTGTCGCGCAGGGTGCATCATTGCATTGGCGGTCCGGATTGGTAGCTTCGGGATTCGCGATCCAGCCTGCCGTCTGAGCGGTCGTGGCGTTGGGGAAAGACTGGGTTTCGGTTTGTGCCATGGCGACGCTTGCGACGCCGTGGGCCATCAGCAGGGCAGAGAGCCCCCATGAATGAAACGGTCGCTTCACTGCGGTGTCTCCCAAGAGAAATATTGTGTTGAAAGGGTGCCTGAGGAACCCGTCTTGCCTCTGTTGCGCGATCGAGCGTGCATTGTGTTCACGCTCCACGCCGCGGCCGGGAGATTCCGGAACAAGCCCCAGCCCGGTCGCACCACCACGCCGTAAAGCGGCATTCGATGCCCCGGCGTGGTTTGTCAGATATCTCCCCAGGTCACTTTATAAACCATCAATTCGTCATGACAAGGAAACGCTTGCGAGTTCTTCCCAAAACGAAAAGTGATCTTTACTTGTCTATGTTTCCCTGGACGCATGTGACCTGGATTGTGAACGTGTGAAGAGACTCCATGACTTGAGTAGGCGTGAAACAGCAGCCGGGGGATGGGGTCGGAGCCCCTGACCGAGTCCCGAGCGGCTGCGGGGGATCCGGCGAGGCGGTCGCGGAATGGCCTGGGACTGGTGCCGGGGTCATCGGGGCTGTTCGTGAACGGCTTGGACCGAGTAGAGCGTGGCGTCGCGGAGGCGAATTCGCAGGCGGACGGTCTTGCCGAGGAACTTGGAGAGATCGGGCGTGTCTCGCCACGTTGGCTGCCAACGAAGGTCATTGACGCCTCGGGCGAAGTTCGCCGAGGCACTTGGGAATCCGGTCAGCGGCTGCCCGGATTCATCGAGCAGTTCCACGGCGCATTCTCCTTCGGCAGCGTCCACGTTGACGTGAAAGCGATTGGCCTCGAGTCGGAATGGCTTGGTGGTGATCGTGCCCTCTACGCTGCCCGCTCGTAGACCGACGAAGCCATCCAGCCGTAGGTGGGCCAAGCCGATGGCATGGGTACGCTCGAAGTGAACGTCGGGCGTGCCATGACGCTCATTCGCGCCGCTGTAGTAGAGCCAATGACGATCGTCATGGGTGACGATCGTGGAGGCCGGCAGGATGAGGTCCTTATCGAATGCTCCCTCAGGACCGCGTGGGATCAAGGGCTGGCCGGCATAGACCCACTGCAAGTCCCAGGAATCGCCATCGCGACTGGTGGCGATGTAGAAGTTCATTACATCGCGTTCGTGCCGATGGTGATGGTCGGTGCTCTGGCCCTCGCTGGTGTCACCAGGATATTCGTAGACGGTCAGCAGGGCGAAATAGATTCCCTCGTGAATCCAGCAGGTGGCGGCGTAGACCTGACGTCGAAGTGCCTCCCCTGGGCCTTCACGGTCAAAGATCCATTCCCGGACCGTCTTCCAATCGGCCGGATTGGACTTGGCTGCGGGATTGGTCATGCTCCGCGTGCCCCGCAGTTCGCTCAAGCCGCCGGGTGCACCGAAATCCGACCGCGTGAACAGGCGGTAGGTGTTGGCTTCCGGGTCCCAGATGATCTGGTTGTAGGTGTCGGCGGCTCGCTTGGTCACGGGCTTGCCCTGGTGGTAGGGCGTCCAGTGGATCCCGTTGGCGGAGTGCGCGATGCCGGCGGCCATGCCGATGGCGTCGTAGCCCGCCTTGTAACGATGGCCCGCATCGGTTTCCGACGAATCGATTTCAACGGCCAGCGTATAGTCACCGGCGAACGAGATGCCCTCAAGGCTGGCGATGTGCCGGAACGATTGTCCATCCAGCGACTCGGCGTATCCGTAGCCTTGCTGGCCCGGCTTGCGATACCAGAGCTTGAAACGCTCCTGGTCGTGAAGGACCGTTCCGTAGAACCAACCGTCCGTGAAGATGGGGCGGCCCTGGTTCGCCTTGGTGACCTGGCCGAGTTGCCGATGGAGGCCTTGCTGTTGGGCGATGAAGTAGTCGTCGACAAAAAGTTGCCTGCGGAGTCCGATCTTGGGAAGCCCCAGGTCGCCGAGGGCTTCGAACGGGGGTTCGTAGGCGCTGGGGCCTTCCTCGCGTGACGTGAAGAAGTTGAAGAGATAGACGCCGTCCGCCCGGTTGTCCATCCGATGGGCCGCGGCTTGACGATACTCCTCGTGCGTCAGGTTCTTTTGGCCGCCGCCCCGCGTGCATTCAACGCCTCCATAGATCGGCACGGAAGGAATGGCTTCTTTCCATGCTCGGATTGGAAGATCATCGCGCTCGAACAGGAACTCCGAGACCGCCACGTAGTCCAGCCAGCCACTGCGCGCCCAGCAGACCACATCGCAACCGACCTGCCGGGCGGACTCGGGGGTCGGGGGCGTGCGTCCGAAGTTCGAGGGGACGCGCACGCCGAGGACCAGGCGTTTTCCGCGGCGAAGTCCGACGTCGTCGAGCATGCGGCGGACTCGCGATACCAGTTCATTCATTTTCTCGAGGCGATGGTCTTCAGCGCCATCTCGGAAGAACCGGGGGAAGCGGTTGAAGTCGAGTTCGAGGCCATCACACTCGTACCGGTTCACGGCCTCTTCGATCAGCCGAAACGTATAGTCGCGGACCTCCTCGCGCGCGAAGTCCATCGCTCCACTGCCTTGGAACTGTTCCGTGCCGAGACGCCATTCAGGGTGATCGGCCAGGAACTGTGTACGCAGGAAATCGTTGCCGTGGTCGTCGTTCATGCGGAACGAGAGCAGCGTTTCCCGGCCTCGCTGGCGAGCCTCCGAGAGCATGATCGCGTAGGGATCTACTCCCGCATCGAAAAACGCCGACAAGTTGGCGAATCGCTGCCTCTCGGACGCCGGCCATGCCGCGCGTTCCGCGGGCGTCGAGAGACTGCCCCGCATCGTGCCCGCCTGGGTCGGGTAGTACATGACCTGGGCATTGACGCAGACAAGGACCGTATCCACGCGGCTGCCAGGATAGGCGACTTCCGCGATCAGGCGGCGGACGTCTGCTTCGTC
>CAZUJM010000056.1:687-3510 GCA_964620405.1 uncultured Pirellulaceae bacterium | reverse complement strand
CACGGCTGTTCGCCTTGGTGGTGAGGCACGAATCGCCATCGAAGTTGTACAGCACGCGGCGATTGCGCAGGTGTCGATCGGCGAAGTCGAGGTAGCGCAGCCAGTCGTATTGGGTGATTTCATGGTCGCCGCCGCGGAGGTGATAACCCGTGAAGGTCCCGATGGGCGTATTGAGCGGTGGTGTCTCGGTGCTTCCGAGGCCTGGGCGGCCGAGCAGTTGATAGACCGGTTCGGCATGCATCGCTGCCAAGAATTCGCCGCGCGGATCGGCCCAGCGATCCTGTTCGGCGCTGGCAATGTAGACGGGCCGAGGCGCGATGGCGGCAACCAGGAGGTGCGCGTCGACGGGCAGATTGGCCTCGTTATCCTTGTACTGCTGGTAGTTTCCGCAGTACCAGGAGCCCGACAGTTCGCAGGATGCGCGGACGGTTTCACCGAAGCGACGTCGAGCCAGGGCGGCTCCCCCTTGCCCTGAATTGTTGGCGATGACAAGCGCGAAGCGTTCGTCCTGGGCGCCGGCCCAGAGTGCGGCCTTGGCGGTGCGTGAATGGCCGAGGACAGCGACGCGCGTCGCGTCGATCCTCGGTTCGCTCGACAGGCAGTCGAGAGCGCGGCTCAGTCCCCAAGCCCAGACGCCGATTGCTCCCCATTCGTCGTCCCCCGGTTCCTCGCGGCCGGCTTCCCGCAGCAGGTAGTGGCGGACGCCGGTCTTCCATGCATCGAGGGAAAAGTGACAACCGGATCCGTGCCGGTCCAGTTCAACGTCGCCGCCATGGAACGTGGCCACGGCATAGCCTCGCTTCAGCAGCAGTTCCAGAGGCCAGCGGTGGGCGTGTTCGCCGCGCTTGGCCACCGAGTGACGTGAGGGTGTCACTTGCGGATCATCGACGATACCTTGGTTGCCGTAGTTCAGGCCCAGGAAGACCGGGCAGGGTTGCCGCGCCGCGTTCGGCAGGTAGAGCAACAGGTCGATCCATGGCGATCGCTCGGAATCGAAAAGGCGGATGCGGATCTCTTTCCGCGTGGCGATCCCTCGGAAAACTCCTGGATCTTCGGCGATCACCTCCAGTCTCAGGGCCGTCGACGTCCGAGGAGTGCGGCCGTAGACCTGTTCGGCGAACGCTTGGAGGATTTCCGGTCTTCGCCGAGCAAGCCATTCGGCAGGCGAGGTGACGACGCGTCCGTCGAAGCAGGTCAAGGGATCGGGAAGGCGATAGGCAGGGACCAGCGACTCGTCATAGTTCGTGTCGTCCGGTTCCTGCCCAGGTGACGGACGAACGAGGCTGAGGAGGAACGCCAGCAGGCAGAGGCCTCGGACGAGGTGCAGGATCCCGGGGCGTCGAGGGACACGCGTTGGCATGGGGAAGCGTCCGTGGCTGCGGGTGGGGACTGTGGAGGAGGGATCCGGGTGTCGGAGTTCGTGGAACCTGAGTCACTGCTGGCGAGGCGGTGGTGGCACGCAGCCCGGGGGACGACATCGTAATGTCCACCGCAGCGATGTTGTAGAGAGCTGGACTTCGGAATCGGTGGCCGGGAACGAGGAAGTCGTTGGAGCGAACTGTCCACGCCGGCCTGTGCAGTCAGGGGGGCTTCTGGCCCGGGTGAATGGGGGCGGCGAGACGTGCTTTGACAGCGGTCGTTGCATGCCGCCTGGGGATGTTCGGGGGGTAATTCTACGATTGCCCGGTTCGGATGGATTCGCGTATCCACCGCGGCTTGGATTGGGTTGCCTATCTCATTGATGCCGGAGAACGCCATGGTGCGAGCCATCTGGGTCACGCTGTTCTTGGCTATATCGCCTTTCTTCGTTCGGGGGCAGGAGACAACCTCGGGCGCGTCCCTGCATGCCGACGCCGCCGACGCCGACGAATCGACCGGGGTGCTCGATTCCCGGTCCGAGGTGCACGCGGCCATTCCGTCGGAAGCGGTCGAGCCGCCGGTGGTGGCAACCGACGTGCCTCCCGTGCAGGTCGAGCCGCCGAGTGTGATAAGCCACCATCTGCTGCAGTTATCGGGCAACTTTTCGCTCGTGGGGATCGCCGGAAGCAGTCGCGCCTTCGTTCCCTGGAATCCGCTGTTCATGTTGCCCGAATCGCCGTTTGGCTTGAGCACGGAGACGGTGGAACTGCATGCGCGGCAGAGCAGCCTCTCGGCGCTGTACCAGGGTCCTGAGGTACACGGATTCGCCACCGGGGGGATGCTGAAGGTTTACATGCTGGCGGACAGCATTACGTCCGACACCTACGGCCTGCTGCCGGTGGTGGCGTTTGGGGAGATGCGGAATGAGCGGTGGCGAATCTCCGGCGGCCTGCAGCCCGATCTTTTTGCGCCGCGCGATCCGGTGGTCATCCCCACGGTGCTGCTGGGTGGTTCCGGCAATCCCGGGACGTTTCGAGGGCAGTTGCGCGTGGAGCGATTCCTCCTGGAAGAGAAGGAACTTTCGTCCGTCCTGCAGTTCGCGTTGAGCGATCCGATCACGACAATCCTTGTCGACTCCTCCCGGCGCACAACCGAATCGAACGGCTGGCCCAACGTGGAGGCGCGTCTTGCCGTCGGCCTGGGCGAGCGGGCGGAGCGAGGTGGCGGACGTACAGAGCGTGAAGCGGAACTCGCTGTTTCCGGTGTTGTGGGACAGGTTCGCAACACGCGAGTGGTGTTTGACCTGGAAGATTTGGAAGACCCTTCACAAGCCCGTCAGGTGATCGACGTCTGGGGCTTGGCGGTGGATGGCAAGGCGAACATTACCGATCGACTGGGGGTTGCCGGCGAATTCTTCGTGGGCGAGGCGATCGGCAACTACGCGGCCAACATCTTCCAGTCGTT
>CAZUJM010000056.1:0-677 GCA_964620405.1 uncultured Pirellulaceae bacterium | reverse complement strand
CGGTTGGGGCGAAGTGTTCTGGTACCTCACCGACGCCCTGCACGTGCATACCGGGTACGGTATCGAGTCTCCCGATGAGGCCGCACTGTCGACCGAAACGGGCATCGCGCGGAATGAAACGTGGTATGCCAACTGGGTCTGGGATGTCGGGAAGAGTGTCCAGCTGAGTTTTGAAGTGGACTACCGACAGACGGAATATGTCAGTCTGGCGGACGGAAAGGGCACGCTCTACATGGGCCAGTTCTTGTGGCGATTCTAGAAAGATCCTCACGGCAGGTCGCGGAGCCCTCGGCTCCCACGCCCTGACGACGGTGGATCGGCCATCCGATTGTGCAGGGTGTCAGGTTGTGCCGGGAACCGGATCTCCACGCGACCTCTAGAGCGATACGACAACCTTCACGCTTCGTCGCCATCGCTTCGCAAGCATCGCGATTCCTCCGGCGAGCAGCCCCAGCGTATTCGGCTCGGGGACCGAGGCCGTGGCGGCGCGGGGACCCGCTTCGTAGCCGCCGCCCTGGAAGGCCGTGACGAGGTCGCTGCTGTTGAACTCCTGGTCGCCATTCCAGTCGCCGCTGGCCCAACTGGAGTTCCGGGCCAGCAGATCTTCGTATTCACCGCGACTGAAGACCTGCACGAGGTCGCCGCTGTTGAAGACTCCGTCGAGGTTCGAGTCCCCG
>CAZUJM010000055.1:0-27643 GCA_964620405.1 uncultured Pirellulaceae bacterium | reverse complement strand
TAGAGACGTGCACCGGTATCCGACCGTCCGGTTTCCCTACGGTAACGGCACACCCCCGACCCCCACCCTTGGGCCCGCCGCCGTCACCGACGACGAACGGAGATCCATGTGGTCGGTACGGCCCGGACGCCCTCGGCGATCGTCGGCCACTTGTCCTCGGTCCGGCGCATCGAGAACGCATCCGCCCCGGCACCCGTAGGGGGCCCAGCGGGCGTCGAAGCAGGCGTCGAGGTGATCGCGACCGAATTCGACGGACCGCTCTGCGGCCGCGTCGCCAACTGGGACGACCACGCCGTCAACCACCATGTGTTCGACGCCTTGAAGTTCCGCCTGCCCACCTTCGACCAGGCCGTGTCCGCACTGGTCGAAGATATCTACCAGCGCGGACTCGACCAGCATGTGCTCGTGGTGGTCACCGGGGAGTTTGGCCGCACGCCGCGCGTCTCGCATGTGGCAAGCAGCGGAGGCGGCGTGGCGAGCGGCGCGGCGGGGACCGTGCAGCCGGGACGCGACCACTGGCCCAACGCCGGCAGCATGCTGCTCGCTGGCGGCGGCATCCGCACCGGCCAGGTCATCGGCGCCACGGACGCCAAGGGCGAAGAGGTCGTGGAACGCGTCATGACACCCCACGATTTCCTGGCCACCCTCTACCACCACCTGGGCATCGACTACCAACATACGGCCATCCAGAACCTCGCCGGACGCCCCACGCCCATCGTCAACAACGGCCAACATGTCCGCGAATTGTGGACCGGTTGAGAGCACGCGACGAGCGTGGCAGGCGGCAACTCGGTTCACGACCAGAGCCGGCTGCGGGCGACTGCCGCCACCCTACAGGAGATTCCCCCATGCAACGATCGGGCGTTCCGCATCCCCGGGGCGATCGACGCCATGCACACTCCCCGCGTGGCGCAACGCCCTCGTTGGGCGCAACGGCATGGCTTCTGGCCACGATTCTCGGCGGGCTCGTGGGACTGCTGGTCGCGCGGGACTCGCGCGCCGCCGAACCGGCACGCTCCCCGATGGAGACACCGGTCGATTTTAATCGCGACGTACGTCCGATTCTTTCCGACAAGTGCTACGCCTGCCATGGCCCCGACGCGCGCACGCTGCGCGGCGACCTGCGGCTCGACTTGGCCGACCGCGCCACGCAACCGGCGGCCAGCGGAGCGAGGGCGATCGTGCCGGGGCACCCCGAGGACAGCGAACTGGTGCGCCGCATCCATGCCAGCGACCCCGACGAACAGATGCCGCCACCCGACGCGCACCAGAAATTGACGGACGCGGAGCGTGGCATCCTGCGACAATGGGTTCTCGAGGGCGCCGAGTACCAGCAGCACTGGGCCTTCCTGGCGCCCGCGCGCGTCGCGACGCCCGCCGTCGATCATGCCAGCTGGAGCCGCCATCCGATCGATCGCTTTGTGATGGCCGAGCTGGCCCGCGTGGGGATGGAGCCGGCGCCCGAAGCCGACCGGGCCACGCTGATCCGCCGCCTGTCGCTCGATCTGCGCGGCATCCCGCCCACTCCAGACGAAGTCGACGCGTTCCTGCGCGACACGTCGGAGGGAGCCTACGAACGGCTCGTGGACCGGATGCTCGGCAGCCCGCGTTTTGGCGAACGCATGGCGACCCTTTGGCTGGACCTCGCCCGCTATGGCGACACCAACGGCTACCACGCCGACTCCGACCGCCCAGTCTGGGTCTGGCGAGACTGGGTGATCGACGCCTACAACCGCAACCTGCCGTTCGACCAGTTCACCACCTGGCAACTTGCCGGCGACCTACTGCCCGATGCCACCGAAGAGCAACGCATCGCATCGGGCTTCAACCGCAACGTGCGATTCAACGAAGAGGGCGGCGCCGACCCGGCGGAATTCCTCACCGTCTACGCGGCCGACCGCGTCATCACCCTCGGACGCGTCTGGCTTGGACTCACGCTCAACTGCGCGCAATGCCACTCGCATAAGTACGACCCCGTCACGCAGGCCGAGTTCTACCAGCTGACGGCGTACTTCAATTCGCTGGAGGAAGAAGGAGCCGGTGGAGAGACAGGCTTCCACGGCAAGCCAGTGCCACCCGTGCTCCGCGTCACGCCCCCGCGCGTCGCCGCGAAACGCCGCACGCTGGAAACGCAACTGCGATCCGCACAGCGCGACCTGGACAGCCGCTTGTCGTTGTTCGACTACCGCGAGCCCGCCGGGAGCGGGCCCGATGAGGGCGAGCCCGCGCAGCAAAAGCAACCGACGACTGCGGTCGACGCATCGCAGTCGGCCTGGGAGGCGTCGATCGCCAACTTCCAGCCGCCCGCCATTCCCCCCGCGCTGGCCCACTGGGATTTCCGCGTCGGCCTCCGCAACCAGCGCGATCCACGACCCGCGATCACCGACAACGGCACGCCGGACGCATCACCGCGTCCCGACAGCCTGGACCTGACCCTGCAGGGTGACGCGCGTCTCACCTCCGAAGGCCTGGTGCTGGATGGCAAGGCCGCCCACGCGATCTCCCCCGTCTCGAACCAAACCCTGCGCGCCAAGACACTCGAAGCCTGGGTGCTGCTCGACGACCGCCCGGCGGAAACTCGCGGCGATGCCAACGCCGCGCCCGGATCCGGCCTTTCGCAGCAGGGCGGCGCGGTGCTGGGCGTGCAGACGCTGGAGGGGAATCCTTCCACGCAGAAGTTTGACGCGATCGTCTTCGGCGAACGCGAACCGCAGCGTTGGCTGGCCGGCAGCGACTCCTTCCACCGCACTGAAGACGTGGGCGGCGCGGCGGAGTCGGAGGCCGATCGGCAGTTCGTGCACGTCGCCATCCGCTATGCGGAGGATGGGCACATCCAGATCTTTCGGCAGGGCCAGCCCTATGGCAAGGCCTATCGCAAAGGTGACCTGCAGGAGTTCGCGGCGGGCCAATGGCGGGTGATGTTCGGAGCGCGGGCACTGCCGCCCGGCGGGAACTATATGCTCCGCGGTACCATCCGCGAAGCTCGCCTGTTCGATCGCCCGTTGACGGACGAGGAGATCGCTACCTGCGCCGGAACGTCCTCCCCCGGCGTCCCCGCGCCGATCCTCGCCGCCATCCACACGCCTCGCGCAGCGCGTTCGGGATCGCAACAGGCCGCTTTGCGGGACTACTACCTGCGACACGTCCACGCGGGCGCGCGGCAGGCGACGGCCGCATCGCGCCAGCGCGTCGCTTCGCTCGCGCAACGGCTGGCCGCACTGCCCAGCCACGACAGCCTGCCGCTGCAGATGGTCAGCGTCGAGATGCCGCAACCACGACCGGCCTACCTGCTGGTGCGCGGCGACTTCCAGGCCCGCGGCGACCAGGTGACGCGCGCCGTGCCCGCCTTCCTGCCGCCCTTCCCCGCCGGCCAGCCCGCCAACCGCCTCGGACTCGCCCGCTGGCTGATGCTCGACGCCCAACCGCTCGTCGCCCGCGTGCAGGTCAACCGCTTCTGGCAGATGCTCTTCGGCGAAGGCATCGTCCGCACCGTTGGCGACTTCGGCCTGCAAGGCGACTACCCATCGCACCCCGAACTGCTCGACTGGCTGAGCACGCAGTTCGTCGAATCGGGCTGGGACGTCAAACAGACGCTGCGACGGATCCTCACCAGCCAGACCTATCGACAGGCCTCCGACGACACGCGACGCTACGCCGAGGCCGATCCGCGCAACGAACGCTTGTGGCGCGGGCCGCGCGTCCGGCTCTCCGCGGAACTCGTGCGTGACAACGCGCTGTCCATCGCCGGACTGCTGTCCCACCGCATCGGCGGCCCCTCGGTCTTCCCCCACCAGCCGACCGATTTCTATCGAGGCAAGAACAACGGCTGGCAGTGGAACACCAGCCAAGGTGAAGACCTCCATCGCCGGGGACTCTACACCTTCTGGCGACGCACCACGCCCTACCCGTCGTTTGTCATCTTTGACGCTCCGGACCGCGCCGAGTGCACGTTTGAACGGCCGCGGACCAACACGCCACTCCAGGCGCTCGTAACCCTCAACGATCCGCAGTTCGTGGACGCCGCGCGGGCTCTGGCCGAACGACTCCTGCGCGATCCCGACCGCTCCGATGAAGATCGCATCCAGCAGGGCTTCCGCCTGGCAGTCGCCCGCGAACCCTCGGCCGAGGAACGCCGACTGCTCGGACAATTCCTCGCCCGCCAAAAGACACTCTACGTTGCCGAAGAAACGGCCGCCACCGCGTTGCTCGGTGGTGCAAGCCGCGCGGACGAGGACCCGGCAACCCGCGCGACGCGCGCCGCCTGGGTCACCTTCGCCAACGTGCTGCTGAACCTCGACGAAACCATCACGCGAAACTGATCGCGAAACTGATCGCGAAACATGCCGCGAACCCCACTGCGAACGCCGCTGGGGCATCAACTGCGGGAACGGACACAAGAGACTGCCATGCGTGACATGAACGACCGATCGCTCTATTCGCTCTATCGCCGCGAATTCCTGACGCGGACCGCCTCCGGCCTGGGCAGCCTGGCCGTGGCCGATCTGATGGCCCGCCAGACCCCGGCGGCCGAACGCCGCGCCGCGTTATCGGATTCCGGCGCCGGCGAAGCGGGCCCGCGCGATCCCGGCGCGCTCGGCAGCACCCACTTTCCCGCGCGGGCCAAACGCGTGATCTACCTCTTCCAGTCCGGGGGGCCCAGCCACCTGGACCTGTTCGACTACAAACCGATCCTCAAGCAGCAGCACGGACAGGACGTTCCCGCCAGCGTGCTCGGCACCCAGCGTGTTTCGCTGATGACGCGCGACAAGGGACGCCGCGCGTGCGGCAGTCCGTTCGCTTTCGCGCAGCACGGACAGAGCGGCGCGTGGGTCACGGAGTTGATGCCGCACACGGCCCGCGTCGTGGACGAACTGTGCTTCATCAAGTCGCTGCAGACGGAACCGATCAACCACGATCCGGCCGTCACGTTCATCCAGACGGGCCGCGCCATCACGGGTCGGCCCGCCTTCGGTTCCTGGCTGCACTATGGCCTCGGCAACGAGTGCCACGATCTTCCCGCCTACGTCGTGATGATCAGTGGCAGCGCCGACCAGCCGATCCTCAGTCGCTACTACCACAATGGCTTCCTGCCCAGCCGCTTCCAGGGCGTCCAGTTCCAGTCGGCCGGCGATCCCGTGCTCTACCTGTCCAACCCCTCCGGCATCAGCCACGCCAACCGCGGGGAGATCATCCAGACGATCAACGCCCTGAACACGCTGCAGTTGGACCGTTCGGGCGACCCGGAGATCGAAGCCCGCATCGATTCGTTCGAGATGGCTTATCGCATGCAGACCAGCGTGCCGGGGCTGATGGATTTTGCCGACGAGTCGCCGGCGGTGCTGGAGATGTACGGCCCGGAAGTGACGAAGCCGGGGACGTTCGCGTACCAGTGCCTGATGGCGCGGCGCTTGGCGGAGCGCGGCGTGCGTTTCGTGCAGATCTTCCACGCGGGCTGGGACCACCATGGCGGGCTGCGCGACGGGATGCAGCGCCAGACGCTTGCCGCCGACCAGCCTTCCGCCGCCCTCATCCGCGACCTGCGCATGCGCGGCATGCTCGACGACACGCTGGTCGTGTGGGGCGGCGAGTTCGGTCGCACGGCTTATTCACAAGGCGATGACCTCAACGGTCGCGACCACCATCCGCGCTGTTTCAGCATCTGGCTGGCCGGTGGCGGCATTCGACCCGGCCTCTCGATCGGAGCCACCGACGACTTCGGCTACAACGTCGTCGACCAGCTGATCAACGTCCGCGACCTGCACGCCACCATGCTGCACCTGCTGGGCATCGACCACGCGCGGTTCACGTTCCGCAACCAGGGGCTGGACGATCGCCTGACGGGTGTCGAGTCGGCCCGGCTGCTGCGCGAGATCCTCGCCTGACGTCTGTCAACCGCCCGGAAACCGGCTGGTGGCAGGCCGAGCATCGGTCCGCGACCAGCAGTCCGCTGGCTGCGGTCCACTCCCGCTGCTCCCATTCCGTTTTGAGGGGCACCCTCGTAGGAATGCGTGAGGAATTCGCGTAGAATCCGTCGCTTGGCTGACTCCAGGAAACCGCAGAGGGTGAGGGCCGGACATGGCTGGCGAGGGGAGCGTTCCGGATTTTGAACGAGCGGGTGGGCTGATTCCCGCCATCGCACAGGACGCCCGCACGGGCGATGTGCTGATGATGGCGTGGATGAACGAGGAGAGCTACCGCGAGACGCTGGCCACCGGACGCGCCGTCTACTTCAGCCGCAGCCGCAACAAGCTGTGGCGTAAGGGTGAGGAGAGCGGCAACGTGCAGGAAGTGAAGGCCGTCTACCTGGACTGCGACCGGGACACCATCCTGCTGAAGGTCCACCAGATCGGCGACGCGGCCTGCCACACCGGCTACCGCAGCTGCTTCTATCGCCAGGTCACCGAGACCGGGCTGGTGGAAGTCGGCCAGCGCGTGTTCGATCCCGACGAAGTGTACAAGAAGAAGTAAGCAAGCGTACTCGAAAGAGGCAACAGCCGTCCCATGGCAACGATCCTCCGACTGGGCCTGCCCAAGGGCAGCCTGCAAGACGCCACCGCCGAACTGTTTCGCCGGGCTGGTTACAAGATCTCGTTCAACTCACGCAGCTACTTCCCGACGATCGACGACGACGAGATCGAGTGCATGCTGCTGCGAGCGCAAGAGATGGCCCGCTATGTGGCCGACGGCATCCTCGACGCCGGTCTGACGGGCCACGACTGGGTCGTCGAGACGAACGCGGACGTGCATGAAGTCGCCGAACTGATGTTCTCGAAGGTCAGCCGCGGCCCGGTCCGCTGGGTGCTGTGCGTCCCCAACGACTCGCCCGTGCAGTCGGTCAAGGACTTGGAAGGCGCGCGGATCGCCACCGAGGCCGTCGGGCTGACCAAGCAGTACCTCGCGCGTCATGGCGTCAACGCCCGCGTCGAGTTCAGTTGGGGCGCGACCGAGGTCAAGCCGCCGCGCCTGGCCGACGCCATCGTCGAAGTCACGGAGACCGGCAACTCACTGCGCGCAAACAACCTGCGGATCGTGGACGAGGTGCTGCAGAGCACGACGCGATTCATCGCCAATCGCGACGCCTACCGCGACCCCGTGAAGAAGCGGAAGATCGACGACATCGCCCTGATGCTGCGAGGCGCGATCGCCGCCGACGGCAAGGTCGGGCTGATGATGAACGTGCCGAAGGCCAACCTGCCGCAGATCCTCGAGATGCTGCCGTCGCTCGACAAGCCGACCGTCTCGAACCTGGCCGATGACCAGTGGGTGGACGTGATGACCGTGATCGACGAAACCGTGGTGCGACGCATCATCCCGCGTCTGAAGGAGTCCGGTGCCCGCGGCATCGTCGAGTATCCGCTGAACAAGGTCATCGAATAACCCCGCCCCGCGTGTTGCCCTCCGTGCTCCTCCGTGGTTACCCCCTCCCGCCCCTCAAGCCAACACTTCCCGCACCACGTTCCCGTGCACGTCGGTCAGCCGCATGTCGCGACCGCTGAAGCGGAACGTGAGTCGCTCGTGGTCCAGTCCCAGCAGGTGCAGGATCGTGGCATGCAGGTCGTGCATGGTCACGGGATTGACCACGGACTTGTAGCCCCATTCATCCGTTTCGCCGTGCGCGAACCCGGCCTTCACGCCGCCTCCGGCCAGCCAGACGCTGAAGCCGAATTCATTGTGGTCGCGACCATCCGATCCCTGCGCGAAGGGCGTGCGGCCAAGCTCGCCCGCCCAAACGACCAGCGTATCCTCCAGCATGCCGCGCTGCTCCAGGTCCACCAGCAGTCCGGCGATCGGCTGGTCGACGGCTCGTGCGTTGTTGCCATGATTCGAGACGAGGCCGCCGTGCGCGTCCCAGCGACTGTAGCCGTCGACCATCGGAATCGTCAACTCGATGAACCGCACATCGCGTTCGATCATGCGTCGCGCCAGCAGGCACTGCAGCGCGTAAGTGCGAGTATGCTCGTAGGGCGAGTCGAGTCCATAGAGACGCCGCGTGGCCTCGCTCTCGTCGCTCACATCCATCAGGTCGGGGATCGCCACCTGCATGCGGGCCGCCAGTTCCTGGTTGGCGATGGCCGATTCCAGGGCGTCCACGCCGCCGGACTGCTGCAACACGTGCGAGTTGAGTCGCGCGGCGAGGCGGCGTTTGGAGGCCTGCACCGACGGCGACGGCTCGCGCGGCGTGACGTTTGCCAGCGGAGTGCCCCGGGCGTTCAGCAGGGAGCCCTGGAAGGTCGCGGGCAGGAAGCCGTTGTTGAAGTTATCGAGGCCGCCGGAGGGAATCTGGCCGCCGTTGAGGACCACGAACCCGGGCAGGTTGCGGTTGCCACTGCCCAGCGCGTAGGTCACCCACGCCCCCATGCTTGGCCGCCCCTGCAGTCCGCTGCCACTGTGCAGGAAGTAGTTCGCGCTGGTGTGTTCCGGGAAGTTCGAAGTCATCGACCGGATGACACACAGTTTATCCGCCTGCTGCGCGACGTGCGGAAACAGGTCGCTGATCCAGAGCCCACTCTGGCCGCGCTGCTGGAAATTCCAGGGTGACTGCAGCACGGTGCCGATCTGTTCGAACTGCGTCTTCTCCAGACGCCCAATCGCCTGGCGCGGGTCCTGTCCATGGTACTTGCGCAGCGCGGGTTTGTAATCGAAGCTATCGACTTGCGAGACGGCGCCTTCCATGAACAGGAAGATCACATGCTTTGCCCGCGGCCGAATATGGCTGGGGCGCGTGGCGGCGTCAACGGCGGAAGCGGGACCGGCGGACGCGGCGGTCGCCTGCTGGCCGAAGAGGGCCGAAAAAGCAAGCATGCCAAACCCGTTGGCGGCGCGCGTCAACATCGCCCGACGCGACAGTCCCCGCGCCGCCAGCGCACCCGACAGGCTCTCCATCGTTCGAACCGGCCCGCTCATGTGGAGGCTCCCCTAGCGCAGGTAGATAAACTCGTTCGTACTCAACAGCGCGTGGCACAACTGCGACCAGACGTCTTCGGGTTGCCCCGCCGTCGACGGATCCGCGCGCAGCTCGGCCAGTGTGGCCAGGCAGGCGTCGACTTCCGCCGTGTCGGCCTCGCGTGCGAAGGCCGTGCGGAACAGCCACTCGACTCGCTCTCGCTCCGAAGCGCCACGACAGGCCTGCTCCAATCTTCCCGCCCAGCGCGCCGCCTCCTGCTGGAACAGCGGATCGTTCATCAGCACCAGGGACTGTGCGGGAACGTTCGTCACGTTGCGACGTCCGATCGCGCTGAATGGCGTGGGCATGTCGAAGGCCAGCATCATGGTCGGCAGGAAGTTGCGGCGGACGGCGGTGTACAGGCTGCGGCGCCCGGCGCCGTCTAGCGGCCCATCGACTTCCGGTGCCCCGCGGCCCACGACAAACTCCGTCAGGTGCACGGGCACTGGCCGGCCACCCACTTGGCGATCGAGTCGTCCGGACACGGCCAGCAGCGCGTCGCGGATCACCTCCGCTTCCAGACGCCGCACCGGCATGCGATGCAGCAGGGTGTTCGTCGGATCCAGCTCCTCGGCTCGCGCGTCGGTCCGGTCGCTGGTCCTCGCGAAAGCGTCCGTCAGCACCAGGCGACGGATCAGGCGTTTCATCGAGCGGCCATCGCCATGGACAAATTGCGCGGCGAGATAGTCCAAGAGTTCCGGGTGCGACGGGCGTTCACCGAGCGCACCGAAGTTGTCGACGGTGGGCACGAGACCGCGACCGAACAGGTGATGCCAGATCCGATTGACCACCACGCGGGGTACGAGCGGATTGCGAGGATCCGCCAGCTGCTCGGCCAGTTGCAGGCGGCCGCTGGAGTTGGCCGGCGCCGTTGGAATCGCTGTCGGAATCGCTGCCGTAATCGCCGCCGATTCATTGTCCGCAGTTTCTACGCTGGCGGCTACCGGGTTCGCCGGCGCGGGGTCGCCCTGACCGAGTGTGCGCACCAGCGCCACGGGCAGCGAACGCACGGCGGTGTCCCCGGGGCGTGTCGGTTTGCCACGCAGGAGCACGGGCGAATCCACGCCGTTGCCGTCCATCCAAGCCACCGCCGTTCGCGACTCCCAGCGCGTACGTGCTTCCAAGTCGCGCATCGCCGCCTGGAACTCGGCCGTGCTCGACTGCTCGCTCGCCCCGCGCGCCTCGGGCCGGTCCACTCCGAACGCCCAACGATTGCGAACGATCCAATCGGCCAAGGCGATCGTATCCGGGGCGTCGGGCGAGTCGGCCAACGCTCGTGTACTGCTTTCCATCCGCCGCCGCGCTACTTGCAGCTGTTCGTTGAAACGCATCGCCGCGTCGCGCCAACTCTGCAGCGGCGAATCGGCCAGCCATCGGTCGTGCGTGAAGCGAACGGTAGGCGGCGCGTCCGCCTCCACGACCTGCAGCACTTCCAGATCCGCCTGCCCCTCCTGGCCAAACTCGATATGCACTCGGTGGCCCGCATAGGGTGTCAGGTCGTGCGTGACCCACTGCGGGGTCGTCGCGGCGCCGGTGTCGAAGTGCAGCATCAGCTGCTGGTGCAGCGGACCTTCGATCATGAGGTGCGAGTTGACGGCGGCGTAGACCAGCGATCGGCCGCGCACCAGATAGTGCAGCCGTCCGCCGTTGAGCGTGAACGTCGGGGTTCGCAAGGTCCGTCCCGCTCGCTGGGCGGCGTTGAGGCGTCCGGAGTCGTTTTCGTTGTCGGGCGAGTTGCGCAGGCCGCGCCAGAAGCGATCGCTGCGAGCTGCCCCGTAGGTCGCGATGCCGAGCACCGGATCCTCGCCGATACCTCCAAAGATCACATCACCGGGGCGCTGCGGCGCGGCCCCAAACGCTTCGCCATCGACGAGCCACGGCGACGCTGAGGCGTCCCGATAGTCGGCGATCACGCGAGCAGCAGCCGGTGCCTCGTCGGAAGCGTCGTTCGCGACGGGGGCCAGTTGACCGAGGTCGTTGGCCTGCGCGGCGAGGGCGAGGCGGTGCAGCGGATGCGACGCATCGGCCGTCGCCAGCCGCAGATGATCGATCCATGCCTGCAGGCGCGTGGGCTCCAGGGAACTCCCGTCCTCGCTCGCCAGTCGCTTCACCATCGCCGGGTCCAAGTCCTGCCGCGAAAGGCTGGCCAGGGCGACCGACAGATAGTCGGGCAACTGATCCCACGCCCGCTCGCCGGACGAGGCGATGCCGGCCAGCAAGGGACCGCGCGACGCGACGCGCACGGCCGCCAGTTCACGGGCCATCGCGCGGTTGTTCTCCATCGCCTCGAAACGCACCTGACGGTAGCTCGAACTGAGTACGTAGCCCACCATCGCGTAGTAGTCCCGGGCGCGGATCGGATCGAACTTGTGGTCGTGGCAGCGTGCGCAGGCGACGGTCATGCCGAGGAATGCCTTCGTGAACACGTCCACTTTGTTGTCCACGCGGTCACACTCGTCCTGGCGGATGTCGACCGGCGAATGGACTTCCTCGCCCAGGAAGGCCCAACCCGTGGCCAGGATCGATTCGTTCGCCTGGGTGCTGGGATTAGTCCGCGGCCTGGCCAGCAGGTCGCCGGCCAGGTGTTCGCGCAGGAACTGGTCGTAGGCGATATCCTCGTTCAGGGCCCGCACCAGGTAGTCGCGATAGTGCCACGCATTGGCGATCAGGTAGTCGGACTCATGCCCGCGTGTTTCGGCGTACCGCATCAAGTCCATCCAGTGCCGGGCCCATCGCTCCCCGTAATGCGGCGAGGCCAGCAGCTGGTCGACGACGCGTTCCCGTCGCTCCTCGGATGGCATCCGCTGGAAATCGGCCACCTGCTCGATCGTCGGAGGCAGGCCGATGATGGCGAAGTAGGCGCGGCGAAGCCATGCCAGCTCGGCCGCGGGCGGAGCGGCTTGGAGGCCGCGTTCGGCGAGGCGAGCGGAGAGAAACGCATCGACGGCGGAAGCCGGTGTGTGGACCGGCGCGGAGGCCCGTGAATCGGCGGTCGCGGAAGCCGCTGGAGAGTCCGGCACGCGCGGACGGCGCACCGGCTGCAGCGACCACCAGTCGTAACCCGCGCGATTGCGGCCCGAATATCGAAACGGATCGATCGGGTCGGAACCCCAGCGCGCGCCCGCGGCGATCCAGCGGCGGAGGATCTCCTTCTCTTCGGCGGAGAGCGGCTGCTTGGGCGGCATCTCGTCCGCGGCGACGCGCTGCCAGAGCGTACTGGCGTCGGGATCGCCGGCGACGAGTGACGGGCCGCTGTCACCGCCCCGCTCGACGCTCGCCTGCCGCGCCAGGTCCAGGTTGCCCTTCGGCTCATCGCCATGATGGCACTCCAGGCACCGCGTGCTCAGCAGCGCCGCCACATCGCGGTCGAAGTCCACCGTGGCGTCGGCGGCCTGCAGGGACGAGCCCACGACCGTCCATGTGACCAGGGGCAGCCAGGCCGCGATCGAACAGGCGCCGATGAACTGGGCCACCAGCGAGACCGCCAGCGGGCGTCGCGATTTCGGGTCGATCATGGTTGCGATTTCCTCCTCAAGTCACGCCTCCTGCCACTTGGCCCCTCAAGTCGGGTCCCACTTCCGCGTCCTCATGATAACAGCCGCGCTGGGCCGAGGAACGGCGTTTCACGGAGGATTCCGTCGAGTGTGGCCAGCAGGTGCCGCACGTCCGCTTCCTGGATCGTCAGCGGCGGCCGGATCTTCAAGATGTTGTCGTGCGGCCCCTCCGTCCCGACCAGGATTCGCTCCTCGCGCAAACGGTTTTTCACATACGCGGCCGCCGCCGTCGCCGGCTCCCGTGACGCGCGATCCTGCACGAGGTCAACTCCCAGAAACAGGCCGACTCCGCGCACGTCCCCGATGACCGCATGTCGCACATGCAGCTCCCGCAGTCCCTCCAGCAGCTGATGGCCCCTGCGGGCGGCATTCTCGGCCAGTCGTTCCTCCTCGACAATCCGCAGCACGGTCGTGCCGATGCGGCAGGCGAGCGTACTGCCGCCGAAGGTGGAGAAGAATTCGATGCCGTTGTCAAACGAGGCGGCGATGTCCGCAGTCGTCACCACGGCCGCCAGCGGATGGCCATTGCCGAGCGGCTTGCCCAACACCACGATGTCAGGTTCCGCCTCCTGCTGCTGGAATCCCCAATAGTGATGCCCCAGGCGTCCCAGCCCCGTCTGCACCTCGTCGGCGATGCAGACGCCGCCGTGCTCGCGAATCCGCCGATAGACATCGGCAAGGTAGCCGACGGGCGGTACGATCTGGCCACCAACGCTGGGCAGTGTCTCCGCGATGAAACCGCAGAGGCGACGACCGCGATTGTGGACGCGTGCGATCGCCTCGTCAACATGCGCCGCATAGCGGACGGCCGCCCGCTCGTCGCGATACGGGCCTCGATACGTGTCCGGCAACGGAACGAGGTGCACCCAGTCGGGACAGCCACCGCCGCGCGGACGGTTGAACTTGTAGGCCGAGATCGCATACGCGCCGGTGGTGTTCCCGTGGTAACCGTGGTCGATGGCGACCATGTCCACGGCGTTCGTGTGTGTGCGTGCAAGACGAAGTGCCAGCTCGTTCGCCTCGCTGCCGGAGTTGACCACGAAGACATGGGTCAAGTGCGCGGGCAGGCGCGCGAGCAGCGCCTCGGCGAACTCCCCCTGCGCGGGATGAAGGTAGCGAGTGTTCGTGTTCAGGATCCCCAATTGCTCGCTGGCGACTTCGCGGATGCGAGGGTGTGCGTGGCCGACATGGGGAACGTTGTTGTAGGCGTCGAGATAAGTCCTTCCCCAGGCATCGAACAGATAGTGCCTCCAGCCGCGCAGCAGCAGGCAGGGCTGTTCGTAGCTGAGTCGCAGGTTCGACGCGAAACGAGCCGCGCGCTGGCGGGCGACAGGTTCCTCTTCGACAACCTCGCAGTGGGTCGCCAAATCCGCGAGGTTGAGCAGCGGAGCCGGATTGGGGCACAGATCCATCCAGAAGCGCCGATCGTCCGGATCGCAGACTCCCGGCCAATGTCGCTCCATGCCGTCGAGGGACAGCAGCAGTTGAAGGTGGAGATGCGGCGGCCAGCCTCCGTTCTCCATCGAGTCGCCCAGGCGAGCGAACAACTGGCCCGCCTGGATGGACTGGCCCACCGACAGCGCGGCGACCGAGGCGCGGTCGAGGTGGCCGTAGAGCGCGTGGAAGTGGTCGCCGTCGGGCGTCGCATGACGCAGCACGACGAAGCCGCCGTAGTCGAGCGGCTGGTCGCGATACTCGCACCATGCGACGACGGCCTCGCAGGGCGAACGCACCGCCGTGCCTGCGGGCGCAAAGACATCGACGCCCAGGTGC
This sequence comes from uncultured Pirellulaceae bacterium, assembly GCA_964620405.1. GTDB lineage: Bacteria > Planctomycetota > Planctomycetia > Pirellulales > Pirellulaceae > CAZUJM01. The sequence goes on along the minus strand of CAZUJM010000055.1, from coordinate 13,372 downwards.
ACCGTGCGCCGTCCGGAGCCGTCGGTATCGGCGGTACGATAGTGGTCCGCGGCGTAGACCATTCGTGGTTCACCATAGCGGCCCAACGAGAAGCGATCGTGCGACGGTGTGGCTACCGGCCAAGCCGTGTGGCGGGCCTCCGCGTCGAGGGCGCCGCCGGACGCGGTATCGCCCTGTCGCTCGTTCGCCCCCTGATAAGTTCGCGCCAGGGATTCGGGCGACACCGCGGGGCTGGCGACGGAAAGATCAAGGACGGGGCAGGCAGCGAGGTCTTGGCCGAGGATGGGTGCGAAGGAGCCTGCGTTGGATCGCAGCCATTCGAGGACGCGTACCGCCCGGGGCGTCACCGATCGTCCGCATGCCACGCGCAGCCGCTGGGTGATTCGCTGCTCATCCCAGTCCGCGGACGACTCCAAGAACCGCCACGCAGGCTGCTCACTCACTACTACATAGGGATCGTCAGGCTTGCCCTGCGATTCGATCCGCGCGTTCGTTACGCTCACCGCCAACCGCATGCGCAGCAGCGGCCACAACAGCGACAGGTCTTCGTCACTCAGCGGAACCTCCGCGTCGTACGCGGCCACGAACGCCTCCAACAGGCGCAGCGGCTGCGGATGGTCGAGGACCAGATAAGCGGCCGCGATTGCCAGTTCGGCCACGACGGGCCCCGCGAGCATGTCGCCAAAATCAAGGATCGCCGAGATGCGAGCCGCTCCCCGATCATCGCGGGCCACCAGCAGGTTGTAGTCGTTCAGGTCGTTGTGGATCGCTTGCACGGGACGCGACCGGAGATCCGGAAGTCGCTCGACGTAACGATCGTGAATGCGCGTCAACAGTTCGCGGCGACCGGCGTCCGGCATCTCGCCCAGTCGCGGGCCAATCCAGTCGGCCGCGCACAAGTCCCACTTGAACGACCGGCCCAACAGCGGGTGCTGGAACGAGCGCAGAGCTTGATCGAGGCGAGCTGCCTGCAGTCCGAGGTCGTGGGCCAAGCGTTCATCGCGCGGCAGGAAGCGTGCATACTCGACACCCGGTCGGCGATCGAGCAGCCACACGAGGCGTCGCCCGCCCGTTTCATCCGGCCAAGCGATGCAGAGTGCCCCCGAACGCGCCGGGACGATCGCGGGAACGGGGACGCGAGAATCGACCCGCGACACATGGGCGTGCACGGCGCAGAGCAGGTCGACCAGTTGGGGATCGCAGTCGGCGCGCATCACCTTCAGCACATACGCGCGATCCTCCCCGGCATCCACGGAGAAGTTCAGGTCGTACTCGCCAGGCAGCGGTTCAAGCCGGCCGTGGATCCCCCAGGCTTCGTCCAGCGATCGTACCCAGGCGGCGCAGCGATCCGTCATTGAACGACCTTCTTGGAGTGCTCGGGCAACCACCTACGAGGGCCCGACCGCCGGCCTCGCACCACGACACGCGCGACGCGTCGGGCGACGCGATTATGCCAGTCGTCCCCGCGCATCGCCAGCAAGCCGAACGTGCCTCGACGGGTTCCCGTCCGATTTCATCGCGAGATGTCCATCTCGACACCGGGCACCACACGGAGGGGTCCCACACCAAGAGCGGCGCGCACTAGGGCCAGAAACGAGTCGAGCCAACCGGAGGTATCCGGTTGGCTCGCGGCGGGTGGCTTGCGAGAGTACCTTGCGAGCCCGGCGGCTCAGGTCGACACCGGCGATCATTCGCCCGGCAGTTCGTCATCAGGGAGCGGCTCGGCGGCCGGAGCGGCGGGAGCGGCCTGGCTGTCGGCCGACGGCAGATCGGCATCCGCCGACGGCAGGTCCGCATCGGCTGGCGGTGCATCGACACGGCTGTCTGCCGGGGCACTGGGGGCAGGAGCACCGGGGGCAGGAGCACCGGGGGCAGGAGCACCGGCGGCATCGACCGGCGACTCGGAGAAGAGGATCGGCTGGATCTCGGGCAGGAAGCGGCGGGCGAAGTCGAGCGTCGGGTTATTCTCGATGTCGCCGGCAACGGCGCGTCCGTCCAGTTCGGTGATCATGTAGATCTTGTACATGGCCGACTTGCCGGCGAAGGCCGGTTTCGGCATGCGCGGACCGCGCCAGTTTCCGTCGTCCGAGAATCCCCAGAAGATACGAATGTTGTGGCTCGCGATCGGATCCTCCTTGCGGAAGAGCGTCGTGAGGAACTCCGGCGCCGACGGCAGGCCGGCTTCTACGTTCTCGATCGTGTACTGCTGCGGCTCCATCGCCATGTTGTAACCGGCGCCGACGTAGCACCAGTCGGGCGTATGGATCGTCACGTGGCGGGCCGTGCCGCTGACCAGGTAGACGTTCACGCGCTGGCCGTCGCGGTTCCGGTAGGTTCGCGAGATGTAGCCATCGCAGTTCGACGCCTTGAACTCCTCCTCGTTCACCTTCTCGTCGACACCCTCCCAGTCACCGATCTTCTTCGGGACCAGCTTGAGTCGTTCGGTGAATTCCGAGAGCCGGTTGGACTTCGCCTGCCCCCAGCGGTCGGAAAACTTCCCCTCGATCAGGGTCCCGATGCCGAGGACAACGAGCACGACAACAAAGGGCACGTACTTCATGGCGGGTCAGATCCTTGGTGTTGGATACGCTCGAGGCGCGCCCGAACTCGCCGGCGTCGCGAGGACACCGGCGAGAGGGGCAACCAGGAAAGGCGAGGGATACATGGTCGGCTGGGCTGCGTAACCGAGCTAAGCCGAGGTGGCATTTTCGAGCTGGGGTTCCCGGCGCGGCGGATCGATCTGCGGCGCCCGCAGTTCGTTCTCGCGGATGTCGATCGGAGCACCATTGAGGATGGCACCGACCACATGGATGCCCACCGATCGGAGTCGATCGTGGGCGTCCTTGACCTTGGGCAGGCGACTGACGTCGCGGCGCACCGACAGGATGGTGGCATCGACGTTTTGGCCGATGAGCATCGCGTCGGGGTTGGTCAGGGCCGGGCTGGTGTCGACGATGATCGTATCGAACCGGGCTCGCAGTTCCTCGAACAGCTTCGGCATCACCGGCAGGTTCATGTACTGGTCGGTGTGGGAGTCGCGATAGCCGGCGGTGAGCACCCAGAGGCCTTCCGCGGGGGTGGCCTTGAGGACTTCATCCAGCGTGGCTTCGGACCTCAGGACTTCCGCCAGCCCCTGCTGCATGGGCATGCCGAGGACGACATGCTGCTGCGGGTTCCGGGTGTCGCCATCGACCAACAGCGTGCGGCGGCCGGAGCGGGCGAAGCTGACGGCCAGCTGGCTGGCGATCGTCGTCTTGCCTTCCTGGCCCAGGGCGCTGGTGACCATGATGACCTGGTAGGGATTGGCGTGCTTGGACAGCAGCAGCGTGGTGCGGACGCTGTCGATGGAGCGTACCAGCGAGAGTTCCACGGCGCGGCGCCCGCTCTCGGACATCGGCAGCAGACCGCCGACTCGCCGACCCAGCAGCGCAGGGACGGTGCCGATGATCCGCAGGTCGCCGTTATCCGCGACCTGGCGGGTGTTGTTCACGCGCTGGTGCTGCATGTCCCAGAGGGCCACGCCGAGTACGGTGCCCACCAGGGCCAGCACCCAGGCGGCGATGACCTGCAGGTACTTGTTGAACCAGTTGCTCTGGTCGGGAATGATGGCCCGCTCCAGCACCTCGATCTGCGGCTTCGACTTCGCGTCCATTTCCGCCGTCTCGATCTCCGTCTTCAGCTTTTCCATCAGGTCCTCGTCGCCCTTGAGGGCGATCTGGCGGATCTGCAGGTCCGAGCTGTACGCGCCCATGGCTCGCAGCTGCTGATCGAGCCGCTCGTAGTCCGTATAGATCTGCTTCCGGCGTTCCTGCAGCAGGCCGAGCTTCGTCTGGGCGATCTGCAGTTCCTGTTGGTGCACGCGGTCGTCGTTGTTGGTGAGCAGCCGCAGCCGCTGGGTGGCTTCGCCCTTCTTCTCCGACTTGAACTTCTCCATCTGCTGGCGCAGAGCCGACATGCGGGCCTGCATGCCGGCGGCGGCGCCGCCGCGGCCGCCCGCGCCGGACTGGGAGATGGCCATCTCGTACTGGGCCAGCTGCTCACGCATGCCCCGGTACTCCGGATACTGCATCAGCATGTCGTCGATTTCGACGTCCAGCGGCGTGAAGCTCGCGTTGGAGGCGATCTTCTGCTGGAGCATGGTGGCTTCCTGCAGGGCTCGCATGTATTCCTGGTCGATCTGGCCCTTCTGGCTGTCCAATGCCTGCAGCTTGCGGACGTTCACATCCACCTGGATGCGGACGTTGTCCGACTTGTCCGAACCAAACTGCTTCGCCAGCTCGCCGATCTGGTCGAGCTGCTCCTGCATGTCCGTGTGCACTCGCTTGTATTCGGCCTTGAGCTGGTCCAAGCGAGCTCGATCCTGCAGCCGCTGGCCCGTCACGAACTCCTTCATGTAGGCGTCCGTGATGGCGTCGAGCAGCTTCTTGAGGTCTTCCGGATCTCGCTCACGCATGCTGAGCCGCAAGATTTCCGAGTCCTGCGGAATCTCGACCTTCAGGCTGCGTTCCAGCCATGCGACCTGGTTGTCGCGCTGGCCGAACAGCCAGGGCCACTCCTCGTCGCGGACAATCGGCATCTGGGCGATGCCCGGCTGGCGCAGCGCACTGAGAATCACCAGCGGACTGCGAAGCAAGAACGCCTGCGTCTGCTTTTCGATCTCGTAGTCCTGCGGCTGCCGCAGGATCTTGTACTTGTCGCTGAACACCTCCTGCTTGTGCCGGTGTACCCGCAGCGTCACAAACGCCTGGTACTTGATGGGAACCAGCAGGGCCAGAAGCGTCGCGAGGATCGACGCCACGAGGAATCCCAGGCCCAACCCGAGCAGCCAGCGACGGCGCAGCGAGTGGAGGAACCCCATGAAGTCAAAGCCTTCCTTGCCTTCCTTGGCGTCCATCCAGGGCACCGGAGGCAGGATGTTGCCGGGCAGCTGCGGGTTCGCCCGAGCGATGGTCGGCACCTGGCCGGCATCGCGTGGGGAAGGTGCTACAGGTCGCGATTCGAAATCAGACATGAAGGTGCGCTCCAGACTACGCGGGCCGGTCAAGGCAGGCCGGTCAATTCTTTACAGTCAGGTCAGGTCGGTTCTGGTCAGGTCGGTTCCAGCAGATGCCAGCGAACGTTGCGGACAGGTCGATCCTCGGTGTGCCATCCCTGGGCCAGTCCCTGCGGATCCGTCCCTCCAAATCCTTGCCAATCGGATCCGTTCCCTGCGGATCCATGCCATCGGACTCATGCGAGCCTGCCAACCCCATGCCAGCCACCCCGCCACGAATCAGCTTCGACGGACGCGGGCACGGGGACGGAAAACCACCGACGCGGCATGTCGGCGACAACAGGCTTTAAAAACGAACCTTGAAAACGATCTACGGTGAAAGACTAAGCCAAGAACAGGAAGCGTGCGTGTGTTTCGTCATTCTCTTGAAGATCCTCCGAGCCCCTAGCCTCCATCGCCGGCCACTCGGTATTCCTCGCCGGGACTCCCTCCAGCCCCGGCCTTTGTCCTCGCCCACTACTTCACCGTCCAATGCCCATGCCCATCGGCTTGGCAGACACCGAGGTGTCCTCAATCACCAGCCGGGACAAGATCTGCATCTCCAGGAACAACAGGCCGAGGGCCAGCGGGACCATGAAGTATCCGGGGTAGTTGTGGAAGATCTCATTCACGATCTTCTCATCCAGGTTCAGGTTGAACAGCAGACCCGTCACGGTGATTCTTACGCAGTTCACGATCAAGGCGATCGGGATTGAACTGAACATGATGACCACGCGTTCCCACCAGGGGCGGTGCGTGCTGATCATGGCGATGGCTACCGCCAGGGCGATGAAGATGGTCGCCATGCGGAGGCCGCTGCACTGCTCGGCCACGTTCATCGGCGCGTGCTCCAGCTCAATTCGATTGCCGTCCCGGTACACTTCGACGCCGAACGTCTGCAAGGCGTAGACGCTGGAGATGGTGGCCATGGTCTGCAGCGGACGCAGGCCGTTGTCCACGAAGTATCGCGGCAGCGGGAACATGAAGAGCAGGAAGGCGACCGCCGGGCCAGCCCAGCGGAGAGCGTGCCAGCCGCCGACCATCATCCAGACTCCAAGCAGGCAGACGACCATCGACACGCGGTCGATGGTGAACTGCACCATGTAGGATCCCGCCAGACGCATCAGCGTGCCGAGCACGATGATGGCCACGCCCACCCAGCGTTCCCGGTCCGATACTTCGCCGAACGGCTCCTGCCGCATGTACAGCAGAAACGCGGCGAAGGCCGGAATCAGGTAGCCGTGATTGTACATGGGCGTCGACCAGGCCTCGGCCGTCCCCCACAGCATGTTCAGGTAGGACAGGACAACCGCGCCGGTCAGGACACCGATCATTGCCCAGGAAAACTTCTGTCGATCTTCGAGCAAGGAAGCGGCTGGAGCTTCTGAATTCACAGCGAAGTCCTCGAATAGGGAGAGGCCGGAGTAGTTCGGTTCGCGTTCCCAGGGTCGGGGTGGAGAGGAAACGACCGATGCGTGGCCGCGGATGGCAGGGCGGCGGCCGCGTGACGGCCGCTGTGGCCCGAAGGCTGGCACGGCCCGTTGTCACCGGTTGCGAGCCACCCGTCGCGACTCGCCGTCAGCAACTCGCTCGGACACAGGTCCCAACGCGTCACGTTCCGGCGAGCGAAACGCCATCAGCATAGTAAGGCTGCAAAAACGCGTCAAATTAAACCCTTTCGGGCTGACACCGAACGCGTTCGATCGTCTTTTCCATTCCCCTTCGTGAGCGTCTCTTGTCGCGAGCGGCTCTCGACCGCGACTCGAACACCGAAACCACTTCCTCGCCTGCGGAGCCATACCCCGGGCCGGCGCGGACTGCGTCCAGACCTCAGGGGCGGACTTCGCTACGAAGCGAAGGCGCTTTCAGTTCGAATCAATCGCTCCAAGTGACACCACGAACCGGTAAGTTGCTGGAGTGTAGGCCACATCCAGAGCGATCCAAGGGGGGAGAGCCCTTGGAGTAGAACGGTCCAGCCCGATCGTTCAGCCCGCGTCCACTAACAGTAGAACCGCAGGCTCTGTTCCGGTCCAGCGAAGCGCGCGACGAGGCAGGAACTGGGCAGATCCACTTCGAACGACGGGTGGTACGTCGAGGCGACGACCGCCAGAGGCGTTCCCCGCGTCTCCCAGAACAGAGGCCCGGCGGGACCCGTCAGACGCCCCCGTTCTCCCATCCCCTCAGACTTCGCGGTGATCCCTGGCGTCAAATGGAAGCGAGCTTCCGCTTCGTGAAAGTTTCCCCGGAGCCGGTCGGAGACTTCCAGCCCCTGCGGACCGAGAAGCCACGTCCGCTCGTGCGTCACCCGCCCGGGCAGGCGGCGATAACCGTCGTGAGCGCAAAGGACCGTCAGTTGGCCGTTCCTCTCTTCCACGCGCAGTCCACGTGGCAAAGCCCGTTGGCCAACCCGGAAACCGCTCCAGACATCCGACGAGTTCTGCTGATCCACGACCACGGTGTTGTGGGCGGCCGTGGAGCGTTGGCGATGCCTTTCGGGCGAGATCCCGTAGCAAGACGTCCCCGAATTAACCAGCAGGCGTTGTCCGCGCCACGACGCTTCAAACGACAGCGTATCGGCGTGCGCGTGGCCAGGCTGGTAGGCAGGCCCCACCTCCGCCACATCGATCAGCACCACCCAGTCGTTCAACTCCAGACGGACGTAGCCCGAGGCGGGCAAGACATGCACGCCCGATCCGAGGGACGAAACAGCCGAAAAACCTAGACGATCCGCATAGTCTTCCAGCGATCGCGGAGACGGGGCGATTCCCAGGGCAGCGTCGTTGAAGAACGAAATCTGCTCGTCCGGGTGACACATCGTCTGCAACCAGCGTCGCATGGCGAGGATGGTCGGGGGAAGTGAGGAGACCCAGCCCAGAGCACGCAGATCCGGATAGGCGATCGCCAGGTTCCAGAGGTCCAGCAGGTCCTCCAGCATCAGGCTGTGATAGAGGGGACTGCGCTCGAAATGTCCGCCATCGGGGAGAATCTGCTCCCGCACCTGGGCGTCCATGATCCGGCTTCCCACGCGCAGCCATTCTTCGGCTTGCGGGCCTTCGAGGAAGACCCCCGCGAAGATCAAGGCCTTGGCGTTTGCCCACAGGTGGTTGGCAAGCAGGTGGTACTCCAACTGCTCGGACAGAGCCTGGGCCTGCGTTGCCAAGGACGCTCGCAGTTCCTCCTCGAGTGCCGTCGGTTGGCAGATCTCGTGCTCCCGCACCCGATCGCCCGCGCCGATGCGCGACAGCGCCCACTTCACCCAGTTCACGATCCGCAGCGAAGTCGGATAGGGCTCCCAGCCCGTTCCGCGACCGGGTCGGTTGTCGGCAACCCACCGACGCATCAGGTCGCGATGCCAGTCGAGGCGTTGGGAGTGTCCAGTGGCGGTGAGGTCGTCAAAATAGTGGAGGTTGTACAGGACCAAATGCGGTGTTCCCGACGGCTCCCAGTCCGTGACGCTCCGCAAGGGATAACGCTGCTGGAAGACCTGCAGTTCGCCGGCTGCCTGCATCTGGGCCGGCCGTTCGGCGGGAGAACACCAGTGCCCTCGAAGCCAGCGCGCGGGAAGGGCAGGGAGCGATTCGAACCGAGGACGACGCAGGCGGCGCCAGACCCGATTCCCCACCTGGATGGGACGCAGGTAGCGGAGGGTGTGGAACCACCGCTTCAGCTTGGCCGTCTCCATCGTGGATCTTTCCGCCGTATCTCGACACCATGACTCCCGGGGGGCAAGGACCCCGATGGCCCATCGCTTCCCCTGCTTCTGCCCGTTCGTAAGACTAGCCCGGAGCTTCCCGTTCCGCAGACTTTCCGGGCCCCTGAACCCTGACGAGGGTCCGCCAAATCGGGCGCGGCTCCCCTACCTCCCCTTCTGCCGCCTCCCCGGCCCGACGCACCCCCCTGACCCTAGGTCCGGGTTTGCTTGACCCTTCCGGTGGGCAGCGTTTTAATGACCTGGGCGAGCGAGCTAAGTTTCGGAAACGCTTCCGGGCTTCCGGAGACATTCTTCCGGGGGCACAGTCCAGTCAACCTCCTGTGGCGAATTAGGAAGTAGACTACGACGCGTCCCGGAAAATCCCTGGGAGGTCGAACCGACGGTTTCACAGTTTGCTAAACCAAGGGGGGGACTTCAAGGAATCTTCGACCGGAACGTCCTGTTTTCTGACGAAGATTTGGCGGGTGGCAGAGTCGCCCGCAAGATTGCCCGAAGGATCGGCATAACGGTCTGAATCGCGCTGGAGGGCGTCCGCGAAACCGGTCCTCCAAGTTCCTGTTTTGAACTTCCACGACGCTCCTTGCAGGTCGGATTCCATGGCCATCGCTGTTGCGGCTCTCGTCCTCGCCTTCTTGCTGAGCTACCTTGCCACACCGTTGGTGCGGCAGTTGGCGCTTCGCGTCGGGTTCGTCGACCGGCCGGATGCTCATCGGAAGACGCAGTCCACGGCCGTCTCGCTCGGCGGAGGTCTGTCCCTGCTGATCGCCACCCCGATTGCCGTCCTGGTGCTCCTCAACTGGTGGGGGTATGACCTGTGGCTGTCGACGCGCATGCCGACGTCGCTACTGGGGCTGGCCCTGGGTTCGGCACTGCTGGCGTGCGTGGGCGTGGTCGATGACGGCCACGGAATGCGAGGCAGCACCAAGCTGTTCTTCCAACTGATCGCGGCCATCCTCGTCATGGGCAGCGGCTTCAGCGTGCCCCGCATCGCGATCCTCAACATGGAGGTGGAACTGGGCTGGCTCGGCTCCCTCTTCACCGTCTTGTGGCTACTGGGAGCCATCAACTCGCTGAACCTGATCGACGGTGTGGACGGTTTGGCGGGCAGCGTCGGCGTGGTCTTCTGCCTTACCTTCGGCTGCATGGCCCTGCTGGGACTGCAGTATCTGGATGCCATTATCGCTTTCGCACTCGCCGGGGCGCTCCTCGGTTTCCTACGCTACAACTTCCCCCCTGCGACAATCTACCTGGGCGATACCGGCAGTATGCTGATCGGGTTCGTGCTGGGAACCATCGCCTTGCGCTGCTCGATGAAGCAGGCCGCCACGCTGGCCTTCGCCACGCCGCTGGCGATCTGGTCGATCCCGATCTTCGACAGCGTGGCGGCGGTCGTGCGGCGGAAGCTGACGGGGCGCAGCATCTACGCCACGGATCGCGGGCATATCCACCATGTGTTGCTGATGAAGGGCTGGAACGTCTCGCAAGCCGTCGGCCTCATCGTGCTGCTCTGCAGCCTCACCAGCATCGGAGCCATCGCCAGCATCTATTACGAAAACGAATGGCTCGGCATTGGCGTTACCCTGGGCGTGCTGGCCATCCTGATCTTTACCCGCATGTTCGGCTACGTCGAAATGGTGCTGCTCAACACGCGACTCTTCGGATTCGGACGCCACATCTCGCCCTCGTCTTCCGGCAAGGACAAGATCCGCCACACCAGCATGGCGCTGCAGGGCAACCTGAAGTGGGAAGAGTGGTGGGGAACGCTCGTTGAATCGGCCGAGCGGTTCCAGCTGGTCAAGATGCGTCTCAACCTTTCGTTGCCGCGGCTGCATGAAGACTTTTACGCCACGTGGTCCAAGGCAGGCAACCATCGCCGCGAGCATCTGTGGCAGGCCGACATTCCACTGGTCGTCAACGGCCTGCATGTCGGACGGCTGTTCGCCTCCGGCGTGCAGGACCAAGCGCTCGCCAGCCGAGAGATCGCGCAGTTCATGCAGTTCGTCGAGACGCTGGAGTCCCAGTTGGGAACCGTCATCCAGGAAGGCCTGCGAGCCTCGGGCAAAAAGGGCCTCGATTCGATGATCAGCAAGCCGGAGCCCGTCGAGGCGCCGACTCCCGAAAGCTCAGCCGCTCCGGAAGTCGCCACGCCCACCTGACCGGCCCCCTTCGCTGGGAATTTGAATCGCCGCGTGGTCGCTCCTAGAATGACGTCGAGCGAAGCGGCTGTTTCCCTGGAAGCGGCAGTGCCCCGGAAGCTGTCGTGGCGACGCTGGCCACGGCGGTCGGCCGCTGAGGCGTTCGACGGCAGCCCCAGCGGCGACGGTCCTTACCCCAGGTCGTCCAACGGCTTCGCGCGATGTTCATGCCGGTAGACCAACTGCTGGGTTGATTCGCCTGCGAGTGCCCCGGCGCGCGTCCCCAACCGCTGTCCGGTGCAGGGCTGGAGTCAGCTGGCAGTCCCATGCTGCCACGTGGAATCCACGGAGCTTCGGCGGAAGTTGACTGATTTCCGCGATTCTGCTGGATAAAATAGAGCGACTTTGACGATCATTCCTGCCAGCCAGAGTTTACGCGTGTGTTGGAGGCGGGGCATCCGGTGCCCGAGCATCGGCGTCCTCCCGGCCCCCGTATTTTCACCAACGAGGTCATGCCATGAAGACAACGAATGCCAGCAGCCTGCCGAGGCGATGGGCCCTGTTGCTGATCGCGGGACTGTTCGCCGTGCTTTCGGCCTCGTCCGACGCGCAGGCCCAGTATTCGTACACCAGCCGCACGGGGGCCAGCCTCTACAGCGCGACTCGAAACTACCTGTACAACCGGCCCACGGTGAGTCCGTACCTGAATCTGACTACCCTGAACACGGGAACGGGCGTTTCGAACTACTTCACGCTGGTGCGTCCGCAGGTGGAAGAGCAGCAGCAGATGCAGATGCGTCAGCAGCAGCAGGCGAACATCCAGCGGCAGATTGCCGACGTGCAGGACCAGGTCCGTCAGACGCAGCAGCAGAACCAGGGCATGGCCATCACCGGGCAGCAGGGCTGGTCGGCGCGCGGCTATCCCCGCTTCGGCCTCTACCTGAGCTTTTACCCGGGCATGAACCAGATCGCCGCCCGACGTCCGCGTTAGGCCCGACGTCCGCGTTAGGCCCGGCGTGCTCGCGAGGCCCGGCGTGCCCGCGAGGCCCGGACTCCGAACGGTGTAGCCGTCCGGACCAACCACCATCGGCCCGGTTGCCCTGCGGCATCCGGGCCGATTTGCATTTCGCGGCGGTCGGACCTCCGCGTCCTTCGCTTTGCCCGCGGCCCGCCCGCAAGGGGTCTCTGGAGCGAGTTAAACTTCGGCAGATCCACCGGCGGGCATTTCCGCCGCGAGAACCGGTCGTCACCCTAGCCAGTGTGCGTCACCCGAGCGTCCCCGGACTCCAGCCCCCATGACAACTCCACGCATCTACCTGTCACCTCCCCATATGTCGGGAGACGAGCAGCGGCGCATCGCCGACGTCTTCGCTTCCAACTGGGTAGCACCCGTCGGCCCGCACTTGGCGGAGTTCGAGCAGCGATTCGCGGAGCGACTGGGCGTAGGTCATGCAGCGGCAGTCGCCAGCGGCACGGCCGCCCTGCACCTCTCCCTGCGCGCCCTGCAACTGGATTCGGACAGCGAAGTCGTGTGTTCCACCTTCACCTTCTGCGCGTCGGCGAACCCGATCGTGTACGAGGGCGCGAAGCCGGTGTTCCTCGATTCCGAACGCGAGTCCTGGAATCTGGATCCGAACCTGCTGGAGGACGAGTTGCGGGAAGGTGCCGCGCGCGGGCGCCTGCCGAAGGCGGTCATGGTCGTCGACATTCTTGGGCAGAGCGCCGACATGGATGCCATCCGCGCACTGACGGATCGCTATGAGATCCCCGTGATCGAGGACGCGGCGGAGGCGTTGGGAGCCAGCTACAAGGGTCGACCGGCCGGTTCGAGCGGCTGGGCGAGCGCCTTCTCGTTCAACGGCAACAAGATCATCACGACCAGCGGCGGCGGCATGCTCTGCTCCAACGACGGAGACCTGATCGCCAGGGCCAAGCACTGGGCAACGCAGGCCAAGGACCCCGGCCATCTCTACCACCACAGCGAGCTGGGCTACAACTATCGACTGAGCAACGTGCTGGCGGCGGTCGGCCTGGCGCAACTCGCGGTCCTCGACGAACGCGTCGCCGCGCGGCGTCACGTTTGCGAGTTTTACAAGCGACGGCTGGCAGACCTGCCGGGTGTCCAGTTCATGCCGGAGGCTTCGTATGGAGTTCCCAACTACTGGCTGACGGTGGTGCGTTTTGACGCGGAGGCGTTTGGAGCGTCGTGCGAGGATGTGCGGCAGACGCTGGAGGCGTCCAACATTGAATCGCGGCGGGTTTGGAGCCCGCTGCACCAGCAGCCGATCTACCAGCATTGTCGCTACCGGGGTGGACGCGTGGCCGAGGAGATTGGCACGCGACCCGGCGAAGCGGTGGGTTGGCGCACGCGCTTCGATGCGGCGTGGAGCGACGCCGTGCGCATCGGCTTCCTGACCGAGGGCGTGTTCCTTCGCATGCTGCTGGAGCAGCCTGCATTGCCGGGCGTGGCGGCGGTGGTGGTGGACGAATTCC
>CAZUJM010000054.1:13847-27943 GCA_964620405.1 uncultured Pirellulaceae bacterium | reverse complement strand
TATCCCGCCAGTCTCCTGCCTAACCCGCTGTGCAGCCAGCGCTGTGCAGCCAGCGTTGTGCAGACCGCGCTGTGCAAACCTCGCTGTGCAGACCGCGCTGTGCAAACCTCGCTGTGCAAACCTCGCTCGTCACTTGATCCACGATCCACGGTGGCGAGTCGCTGTTTGCTTTCAGGCCGTCTGCCCGCAGGGGAGTTCGCTGCGTCTCGGGGCCTACCCGGAAGCAGCAACCTCACCATCAGCCGACAATCAATCAACACCCTGGTCGAGAGAACGCTTGAAACACCCCGCGTCCTCACGGAGAGGGTACCTCGCCGGGCCGCCGCGCTCACCGCCCCTCAACGACGCCATTAAGACTATGGGCCGATTCTAGTTACGCCTGATAGCAGTGTCAACGAACGCCAGCGCTAAGCCTTCAACTCACGCGTCGCACGTTCCCGGGCCCTCTCTGCTTCAGGAATTGAAGTCGCACGACCCGTTGTTCAGGATTACAAACAGGAGTAGCTTTTGCCGCGTTGCCGAAACGCCACGGTGTCTCCTGAATGCCCTTGCCAGAGGGCGGCCCCTGGCCGGTGAAATAGAACCGAACGTCCGGTTCGGCAAAATCACCGGCGCGGACCGAAGGCATCCCCAGAGGGATCGATCGAAGGAACCAGACCGGATCAGCGGGCGGCCCTCCTGGCACCGTCAGGGTGCTCCATTCCCGGCAGCGAAAGAGGTGGCAGCTAAAGAGGTCGCACGGGAACTCCTCGATGCACCTGGCCGGTTTCGAGCGGCCGGGAGTCGGGGAACGAGGAACGAGTGGAAAAGCCCCCAGGGCGCAGGGCGGAGTGGACTATGCAGATTCTGGGAATCGTGGGAGGCATTGCGAGCGGCAAATCGGTCGTCGCGCGTTACTTTGAGACGCTCGGGGCCGTTCGCCTGGATGCCGACGGGGCCGGGCATGCGGTGCTGGAGGAGCCCGCGGTCAAGCAGGCCCTGGTCGGTCGCTGGGGTCCGCAGGCATTGGACGCGGCGGGTCGAACGGACCGCGGCGCGATCGGCAGGATCGTCTTCGCGGGGACGGAAGACGCGGTCAGCGAGAAGCGATTCTTGGAGCAACTTACGCATCCTCGCATCGCGGCCCGTTTGCAAATGGACCTGGATGCAGCTCGGCAACAGCATCGTCCGGCCGCGGTGCTGGACGCAGCGTTGATGATCGAGGCGGGGTGGGATCAACTTTGCGACCATCTGGTCTTCGTCGAAGCGTCGCGAGAGCAGCGATTGCAGCGGGCACTGGAAAGAGGCTGGACGGAGTCCGAATTCCAGCGGCGCGAGGCCACCCAGTTGCCTCTGGATGTGAAGCGGGCGCGGGCCGATTCGATTATTGACAACTCGGGGACGCTCAGGGAAACTCTTGAGCAGGCGGCCGCAGTTTGGGAACTCGTGGTTGGCCCCATCTCCGGCGCTTAATGCACGGCTGCCCGCGGACCGGTCTTCCACGCGGCGTCCTCGGCCGTCTGCGAGCCAGCCCCCCGAACACTTCGACTTCCCCCGTCCCCTGCAAATCCCACGGTCTGCCGGATCGGCATACCGTCCCATCCGCAGTTCCCATCCGCAGCGTCATCCGAGCGTCTGCAGCCCCTTCAAGCCACTCTGCCCACTCTATCCGCCTGCCGGAAGCGAGGACGCCATGTCTGACGCACGAGGTAAACGCCCGCCCACCGACTCCACCGACGTCCGACGCCCGCGACGAAGGTCGCCTGAGGAGTTCGGCAAGGACATTCTGCCGCTGACCGCCGATGCGGGCGAGGTCGCCAGCCTCGAATCAACGGACGGAAGTGAGCCGTCGGGTGCTGCCACCGGCACCTCGGAGTCGCTGCCACGCGAGGAAGCTTCCTCGCGGGCCGCGGCGAAAATCGCTGGCCACGCGGACGGGTTGCCCTCGTCGAGGCCTGCGGCGAATCCCGCCACTGCCGCGGGGGCTGAACGAGCGTCGTCGCCGGAAGATCTCCGAGGGCCTCTGGCAGGGCGAACCGTGGGACGTCGCCTGGCCGAACCGGGCCGCCGATCGTCGCCGCCCCCGGAATCGGCGTCGCCGATCGAAGAACCGGAACCTCTGTCGCTGGCGGAGGAGCTGGCCGAGGAAGCCGAACGCTGGACGTCCGACACTCATGAGCGTTACGAGAAGATCAAGCAGGGCGAGATCCACATCGCCGAGCTGCAGAAGATGAGCATGGCGCAGTTGATCGAGGAGGCCCGCAAGGAGAACGTTACCGAAGTCGCGGGGCTCAAGAAACAGGACCTGATCTTCCGCATCCTGAAGGAACGCGTGAAGATGAACGGACTCATGTACGGGGAAGGCACTCTGGAGATTCTCCCGGACGGCTTCGGGTTCCTGCGAAGCCCGGACTACCACTATCTCTCGTGCCCCGACGACATCTATGTGTCCCCCAGCCAGATCCGCCGTTTCGGGCTGAAGACCGGCGCCACGGTTTCAGGCCAGATCAGGCCTCCCAAGGAGAACGAGCGGTATTTCGCCCTGCTGCGTGTCGAAGCCATCAACTTCCACGACCCGAACCTGATGGCCGACAAGGTGTCGTTCGACGACCTGACACCACTGCATCCCGACCAGAGAATCAGCATGGAGACGCCCGGCGATGGGATGGAAGGCCGGGTGGTGGACCTGATCGTGCCCATCGGCTTCGGCCAGCGAGGCCTGATCGTCAGCCCGCCGCGGGCGGGGAAGACCATCCTGATGCAGAAGATGGCCAAGGCGGTGCTGCACAACTACCCCGAGGCCTACGTGATCATGCTGCTGATCGACGAGCGTCCCGAGGAAGTCACCGACATGGAGCGGCAGGTGAAAGGCCGGAACTGCGAAGTCGTCAGTTCCACGTTCGATGAACCGGCCTCCCGGCACGTGCAGGTCGCCGAGATGGTGCTGGAAAAGGCCAAACGCCTGGTGGAATACGGCCACGATGTGATCATCTTCCTCGACTCCATCACGCGTCTGGCCCGTGCTTGGAACTCGGAGTGCCCGCAGTCAGGCAAGATCCTCTCCGGAGGCCTCGACTCCAACGCGATGCAGCGTCCCAAACGCTTCTTCGGGTCCGCCCGTAAAGTGGAGGAAGGAGGTTCCTTGACCATCCTGGCGACAGCCCTCATCGACACGGGCAGTCGCATGGACGAAGTGATCTTCGAAGAGTTCAAGGGCACGGGCAACCTGGAGATCGTGCTCGATCGCAAGCTGGTCGACAAACGCATTTGGCCCGCGATCGACATCAATCGCAGCGGCACTCGTCGGGAAGAGATGTTGATGGATCCCGAAGAGTACAAACGGGTTGTCATCCTTCGCCGTTTGCTGCACGATATGAGTCCACCCGAGGCCATGGAACTGCTGGTATCGCGGCTCGGAAAAACCAAAACCAACGCGGAATTCCTCCTCGGCATGAACCTGAGGTAGTCGCGAACAACCAGCTTGGACGCCAGAAGCCCAGCTTGGACGCCAGAAGCAAAGGAGACGCGACCATGCCCAAGACGATCCAGGGAGTCCCCTCGAATTGCAGGGGCCCTATTGCCGTGGTCGTAGCTCGATACAATGAGGGCGTCACCGGAAACCTGCTGGAGGGCGCCGTGGGGACACTGCGATCGCAGGGGGTTCCGGACGACCAGATCACCGTGGTCTGGGTGCCGGGCGCCTGGGAAGTTCCGCTGGTCGCCCACCGACTGGCAGTTTCGGGCCAACACCGGGCCGTGATCTGCTTGGCGGCCGTGATTCGCGGCGAAACCACCCACGACCAGTACATCAACCAGCAGGTGAGCCACAGCCTGGGACAGACGACCCTGCAGAGTGGTGTCCCGGTGCTGTTCGGCGTGCTGACCTGCCAGAACCTGGAACAGGCCATCCAGCGAAGCGGGGGGCGGGTCGGCAACAAGGGCAGCGAATGCGCCTTGGCCGCCTTGGAAATGGTGGATGTGCTGGCCCAGTTACCCGCTCCCGAACGCTCTTGAAACTTCCGTCGTCAGCCGACCCTGAGTAACCATGCTTCAACGCAGCCGTGCCCGCGAAGTTGTCCTGCAGATGCTTTATCAGGACGACCAGCACCCGCAACCCGACATCAAGGCCTCCGAGAGGTTCGTCCGAGATCGCCTGCATCACCAGGAGGAGTCGGTCGACTTCGCCCTGGCGTTGCTCTGGGGTACTCGACGGCACCGGACGGAGCTGGACGAGCAGCTGACTGCCAGCGCGGCCAACTGGAGCCTGCGGCGGATGGCGGTCACGGATCGCAACATCCTGCGTCTCGCCGCCTTCGAACTTCTGCACACGGATACGCCCCGCAGCGTCGTGATCAACGAAGCGATTGAGCTGGCCAAACGGTTCGGCTCGAAGGCCTCGGCCCAGTTTGTCAACGGAGTGCTTGATAGCCTGCAGCCCGCCAACGCGACCCAGGCCTCGGAGGAATAGCCTCGCTTCACTGGCCTCGCGGAGGCAGGTTGCGGGCGGCTGTTCCGAAAGCGTTCCTCCACCCCCCGCATGACCGCTGCGTCCCCGGTACTTAAGGACGGCTTACGATGGGCATTTTCGATCGTTTCACCCGGAAGGGAGCCAAGACTTCGGAGGCGGGATCTCCCGAGGCTGGTTCTCCGGAGGCGGGCGGAGCTGATTTGAGGCCGGAGGCCGACGGCGGGGCGGGTCGATCGAACTCCGGATGGCTCGGCCGCATCCGCCAGGGCTTGCAACGGACTGGTCGGCTCCTGCAAACCGACATTCGTGACCTGTTCAAGCACGACGGGGAACTGGTCGACGACACCATGCTCGACCGACTCTTCGCCTTGCTGGTGAAAACCGACATGGGAGCCGGTCCGGCGGAAACCATCCGTGACCAGGTTGGACGCGAGTTCCGTGGGCGAGTGGTGCAGCAGGAGGACCTTGTCCGGGTCGTCCGGAATCAACTCTACGAACTGCTCCAGCAGGAGGACGCGCCGCTGGCGCTGCAGACCGATCCTCCCACCGTGATTCTGGTGGTCGGCGTCAACGGATCCGGCAAGACGACTTCGATCGCCAAACTGGCCCGCATGCTGATCCAGGAGGGACACCGGGTGGTCCTGGGAGCGGGGGATACGTTCCGCGCTGCGGCGGTCGAGCAGTTGACGATTTGGGCCGAACGGTTGGGAGCGGAGATCGTCACGGGGCCGGCGGGAAGCGACCCGGCCAGCGTAGCCCATCGCACGGTGGCCAGGGCCTTGGAATCGGGGGCGGACGTCTGCATCCTGGACACGGCAGGTCGACTGCAGACCCAGTCCAACCTCATGGACCAGTTGGCCAAGATCCGTCGCGTCGTCGAAAAACTCGTCCCCTCGGCTCCCCATGAAGTGCTGCTGGTCCTGGACGCCACGGCGGGCCAAAACGCGATCAGCCAAGCCCGGGGCTTCTCCGATGCCGTCCAGTGTTCGGGAATCATCCTCTCCAAACTAGACGGATCGGCGAAGGGCGGAGTGATCATTCCCATTCGCCAACAGTTCAACCTGCCTGTGAAGTTCATCGGGGTTGGGGAGAAACCGGAGGACTTCGCGCCCTTCCGCCCCCACGAGTTTGTGGACGCTCTTTTTGCCGACGGTAACGGTCCTCCACGCTAGCGGCTCCGTACTCTCTTCGGGACCGTCACAACTTTCCAAGAATGGGCCTTTCCAGCCGTTTTCTGCGGCAATCCTGCGCCTCTTGCTGTGATTAGGCCTTCTCGGGCCATCCGATAGAACCGGTGAGGAATGAACGCAGGGAGAGCCCTACCCACCTGCACACCGTGCAGCGGTTGTCCCGCGAAACCACATCGGAAATCACCCTCCGCAGCAGCGCGGGTTGCGCTGTACTGACCCAGTTTCCACGGATTTGGAGAGCTTAGCCATGAAACTTTCGACGTGGGCCTGCGCGTGGGCCCTTTCGAGTGCCCTGTTCACAGGGAACTTGATGGCCCAGCAACTGCGCCAGCCTTTCTCGGTGCGCCCTGCCGGCTTCGACTACAACCGCTACCTGCAGGACTCCGCGGCCGCCCAACCGGTTCCGGCCAGCCAGGAACCCGCCCCGGTCCAGGATGCCGCTCCGGTGGTTGCCTCGCCCGCTCCGGTAGCCAGCCCGGCCGTCGGCTGCAACACCTGCCCGCCTGCCTCCGCCTGCGACACCGGCTGCGGCCTGGGCCTCGGTGGACTCGGCAGCTTCTGCAACCTCGGGGAGCCGTACTCCCTGAAGAGCTCCCTGCTCTGCGAGGACTCGGCTTGGAACGTGGGCGGCTGGACGCAGTTCGGCTACCACAACAAGGCCAGCCTGGTGCCGCAGTTCAATGTCCACCCGGACAACTTCAACCTGCACCAGCAGTGGTTCTTCCTCGAGAAGAAGCTGGCTGCTGACGAGTGCAACTACGACTGGGGCTT
This sequence comes from uncultured Pirellulaceae bacterium, assembly GCA_964620405.1. Lineage (GTDB taxonomy): Bacteria > Planctomycetota > Planctomycetia > Pirellulales > Pirellulaceae > CAZUJM01. The sequence goes on along the minus strand of CAZUJM010000054.1, from coordinate 21,535 downwards.
CCGCGCCGACTTCATGTACGGCGTGGATGCCGCGGATACCCAGGCCTTCGGCAACACGCCGGACGCCAACGGCCCCCGCGGTTTCGACAACGGCTGGGATCACGGCATCTACGGATTCGCCCTGCCCCAGCTCTACGCCGAGATCGGCAAGGGTGACTGGTCGATGAAGATCGGCCACTTCTACACGATCGTGGGCTACGAGTCCGTCATGGCGCCGAGCAACTTCTTCTACAGCCATGCGAACACGATGTACAACAGCGAGCCATTTACTCACACCGGCGCGTTGTTGACCTACAACGTCAGCGACTCGCTGTCCGTGTGGGCCTGCTGGTCGCTGGGCTGGGACACCGGCTTCGACCAGTTCGGTGACGGCAGCAGCTTCCTGGGCGGCTTCACGAAGACCATCTCGGAAGACATGAAGCTGATCTACGCGACGGTCGTCGGTGACTTCGGCTGGAAGGGCAGCGATGCCTACGTCCACAGCGTGATCCTCGACACGGCCCTGACGGACAAGCTGCAGTACGTCTTCCAGACCGACTTCCTCCGCGTCGATTCGACGCAGGAAGACAATGTGGCCATCGTCAACTACCTGTTCTACACGGTCAACGACTGCACGAAGCTCGGTGCCCGCGTGGAATGGTGGCAGTTCGATTCGCTGGCTGCGAACACGGGCAACATCTCGGCCAACGAAGCCACGTTCGGCGTGAACTACAAGCCGCACGCCAACTTCGTGGTGCGTCCCGAGATCCGTCAGGAATGGATCCCGGCCGCTGGCCTGGATGAGACGATCTTCGGCGTGGACGTGATCGCCACCTACTAAGGCGACTCGCGAGCGACGGAAACTGGGTCCTCGAAAGGGCGGTGCTTCGGCACCGCCCTTTTTTTTTAACCAAGCCGACTTCGCCCATCGGCTTGCCCTCATCCCGGACGTTTCTGCTAGGAGGCGCGTCGTCGACTGCTCAGCTTCTAGGCACAGCCCCCGCAGCCCCCCGCTCGAAGACAACTCAATGAAACAACACAAAGCCCTTCACAGCAGTAACTTAGAGTATTTCTGCCAAAAACAAGAACAGGCAAAACGAGGTATGGCACGCGAACTGCTTTACGATCATCTCGCACTCGGGCAGAGCCTGGGTGTGGAGCCGGTTTCCGGTTCCAGCCCTGCCGAAGCAATTCGGAAGGGTGGCCCCCAGGCCCGTGACTAGCTCAATTTCGGGTTCTTCTTCGGCTCTTGCCTGGGGCCAGAAGGACACCCCAATGGTTCGAGGAAGTGTCCGCCTCGCTTCCTCGAACCGGGGTTCCCTTCATTCTTCGCCGACCTCCAATCAGGAGTCCCGGCATCTTCCGCGCGAGTCTTGCCACCTTGGCGAGCCGTTCGCCGCCTAGGCCATGGCTTGCTTGAGCATCGTGTCCCGATCGTGCAAACTAGAAGCGCTCCAGCACTCCTCCCTGGACGCGCCGCACGCGTCGGAGACTCCCGCGTATGTTTTCCCTCCTCGGCCCCGCTCCTGCATTCCTGGGCCAACTGAACCGACGTGCTTTCCTGCGATTCGGCTGCGGCCTGGCAAGTCCCCTGCTGCTGCACTCCGGAATCCAAGCGGGATCGCCCATCGAGAACGATGCGGGTGCCCGCGCGAAACGATGCGTGATCCTTTTTCTCCTGGGAGGTCCCTGCCAGCATTCGACGTGGGATCCGAAACCGCTGGCGAGCGAGGAGATCCGCGGCCCGTTCGGCTCCACCGCCACCTCGGTTCCCGGTATCCACATCGGCGAGTTGCTGCCGCAGCTGGCCGCTCGCATGCATCGGTTGAGCCTGCTGCGGGCTGTCTCCACCGAGGACCATGCCCACTCGTCCAGCGGCTACTTCATGCTGACAGGACACCCGCACCAGCCGATGAATTTTGAGAACGCCAATCCAGGAGCCCCCAATAACTGGCCTACCCTGGGAGCGGTGGTCCAGCACTTGCGTCGCGGCGAAACCACTCTTCCGCCCGCCGTGCGTCTGCCCCAGCACATTTTCAACACCGACCAGTCGGTCTGGCCCGGCCAGGACTCAGGGTTCCTCGGCACCTCGGCGGACCCGTGGCTGTTTCGCTGCGAGCCTGCCTCCAGCAGCTTCCGCGTGCCGGAGTTCCAGCTTCCCGTGGAGGTGTCCCCGGACCGGATGCTGGAGCGTCGCGAGTTGCTGCGACGGATCGACGGCCACCTCAGCGCCATCGAGCGTGGTGGTTCCATGGATCGTTTCAGTGAAAAACAGCGGCAGGCCTTCCGGGTCCTCAGTGGTTCGCAGTCGCGCAATGCACTGGATCTCACGGCCGAATCGCCGGCCACGCGGGAGCGATACGGACATACCCAGTTTGGCCAGAGCGTCCTGCTGGCGAGGCGTCTGCTGGAGGCGGACGTCTCGCTGGTGCAGGTCAACTGGTTCCGCGGCCCCGACGAACCCGCCAACGCACCGTGCTGGGACAGCCATGCCGACGAACCAGGTCGGCTGAAGCGGGCCCTCGCACCGGTCCTGGATCAAGCGGCGGCCGCCTTGCTGGACGACCTGCAGGATCGTCGGATGCTGGACGACACGCTGGTCGTCATCATGGGCGAATTTGGACGCACGCCGAAGTTCAACGCCCAGGGCGGTCGCGATCACTGGGGGCACGTGTTCTCGGTGGCGCTCGCTGGAGGCGGCGTCCGCGGCGGCTCGGTACATGGGGAGTCGGACCGGCAGGGCGGATTTCCCCTCGCGGGCCTCGTGCGTCCCCAGGACCTGACCGCCACCGTATTCCACTGCCTGGGCTTTTCGCCCCGGACCGAAATCCACGACGCACTTGGCCGTCCCTTCCCGATCAGCCCGGGACGCGTTGTCCACGAAATCCTCACCTAACGCCCGCCCTCGTACGCCTGCCCTTCCCTACCTCCCTCCTTCCCAACCTCTTCCCACCGAAAGCTGCATCCCATGCACCGCCGACAGTTCCTTTCCGCCGCGACAGGCCTTCTGCTCACCTCATCCGTGCTGCCGGCCGCGGAACGTCCGAAGCGTATCGCCTTCCTGGGGACCGAAGTCCGCCAGCACTCGCACGCCCAGCACTTCCTCGACCGACTCACGCTGGGGTACACCTGGGGCGGAACCTGGCAGGCACCGCGGGTCGAAGTCGCCTCGGTCTATATCGACCAGTTCCCCGAGGGAGATCTCGGGCGGCAACGGATCGACCGACACCAGCTCAAGGCCTTTCCTTCCATCTCCGAAGCCTTGACCCTGGGCGGCGAGAAACTCGCCGTGGATGGCGTTGTGATCATCGCCGAGCATGGCGACTATCCTCGCAACGAGAAGGGACAGACCCGCTATCCGCGTTACGCGTGGTTCAAGGAGATCGTCAAGGTCTTTGAAGACAGCGGACGCTCCGTGCCCGTCTTCAACGACAAGCATCTTTCCACGGAGTGGTCCGAGTGCGTGGAGATGGTCGAGGATTCGAGGCGGCTGGGCTTCGCCTTCCTGGCCGGTTCGTCGCTGCCCGTCACGTGGCGTCTGCCCGAAGTGGACATGCCCTTGGGTGTCCCGGTGCGTGAGAGCGTCTGCGTGGCTTACGGCGGAGTCGACAGCTACGACTTCCACGCGTTGGAAACAGCGCAGTGCATGTCGGAGCGTCGACAGGGCGGCGAGGTGGGGATTCGCGAAGTCCACGCGCTGCGCGGCGAAAAACTCTGGGAACACCTCGACCAGGAGCGTTACGCGCTCACGCGCGACCTGATGGTGGCGGCCCTGAATCGCAGCCATAACTTGCCCGTGGAAGGAGGCTTTCCCACCGACCGCGTCACCTACCCCTGGTTCCGCAAGACGCTCCCCGAGACCACGGGCTACCTGATCGAACACAACGACGGTTTCCGCACCTCCATCTTCATGACCGGCATCCGCGACTTCAACTACGCCGGCTATCGGGAAGACACGGGTTCCATCGTCTCCTGCCAGATGTACCTGCCCATGCCCACGCATGGCTCCACCACGGCCGACTTCTTCAACCCGCTGACGAGGCACATCGAGGACACGATCCTCACGGGCCGAACGCCGTACCCCGTCGAGCGAACGCTGCTGACCTCCGGGATGGTGATCGGCGGAGTGAACTCCCTGCACCAGGGACAGATTCCGGTGGCGACTCCGGAGATGAACATCCGCTACCGTGGGCCCGAGGCGTCGCAATTCTGGCGGAACTGAGTCCCAGCGCGAACCGGGCTGCTCGCACGCGTTCCGAGGCGCGCCGCGCACTGGGCCGCTTGAGGCACTGGGCCGCCGATAAAATCGAGGCCCCGTCCCCTAGGCGAAGATCCGCGTCGCCGGTTCGCCCGCGACATCGGTCAACCGGAAGTCGCGTCCCGCATAGCGGTAGGTCAACTGCAGGTGGTCCAGCCCCAGCAGGTGCAGCAGCGTGGCGTGCAGGTCATGGACGTGCATCTTGTCCTCGACGGCATAGTACCCGTACTCGTCCGTAGCTCCATATCGGAAACCGGCCTTCACACCGCCTCCCGCCATCCACATCGTGAACCCCTCGGGATTGTGATCCCGTCCATCCTTGCCCTCCATGGTCGGCGTGCGGCCGAATTCGCCACCCCAGAGCACCAGGGTGTCTTCCAGCAGGCCACGCTGGGCGAGGTCGGCCAGCAGCGCGGCGATGGGCCGATCCACCTCCAGCGCGTTCTTCTCGTGTCCGCGTTTCAGATCGGCGTGCTGGTCCCACTGCACCATGCTGTCGCTATGCGTCACCTGCACGAAACGCACGCCACGCTCGGCGAACCGGCGCGCGAGCAGGCACTGTCGGCCGAAGTTGGCCGTGACGGGATCTTCGAGGCCATAGCTCCGCAACGTCGCCGCCGTCTCCTGTGAAAGATCCTCGACCTCCGGCATCGCCATCTGCATGCGGAACGCGAGTTCGAAGGAACGCATCCTCGCTTCCAGTTCCTCGTCCGGCCCCGACTGCTCCAGTTGCTCCCGGTTCATCTCCCGCAGCAGGTCCAGTTGGGTTCGCTGTACCCGCGAGGAGATCTCCGGATTGCTCGCATACTTCAGCGTCGCCGCCGACGCAGGCTGGCTCGCGACGCCCAACGGGGTGCCCTGGAAATGAGCCGGCAGGAACGCCGAACTCCAGTTCTTCACTCCACCATGGGCCAGGGTCGGGCAGATGGTGATGAAGCCGGGCAGGTCGGCGTTTTCGGAGCCTAGCCCATAGAGCACCCAGGAGCCCATGCTGGGCCTTACGAAACGATCGCTGCCCGTATGCAGCTTCAGCAGGGCGCCGCCATGCGCCGCGTTCGTACCGTGGACCGAGTGCAGGAAACAGAGCCGGTCGGCGTGGCTTGCGACATGCGGAAAAAGGCTGCTGATGGGAATTCCACAATCGCCCGCGGGACGAAACTTCCAAGGGGACGCCAGCAGCCTGCTGGTCGGAGCGAACTGGACGCGGGGCTTCGCGTAGGGCAGTTCCTTGCCGTCATCGCGCTGCAGCGACGGTTTAAAGTCGAACGTGTCGAGGTGCGAAGGGCCTCCTTTCATGAAAAGGAAGATCACCCGTTTCGCGCGGGGCTGGAAGTGGGCAGATCGAGCGGCGAGCGGATCCCCCTCGGCGGCACGGACTCCGTGCTGCTCCCAAAGCAAAGTCGAGGCGGCCAGGTGCCCAAACCCGAGCGCTGCGCCGCGGAGCGCCGCGCGGCGTGTGAACCGGCACGGTTCCGCGAAAGACTCGGGGTTCACCGAACGCGTGGATTCACCGGACATAGACAAACTCGTTGCTGGATAGCCAGGCCTGGGCGAGCAGGCTCCAGGCGCGTAACGTTCTCGATTCCGGATCGGATGTCCCCGCCGCCGAGGAGTCGGGGGACGAGCCCGTCTCCCCTGCCAACTGCCGCTCCATCGCCTCCAGATAGCCGCGATCTCGCTCCATCTCCCGGGGACTGGGAAGCCTGCCAAACACCCGCTGATAGCCCAGCGCAAGTCTTTCCGGAAACGGCGCGTCGGCCCGGAGGATCTGCTGCGCGAGAGCTTGGGCCGCGGATCTCGTCAGCTCACCATTCAGCAGGAAGAGCGCCTGCGGAGCAACCGTGGTCGTGGCTCGATCGCTGTTCGTGACGCTGTCATCCCCGTAGTCGAACAGCTGGAACATATCGTAGAGATGGTTGCGGATCACGGGCAGGTAGACCGACCGACACCGTGCGTCGTAGCGAGTGTTGTCCTTCGAAGTGTGGTCGAAGAGGAACTCGCGATTCTTCACATGCAGGAGCGAACCGCCCATTTTTTCGTCCAGCAGCCCGCTGACCGCCAGCAGCGAATCTCGGATCGCTTCGGCCTCCAGACGCCTCCGTTCAAATCGCCACCATCGCAGGTTGCCCGGATCAATCGCCTCGTTGCCGGCATGATTTCGCGACGCGAGGCGGTAGGCTCGCGAGAGCACGATGGTTCGCTGCAGTCGTTTGATGGACCACTGCCCGCGAACCAGTTCGGACGCCAGCCAGTCCAGCAGTTCCGGGTGCGTCGGTGCTTCGCCGAGCCGCCCCAGGTTGTCGGTCGAGCCAACGAGACCGCGGCCGAAGTGCCACCGCCACAGTCGATTGACGAGCACGCGAGAGGTCAGCGGGTGTCGCGGGTCGACCAGCCACTGGGCAAGTTCCCGGCGACCGCTCGCATTGGCGGGCATCGCAGGCGGCGGAAAGGCCTCGGAACGGAGCACCTGCGGCACTTGCCGCGGGACGACTTCCCCAAGCGTCAGGTGGTTTCCGCGCACATGGATCGGCAACTCAAGGATCTCCGACCGGTCCGACACGGCCATCGTCGTCGGCAGTTCCTGCAATGCAGCTTGCGCCGCGTCGACCTGCTGCTGCAGGCGTTCCACCTCCTGCTGGAGATCCTCCTTGCCCGCATCGACCGCCTGGGCACTTGAGGGCCCCCCCACCGCCGCCGTGGCCGCCTGTCGCTCACGAGCCTGCCGCAGTTGCTCTTGCAACGCCGTCAACCGTGCCTGCGCTGCCTCCCGCCCGGCTTGTTCCTCGGCCGTGGCAATCGTCACCTCATTCCACCGCGCGATCTTCTTGAAATGCTCCATCGTCCGCGTGCTCTTGAAGACGCCGGCCATCCCGTAGTAGTCGCGCGTGCGGATCGGGTCGAACTTGTGGTCGTGGCAGCGGGCGCAGCCCAGGGTCAGCCCCAGGAACGCGCGGCCCGTTGTCTCCACCTGCTCGTCGATGATGTCCATCTCCATCTTGGTCTCATCCACTTCCGCCATGACTTTCGGTCCGAGCACCAGGAATCCCGTGGCCACCAGGCGCTCCACGCGTTCCTCGTGCGTCGCCGGTGCGGGGTCCAGGTCTCCGGCCAGCTGTTCCACGACGAAGCGATCGAACGGCTTGTCGTGGTTCCACGCGGCGATGACGTAGTCGCGATAACGCCAGGCGTTACCGTGGGCAATGTTCTCATCGAGCCCGTTGGAGTCGGCGTAGCGGGCGACATCCAGCCAGAAGCGTCCCCAGCGCTGGCCATAACGGGGCGAAGCCAGCAGGCGGTCGACCAGTCGCTCCGGGGCATCGGGCGCGTCATCCGCGAGGAAGGCCAGCACTTCGGCGGGAGTTGGCGGCAAGCCCGTAAGGTCCAGGGTGACGCGGCGAATCCACTCCCGTGGATCCGCTTCCCCCACCGGTTCCACCCCGCCCGCCTGCCA
>CAZUJM010000054.1:0-13837 GCA_964620405.1 uncultured Pirellulaceae bacterium | reverse complement strand
AGAAGGCCGCACCCTGCGCCGGCTCGCGCTGCCAGGCAAGTACGGCATCGGTGGGGCCGGCGTCGCCAGGGAGAGCATCGGAGGAAGGTCCCGTCCGTGGATCCGGCGCGCCGCGGGCGATCCACTGACGCAAGATCTCTACTTCGGCTGCCGCCAAGCGTCCGTCGGGGGGCATCCGCAGCCGATCGCCCTGCTGCTCCACGGCCTCCATGAGCAGGCTTTCCGCAGGACGGCCCGGCACGATGGGAACGCCCAGTTCGCCTCCCTCCATCCAACCGGCTCGACTGTCCAGAGCCAGCCCGCCCGCCGCGCCGCCTTCACTGTCGCGTGCGTGGCACTTCAGGCAACGGTCGGCCAGCAGCGGTCGCACCTGCTGCTCAAAGAAGTCCAACTCCGCAGCCGACAAAACAGTCGCCGCTTCCGGGGAAGACTGACCGCAAGCGACCGCCGCTTGGAAGACCGAGAGGATCGCCAGGGCCAGCCAGCAGGTCGGTATTCGCATTCCTCCCCTGTCGCTCATGGCAGCCAACCTCCGTCAACCCAGCGGGCAACTTAACAGCACCCCACAGCCGAGGCACCCCTCGACCTGAAACCCAAGTCCCTCGATGCCTCCCGCCGAACATCCCAGGAGCGACCGCAGCAGCCCTCCCGCGTCAACCGAATGTCGCCAGCCGTCGCGGGTGTTCCGAACCTCGATCACCGCTGCGGCTTCAACGATCCGCGGTCCCTCCGCCGGGAGCGATTGTACCACGGACCATCGCGGCTCCCAAATTCCACGGCGGTGATCGCCCACCGTTCAAGCTCCTTCACTTCCGCGCTCGCAACTTCCGGCGAGGGCAAGTCAGGTGACGCGGATCCAGCGGGACAGATACCGGGCCGGCAGGACAAGCAGCATGATGGCCAAGGCCGGAGTGCCGCCGACGAGGATCCAGGTCAGGCAGAAGTCGAAGAAGGGCAGAGTCAACAAGGCCTCGCGCACGGTCATCTGCACATCCCGGCCGGTCTGCGAGCGAATCGCCCAAGCGGCGCGGCCCCAGACGGGAATCGAATAGAGGGCCAACAGCAACCCCAGCAGCGTCCGGCCCTCAAGCCCCGCACCGGACGAAACGCGGCCAGCGGGCGCGACCAACACCAGCAGGCACTGCCCGGCGAGCATCCAGGCGGCACCGTGGAGCAGTCCCGCGCGCGGACTGGTGCCAGCTTCGTGACGTGCGAACCAGGTCACGCCCATGACGTACACGCCGATGCCCGCGGCGGCCAGCCACCCGGCCGATTCCTGCCAGAAGGCGGCATCGGCCGTGACACTCATGCCCAGCAAGATATTCAAGGAGCGGCACATGCCCATGGCCAGGGGGCCCAGCCATGTCGTCTTCAGCAGGCCATCGTAGAGCACAATGTTGGCCGCCAGCAGCACGCCCAGGAGGTCGGGGCGAAGCCAACCCAGGAAGGCGGGCGCAGGTGCCCCGGGGGTACCTGCGACGCGACCTGCCAGCCAGCCACAAGCGATGCCCGCGGCCAGCAGCCACCATCCCAGCGCAGCGGCGTGTCGCCTTGGGATGCGTCCCGAGGGAATCGGTCGCGAAGGTCGCTCCACGCGATCCAACTCGGCGTCGAAGACGTCGTTCAACACCATGCCGGCCAGATACAGGCAACAGGTCGCCGCGACCACCGGCAGCCAGCCCCCCCACGACCTGCCGCCACCAAGCAGGTAGCCCATCGACACGTCGGCGATGGCCGTGAAGACGTTGGGCAGCCGAAGCAGTTGCAGCCAGGGCAACCATCGAGGCGACGTCGAATCGGCAGGCGGGTACGAGTCTTCCAAGCGGGGGACTCCATGCATGAAACGGGGTCAGGTCACACTGCCGCCGCGATTCCACAGGCGACTCCCGGCAAACGATGGCGGACGCGGGACCTGCCCCCCATTCCCTCTACCAGACCACGCCGGTTGCCGCTGCCAGCGAATGCTACTCCCAGCGAATTCCCTGCGCCTCGGCGACGTTCTTCAGGTAGTCGCGAGCGCGACTCGCCGCCGTATCCGGCTCGTCGATGTACGGGTACAGTTCCACCGTTACCCATCCCTGGTAGCCGGTTTTCTCGATGGCCGCCAGCGTCGCCGCGAAGTCGATGGCCCCGTCGCCCGGAATGAGATGCCGATGGACGCGTGTCGAGGCGATATCCTCGAAGTGATAGTGGCGGGTGTGCGGAGCCATCCGCTCCACCCAATCCTGGGGATCCTCGTTCACGCAGTACGCATGGCCGATGTCAAAATTGAGTCCGATGCGAGGCGACTGGATCCGGTCCACGAACTCCAGATACTGGTCAAACCGTTCGATCAGCAGCCCCGGCTCCGGCTCGATCAGCAGGTCCACGCCTAACTCCTCGGCCAGTTCCACGCAGGGCATCAACTCCTCGTAGAAGATCCGCGCTCCTTCATCCCAGGTCTGGCCGGGCATGAGCTCGCCCCCTGGCTCGGTCGTCAGGTTGGGAGCCCCGATCTCCTTGGCCAATCGCAGAGCCCGCTTGGTGTGCTCGCGACGGATCGCCCGGTAATGACGATCCGGGTCGGTCCAGCCCGGGTGCCAGTAAGGCTGCCGAGGATCGGCGACCGCGTTCATCATGAACGCATTGACATTCGCCACCTGCAACTGATGCCGCTCCAGATGGTCGCGAATCGACTGCTTGCGTTCCTCCAGCAGGCCGGCGGGCCACGCATGGGGCACATCGGCCAGCACTTCGATCCCCGCATACCCCAGCTCCGCGATCTTGCGGATGGTGTCCTCGATCGAAAAATGCATGTATGCGTTGCTGCTGAAGGCCAGCTTCATCGACCATCTCCCGCCGGGTTCGCCTACGTTCAAACCGTGGAGTCTAATGTACGCTCCAGCCGCTGAATACCGGGGCTGGAGCGGCTTTCCCGAGCAGTTTTCAGCTGTCGACCGCCGCTGCCAAGAGACCTTGTGGGAGCGACCGCCCGCCGCGGATCACGGCTCGAAACCGTGCGCGGGGATAACGCCTGCGGCCTCCCTGACAGCCCCGCCCGCTTCGTGAGCAGTGCCTGCGCGGAGACCGCCGGCCGATCGAGAGGCTCAACCTCAGCTGCTGGCGCTGCGGTAACTCACCAGGGCCCTCCCAAAAATCCAGCGCGACACCAACAGGCTCAGAACCGCGGCGATCAGGGAGCAGGCAGGATAGAACCAGACGGGCCCCTGGTCGGCGCGAAACGGCAGGGCGAGCAACCGCGCGGGCACGTTGACCACCAGGAGCACGGGCACGATGAACGTAAAGAACCTCCGCAGCGGCGTTCCCAGCCGTCCCTCGTAGATATCCCAGGGGTAGCGGGAGAAGTTGGTGATGTAGAACCAGAAGTCATACAACGTCTGGTTCCGGCCCAGCCAGATGCTGGTGGCCGCCAGACTGATCATCAGGCTGTAGAGGATGGTGACTCCGCAGAGCACAAACAGCGGGTAGAGCCACAGCATGTGGGCACTCCAGACCCACGCCGTCCCCGGCTCGACAGCCAGACGTCCCACGCTGTAAAGGAGCAGCAAGAGGCCGAACCCGAAATTGGCCAGGGACGCCCACTCCACGCGGTTCAGGGACACCAGGAACTGCGTGTCGATGGGCTTCAGGAGCGCGAAGTCCAAGTTGCCCGTGCGGATCAACTCACTGAAAGCCTCGGCGTTCGGCATGAAGAACGCCTGCACCAGGCTGTTGATGATGATCGTCGTGGCCAGGAAGACGAAGAACTCGTACCTGCCCCAGCCCGAACCGCGGCCGATCTCGCGCGCGAACTCGAAGATCAGCAGGTAGAGCCCCCAGTTCATCAGGACCCATGTCAACGACGACAGGCACTCGATGAGGAAGTTCGCGCGGTACGACATGTCGCGTATGAGGCTGTTCCGGTAGAGGGCCCAGAGCACCCCGGCATAGTTCGGGCCCTGCCGGTCCGACTCATTCGGCATTCGCTGCATCGGAATCGACTCCCAACGTTCCTGCTCCCGTGCCATTCCTCCCGGGAGTTCGTTCTCCCGGCCACCGATCAGCCGCCGTAACCGCTGTACCGCCGCAGCCCCCGAGCCCACAGCCAGCGGGCCAGCAGCAGGAAGCCGACGGTCCAAGCCGCCTGGATCATCAAGCCCGCTTGCAGTTCGTCGCCTTGGATCTTCCCGAGAAACACGGCGGCGGGGAAGTAGGCCAGGTAACGCAGTGGCAGCCACTGGACGATGGTCCGCCCGGGTTCCGGCAGCATGTCGAGCGGAAACATGTGGCCGGAAAGGAAGAAATTAAAGAGCATGTAGACGAAGAGCAGGCTGCTGACTTCGAGGAACCAGAAGCCCGTCAGGCCCAAGGATGCTTCGAGGAAAAAGCCCAGCAGGAATCCCATGACGAGGGACAACAGAAAGGCCGCCAGCGTCGATGCCTCCGGCCATCCGCCCACGAAGTAGTCCCGGCACAGGAAGAACACCAGCGCGAAGGGACCGATGGCCACGGAGTAGTATGCCAGTTTGTGGGCGACTCGAGACAGCAGCAGGAAGCCCAGCCAGTCGACGGGCTGGATCAGGAACTTCTTGATCTCCCCGTCGCGGATCTGCCTCGCAATGCCACTGGCCAATCCCGGCATGCTGGAAAAGGCCCGGCCGACCATCGTGAGCAGGAGGTAGGCGACGAAGTCTCGGTATTCGTAGCCCTGGATCAAGGCTGTCCGACCCGGCGGCCCCGCCTCCCCACCACGGACCTGTCCACCGCCCTGCTGCTCGTCCACCGATTGAAACACGGCCCACCATAGGAAGACCTGGGTGACAACAGGCAGGAAACGCATGAGGGTCCCGAGCGCGAAGTCCCCGCGATAGACCAGACGCTCCTCCAGCGAGATCCGCAGAATGGTCCACCAGACGCTCAGCCGCGCCCTCATGGTCGGGCCCCTTCCCCCGCGTCCGATACACGGTCGCCTCCGGGACCATTGCCCGCAGTGGGATCTTGGCTGCGCGAGAACATCTGGGCGATTACCTCCTCCAAGGGAGGATCCTCGACGCTGACGTCCTCCACCGGGTAGCGGGTCAGGATCTCCGCGAGGCGTTCGGCCACTTGCTGGCGTTCGATCTCCAGGGTCACTTTCGGCGCGACCGACTGCACGACGCGTCCCAATCGCCCCAGGTCCGTGGGCACCGCTTCCTCGCGGAACAACAGCGTCACGCGTTTGAAGGTGCTGAAGCGGTCGACGATGCCCGACAGCGATCCGTCGTAGTAGATCGCGCCCTGCGCAATGACCACCACGCGGCGACAGAGTGCGGCGACGTCTTTCATGTAGTGGCTGGTCAGCAGCACGGTCGTGCCGCGTTCCTGCTGGTAGTGCCGCAGGAACTGCTGGATGTTGTGCTGGGCTACCACATCCAGGCCGATCGTCGGTTCGTCGAGGAACAGGACTCGCGGCGAATGCAGCAGCGCCGCGATCAGTTCCATCTTCATGCGTTCGCCCAGCGACAGTTCGCGGACCGGCTGCCTCATCAACTGCGAGACCCCCAGGAGCGAGGTCAGTTCGTCGCGAGTCCTCTCGAACTGGTCGGCTGGGATGCGATAGATCTGCTGATGCAGTCGAAAGGACTCCTGCGAAGGCAGGTCCCACCAGAGTTGGTTTTTCTGGCCCATCACCAACGCGAACTGTCGCCGATACGCATCGGCACGCTGCCAGGGCACGTAGCCCAGCACGGTGGCCGAGCCAGCGGTCGGGTAGATCACGCCCGAGAGCAGCTTGAGCGTCGTGGTCTTGCCGGCTCCGTTGGGCCCCAAAAAGGCCACGAACTCCCCGGACTCAACCCGCAGGTCGATCCCACGGACAGCCAGCACCTCCCGGTGCTCCCGACGCCAGAGGCCCCGCAGGGCCGCGCGCAAGCCTTCTCGTTTTTGGTAGACGCGAAAGGACTTTACCAGCCCCTGGATCTCAATTGCTGCCATGGAGTCCGATTATAAGGACGGCTCGGCAGACCGAGAAGCGGAGTGCCCCGGGGAGTTGGATCGCCTCGATTGCCGCCGTCGCTGCCCAACTCGGTCCGATCGTCGCGGCGTTTTCCCGGGGTCCTTCCCGGTCGCGCGGGCCCGGCACGGGTCGCGTTGTCGCGAGCGGGCACCTTCGTTATAATCCCCGCAGTTTGACGAGTCACTTCAAGCCGCAGGCGTCGCTGCTCCAGCGCCACCAAGCCGCGACTTCAGGGTAACGCTTGGGCGCGAACCAACGCCCGTTCGCATTATCAGGAACCCGGCCTGGCAAGTGGCCTGGAACGCAGCCCCGAACGCGACTCGGGCAGTGAAGTGGTCCGTCGACCGCCCATGTTTCGGGAGTTCCCGGGGAGTCGGAACTCCCTTAGCCCCCCCCGGGGAACTCGCAGGCTCCCCGTGACAAGCGCTGCCGGGTCGACCCGCATGGACGCGTAGCGCCGGTACACAGTTAGAGTTGGCACCCCACGCAACGGACTGGCAGGGACGCTCGGATGAGAATTGGTATCGGTCACGACACCCACCGGCTCGAACCCGGCGGTCCACTCGTCCTGGGTGGAGTGCGGATTGAGCACGAGGCGCATCTGGCCGGACACAGCGACGCCGATGTGCTGCTCCACGCGGTGACCGACGCGTTACTGGGAGCACTCGCCCTGCCCGACATCGGGCAGCTATTCCCCGACACCGATGCTCGCCATCGAGGGCGGGATTCCAGCGAGTTCGTCCTGGAGGCGGTGCACCAGATACACCAGCGTGGCTACCGGGTCGTGAACCTGGACAGCATCGTGTTCGCCCAGCGTCCTCCTCTCGCCCCGCACAAGCTCGCCATCCGCGAGCGGCTGTCGGAACTGCTTCAGGTCCCCTTGACTGCGGTGAACGTGAAGGCCAAGACGGGCGAACGCGTTGGACCGGTGGGTCGCGAGGAAGCCATCTCCGCCGAATGCGTCGTTCTTTTAGAACCGACCGACTGACCAAAGCCGCGGACGACTCACGGCCCCTTCGCCTTGATTTTCGACTTTTCCCTAATCAGTTCCAGCCCTACCCGCCCCGACCATGGACGGAGGACCGATGACTCGCACCGCCACATCCCAGGCATCCGCTCCCCCTGCCTCTGCGGCCGCCCTGCCGAAGATCCGGCTTTACAACACGCTCTCCCGGCAAAAGGAAGTCATGGAGACCGTGACGCCCGGCCAGGTGGGCATCTATCTCTGCGGTCCGACCGTCTACCGAGAAGCCCACATCGGGCACATGGTGGGCCCGGTGATCTTCGACACGGTGAAGCGGTACCTGAGCTACTGCGGCTACGAAGTCACCTGGGTCGTCAACATCACGGACGTGGACGACAAGTTGATCGCGGAGTCCAACCAGCGTCAGCGACCGATGGCGCAGATCGCCGAGGAGATGACGGCGGACTACGTATCCAACCTGAAGTCGCTGGGCGTCGACCAGATCGACCAGATGCCTCGGGCGACTCAGTACATGGACGAGATCATCCGCTTCATCGAGGAACTGATCGCCCAGGGCTTCGCCTACGAATCGGCCGGCGATGTGTACTTTGAAGTCGGACGGGACGCGGGGTATGGCAAACTCAGCAACCGCACTGCCGACAGCCTGCAGGGCGAAGGCGGCGAGATGGCCTCGCGGAAGAAAGCGGCTGGAGACTTCGCTCTCTGGAAACAGGCCAAGGCGGGCGAGCCGAGTTGGGACAGCCCCTGGGGCGCGGGACGCCCCGGCTGGCACATCGAGTGCTCGGCCATGAGTCGACGCCTGCTGGGCAGGACCTTCGACATCCACGGGGGAGGCCTGGACCTCGTATTTCCCCATCACGAGAACGAGATCGCACAGAGTGAGTGCTGCCATGGCCAGCCGATGGTCCGGTACTGGATGCACAACGGGCTGATGCGCGCCGACGCGAGCGCGGGCAAGGTAGGCGGCCGGGCCCAGCGCGGCGAGAATGCGGGCGGTGCAGAGCAGGCGGATGTGAACACCAAGATCAGCCGTTCCAAGGGCGCCGGCGGCCTGGCCGAACTCATCGCCAAGCACGGTGGCGAGACCTTGCGTTTCTTCCTGCTGCGGACGCACTACCGCAGCACGATCGTGTTCGGGGATGAACCGCTGGCGGAGGCCAAGGTTTCCCTGGAGGCGTTTCATCGGTTTTTCGAGCGATTCGAACGAGTGTGCGGGCAGTCGTTCTTTGCCCTGCAGGCCCCCGAACGTCGCGTCGACAGCGAGCCCGCCGGTTCCGAATGGATGCGGCAAGTCCAGGCTTTCCGCACGTCGTTCCTGGAGAAGATGGACGACGACTTCAACACCGGGGGAGCCGCCAGCGAACTGTTCGAACTGCTCCGCCACCTGAATCGCTTCGTCGACCAGCAGGGACTGGAAGACGCGGCCAAACGCGAACCGCAGGCCGTGGAAGAACTCATCCGGGGAACGCGGGTTCTGAAGGAACTCACGCAGATCCTCGGAATTTTCCGCGTTCCCCCGGCAGCGTCCGCAGCCCAGAACGACGGCCTCGTGCCGCAACTCATGGAACTCCTCATGGCCCTCCGAGCGGAGGCCCGCCAACGCAAGGACTTCCAGACCGCCGACCGAATCCGCCAGGGACTTTCGGCGATCAACATCACGCTGGAGGACCGCAAGGACGGAACCGGCTGGAAGGTCGGCTGAACTCCCAGGAAGGACGGGCTGCATGTCACGGACGGCCGATGGTGACCCCGAGGCGACGGCCCATGCGCCGCCTGCTTCGAACCGTGCTCCGGAAAACCTGATCCTCGGCATCGATCCGGGATTGCAGACAACCGGGTACGCCGTACTTCGCTTTACTGATGGCCCCGCGAGCGGCGTCGGCATGGCCCCCTGCTCGGTAGCCGAAGCAGGCGTGGTGCGGGCCTCCCCCAAGGAGAGCCTCGGCAACCGCGTCCAAGCGATCTACCAGGGCGTGCGGGAAGTCCTCGAATCGTTCCGGCCGTGCGCGGTCGCAGTGGAAGAGTTGTACTCCCATTACGAGATGCCGAGGACGGCGATTCTCATGGGACACGCCCGCGGCGTGATCTGCCTCGCCGCCTCCCAGAGCAACGTACCCGTCGTCGGTTACTCCGCCACCCAGGTGAAAAAGATCCTCACGGGCAATGGCCGCGCCCCCAAGTCCCAGGTGCAGCAGGCGATCCAGCGAGAACTGCGCCTGCCGCGTCTGCCCGAGCCGGCGGACGTGGCCGATGCCCTGGCCATCGCGCTCTGCCACTATTACCTCCAACAACGGTCGCCGCAGATCGTGGCCTCCTCCGCAGGCTCACTGTCGCGAAAAATCATCAAGAAGCTCTAGCCGCTTCCAAGTGCGGCGAGACCGCGACGGTACGTCTCGCGCAGCCAAGAACCACGACCGCTCATACTCCCCCACGCCACCCCTCCGCGGGTATCCCCGAACCCAACACGAAGAGACCACTACCTTGATCGTCAAGATAACCGGCCGCATAGCCCGACTCCAAAACGATGCCGTTCATATCGCCGTGGATGCCTTCGAGCATGAAGTGCTGATCCCCGAATTTGTGCGGCAGCAACTGCAGTCGCGTATCGGGGATACCGTCAGTCTTCACACCATCCAGTATCTGGATGGCAATCCTGCCCAAGGGCGACTCACCCCTCGCCTGATCGGCTTCCTGAAAGAAATCGAGCGAGAGTTCTTTGAGCTGTTCTGCTCGGTGGATGGCGTGGGATCGAGGAAAGCGCTGCGAGCCATGGTGCAGCCCGTGGCGGAAGTCGCGTCGTCGATCGAGGAGCAGGATGTGAAAGCACTTTCCAAACTGCCCGGCATCGGCTCGGCAACGGCGGAGCGGGTCATCGCGAAGCTCCGCAGAAAAGTCCCAAAATTCGCTTTGCTCATCACCGATGCGGTGGCGGCGCAGCCGGCAGAGACGCGCAGCCTGATCGAGGAGACGTTTGACGTCCTGAGGTCGCTGGGACACGGCGAAAGCGAAGCTCGCCGCCTGCTGGACGAGGCCGTGAAGTCCAATCGCAAGTTCAAGGACGTCCAGGAACTGCTGCAGGCGGTCTACGAAAGCAGCCACAACCGCAAGCGATGACGCCGTTGGCCTGCGGGGAGCGAATGGACCGGCAAGGCAAAGGCGCACTGGGCGGGTGCCCCACCCGGCCGTTTGCGGTGGGGACGCGTCGCCGGGATGGTTACACTGGAAGGAAGCTGGAAGCCGATAAGGGGTTTCGGGCAAGATCACAGCCGGGGAGGCCAGCCTCGACTTGAGCGACGCTGCAGGCGTCGAAGTACGAGGCGGCAGCAGTCGCATTGAGGGGGCGAAGGCCATGTCGCGCGAAGCGATTCTGTACGGAGACACCACGGCCGAGGAAGGGGATCGTGCGCTTCGACCGCAGTCGATCGACGAGATCGTCGGTCAGCGCGCCGTCTACGAACGCCTGAAGATCGCCATCGACGCGGCGCTGAAGCGTGGTGACGCGCTAGGCCACATCCTGTTCGATGGGCCCCCCGGCCTCGGCAAGACCACCTTCGCGCTCTGCCTACCCAAAGAGATGAATGTCAGTGTGCAGCTCGCGAACGGCGCCGCCCTGCAAGCCCCCAAAGACCTCATCCCTTACCTGACCAATGCCGCGGAAAAGGCCGTGCTGTTCATCGACGAGATCCATCGCCTTCCCAAGGCCGTCGAAGAGTACCTGTACACGGCCATGGAAGACTTCCGCGTGGATATCGTCCACGGGGAGGGCACCAACGCCCGGACGCTGAACCTTTGGCTGAAACCCTTCACGCTGGTCGGAGCCACCACGCGCGCCGGATTGCTCTCAGCTCCCCTTCGTGACCGTTTCCATATCCGCGAACACTTGGACTTCTACAGCCTTGAGGAACTGACAACGATTCTCCGCAGGAGCGCCGGCAAACTGCAGGTGGAGATTGACGATGAGTCGGCCGAGGAGATCGCCGGCCGAAGTCGCGGGACGCCGCGTGTCGCCAACCACTTGCTCCGCTGGGTGCGGGACTACGCCACCAGTCGCGGAGACGGACGCATCAACCTGCCGCTCACTCAGGACGCCCTGAAGATGGCCGGGATCGACGGCCTGGGACTCGATCGCCAGGACCGGAAGTACTTGGAGACGATCATCCGGGTGTTCGGAGGTGGCCCGGCGGGAGTGGAGGCGATCGCGCACACGATGAATACCAACAGCGATACCCTGTCGGATGAGGTCGAACCCTTTCTGCTGCGAAGTGAACTGGTGGTCAGGACGCCGCGGGGGCGGATCGCCACCAGCCGAGCTTTCCAGCACCTGGGACTTCCCGCTCCCTCCTCACCCGAACCGCAATCCCGGTTGTTTTAAGCCCGATTTGGCCTCCCCGGGGTGGCCCCTGCCCGGCCCGACCTGGGTGAGGCCCCCGGCAGTCCCGATTGACATCCCGAAGGACCGGCCGTATCATTCGGGGTTTACATAGATGAACTGGTCCCTCTAGGGCAGATCTCGAAAGGTGTCCCATGGCGGTCCCCAAACGCAAACAGTCCAACTCTCGCACCGGTCATCGTCGCTCGCATGACGGTCTGAAGCCCCGGCAGTTGAGCTCCTGCCCGAACTGCAGCGCCGCGGTTCCGACGCATGTCGTCTGCCCGCGTTGCGGCCACTACATGGGTCGGACGATCGTCGAGCAGAAGGGCGAGTAGCGAGCCCTTCCCCGCCTCACGGCTCTAGTATCGGACAAGCCCAAGGCCGCCGATCGGTCTGCGCGCACGCGTCGATCCCGTGCCGCTTTCGCTTGGAGCCCACCTGCAGGGAAGATGCCGCCCAAGGTAGACTCTGCCGTTGCTGCCGGATGCCAGCGATCATTCCAAGGGCCTGACGGCTCCGGTCGGAAAGCAAAATCGGCCAGGTCATGGCAGGTCAGCCTGCACTGCACGCCAGGACCGTACCGCACCGAAGGCGTTGAAGGCGTGCGGACTAGGTTCGGCGGTACCGGGCGGGTGTCCGCGGCGGACTCCCCACCCTGCAGTTAGCCCTGCGGCGGCTTGGCAGATACGACCGCGAGATGACGAACGCCCGGAGTCCAACAGACAAGAGTTGGGGCGTAACTCTCGCCCTGGTGAAGTCCCCGCTGCGGGCAAGACGCGCCTTAATGAGGCGTGGTCCGACGCAAGCACGATCCGCGAGACGCAACCGTGACGACGAAGAAAACGGCTATTCTATTTCCCGGCCAGGGCGCTCAGTTCGTGGGCATGGGACAGACGGTCCTGGCGGAACTCCCCGCCGCCTCGGAACTCTTCGATCGAGCCCAGGCGATTCTTGGCTACGACCTGCGACAGGTCTGCCTTGAAGGCCCGGCGGAACGACTGAATTCGACGACTTACAGCCAACCGGCCTTGTTCGTCTGCAGTCTGGCCGCCGTGGATCTGCTGCGTCGAGACAACCCGCAGGCCTTGGCAGCGACCGAAGCGACCGCGGGGCTCAGCCTGGGGGAGTATACGGCGCTGACGTTCGCGGAAGCCATCGACTTTGAAGCCGCGCTCCGGGTGGTGCAGTGCCGTGGTGAAGCCATGCAGGCGGCCGCCGATCAGTCTCCGAGCGGCATGGTCAGCGTCCTGGGGCTGGAAACGCGGCAAGTCGAAGAACTTTGCGACCAGGCGCGTCAACCGGACGAAGTCCTGCAGATCGCCAACTACCTTTGCCCC
Source organism: uncultured Pirellulaceae bacterium (assembly GCA_964620405.1). GTDB lineage: Bacteria > Planctomycetota > Planctomycetia > Pirellulales > Pirellulaceae > CAZUJM01. The sequence continues at coordinate 1,169 of CAZUJM010000054.1, read as the reverse complement.
GGCAACCTGGTGGTCTCCGGACATTCGGCCGCCTGCGAACGCCTCGGGGGACTGGCAACCTCCGCCGGAGCCATGAAAGTGATACCCTTGGCGGTTGCCGGAGCGTTCCATACCAGCCTCATGGCACCGGCTCTGGAACGACTTCGCGATGCGCTCCGCGATACCGAAATCCGGCGCCCGCGAATGGCCGTAATCTCCAATGTCGATGCGCAGCCGCACTGGGATCCGGAGGAGATCCGCGATATCCTCGTGCGACAGGTCGTGAGTCCCGTGCGGTGGGAAGACTGCGTGCGCCAACTGCTCGCCAACGGAACGGAAAGTTTCTACGAACTGGGCCCCGGCAAAGTGCTCAAAGGCTTGATGAAACGCATCGACCGAAAAGCCGAATGCGAAAACCTGGGCTAACCTCGGATTGCAAGGAAGACTTCGAATGGGCACTAGCGAAACACCCCCAGGCCAGGGATTCCTACCGGCCGGATTCAGCGTGGACCTGACAGGCCAGGTGGCGATCGTCACGGGCGCTTCCCGTGGGCTAGGCAAGGCCATGGCCGTAGCGCTCGGCCAGTCGGGAGCTCGCGTGGCCTGCGTGGCTCGCGATGCGGGCAAGCTGCAGGATACGGTCGCGGAGATCACGCGGCTGGGCGGACAGGCGGAAGCGTGCCCCTGCGACGTCACCGACCGCCCCAAGGTGGACGAACTGGTCGATCGCATCGCGGACGAGTGGAAGCGGCTGGATATCCTGGTCAATAACGCCGGCATCACGCGAGACACCCTACTGCCGCGGATGAGCGATGACGAATGGGACGATGTCATCAACACGAACCTCCGCAGCGCGTTCCTCTGGAGCCGCGCGGCATCCCGCCACATGATGCGTGCCCGTTATGGCCGCATCATCAACATTTCGAGCGTCTCCGGCCTGATGGGGAATCCAGGGCAGACGAACTACTCCGCTTCCAAGGCGGGACTCATCGGCTTGACCCGCAGCCTCAGCCGGGAACTGGCGGGGCGCAAGGTGACCATCAATGCGGTTGCCCCGGGCTTCATCGAATCAGACATGACAGCCGCCCTGGGCCAGATCGTCATTGACGAAGCCCAGAAACGCATTCCGGCCAAACGGATCGGCACGGCCGCAGAAGTCGCCGCAGCCGTGGCATTCCTGGCCAGCCCGG
>CAZUJM010000053.1:17536-27980 GCA_964620405.1 uncultured Pirellulaceae bacterium | reverse complement strand
CCCATTTACGCAGCCAATTCACCAGGGTTCACCGCTTTTCGAAGCCCGAACGCCTCGCCCTCGTCGCCGAAAAGCAACCGTCATGCCCCGATCCCGCCCCGGTCCCGGACCAGCTTCGTCCCGCCTCATGGCGTCCCCACCACCATGGCCGCAAAGCCGCCGTTCGATGCCTTCTACCGACTGCCGATGGCGAGCCCCTGGACCAGCAGTCAAGAACTTTTCCCCCGCGGCTTCCCGGACGCGCGTCGTGCCTTGTAGTCCAGAAAAATAATTGGACAATCAGGGAGTCGGCCGGGGCCGACCGTTGCCGCCCCCGAGGTGTCTCTTCTCCAGGAAACCCGCTTCGTACGATGATACGCATTGCTCGCGAAGACGATGCCCCCGAGCTTCTCCGAATCTACGCGCCTGCTGTCCGCGATTCGGCAGCCTCCTTCGAAACGGTGGTGCCGTCGTTGGAGGAGATGCAGCGGCGCGTGCGGGCGAATCTGGAGACCTACCCCTGGCTGGTAGACGATGACGGCGGTTCGCTGCGGGGCTTTGCCTACGCCAGTTCGTACCGCATCCGGCAGGCCTATCAATGGACGGTCGAGGTGTCGATCTACGTCGACCAGCCCTACCGCCGACAGGGCCATGGCCGGTCGCTATACGAGCGGCTGTTCGAGGTCCTGCGTCGTCAGGGTTTCAAGACGGCCCTGGCGGCCGTGGCCGTCCCGAACGCACCCAGCCAGCAGCTGCACGAGTCGATGGGGTTTGAGTGCGTGGGAGTGATTCCGGCGGTCGGATACAAGCACGGGGCCTGGCGCGACCTGGGCTGGTGGCTGTTGCGGCTGGAGGCGTTGCGATCAGGCGAGCCGTGCCCGCCGATGCCCTTCTCCGAATGGCGCGAACGTCCGGGCAACGAAGTCTGAGACTTCCCCTTGTCGTTGCACGACAACTGCCAGACCGGGTGCTTGCACCGCGTTGCCAGCGGAACTGCCCCGACAGCAGACCTGCGCGGCCGTGCCTTCCGACTCCCCGCGTCCCGCGGTGGCCCATGGCATCCACTGCTCGTGATCGCACGCGCGCGGCTTCCCGCCTACAATGCAGTCGCACCAGTCTCCAGGCATGCGGGTCTTACATGAGCGCCGAAAAAACGCGAGCCATTGTCATTCGCTTGGTCGAGTTCAGCGAATCGAGTTACATCGCGACGCTGTTCACCGAGGATTTTGGCAAGATCACGGGCCTCGCGAAGGGCGCGCGGCGGCAGAAAAGCGCGTTTGAGAACGCCCTTGACCTGCTGGCAGTTTCTCGCGTAGTGTTCCTCCGGAAATCGTCCGAGGGTATGGACCTGCTGACGGAGGCCAAGCTGGAGCGTCGCTTTCGCGCCTCCAGCCGCGACCTGCGTCGACTGTACGCCGGCTACTATGTGGCCGAACTGCTGCAGGTCCTGACCGACGAACGCGATCCCCAGCCGATGCTGTTCCGACATGCGCTGCGAGCCATCGAGCAGTTGGATGGGCATGGCAACGTGCAGGAGGAGTTATTGCGATTCGAACTGGCCGCGCTGCGCGAACTGGGCCATGAACCGATCCTGGATCGGTGCGTGGAGTGCGGTCGCGCGATCGGCGGCGGTGCGATGGAGACGAGCGTTTCGCGGCCTGACGGGCCCCGACCGGTCGGCACGCAGACAGGCGATGCAGAAGCAGGCGATACGAAAACGAGCCACACGAGGAACCGTGGAGCGGAATCGACGCCCACGGCAACGGGGGATGTGCGAGCGAGCAGCGTGGGCAGCAAGCGGCGAGTGGCCTTCGGACAGTTGGCGGGCGGAGCGCTGTGCGAGCGCTGCCGCCCTGGCCAGCGCCATGTGATCAGCCTCAGCCGCGCCGCTGTCCAGCAGATGCAGCGACTGTCGCGGCTTGACGACCCTGAAGACAACTCCGGATCACTCGCGACGCAAGCCGCCACCGGTGGTCACGACATTCGGAACGCCGAACGTTCCCCAATTCAACCGACCAGCCCGGAGGCGAAGGCGAACCACAGCAAGACCAGTACCTCGAATCTCTCCGCCGATGCGGCGGCCAGGAAGGCCGCCAGCGGCGAGTTGCGGGGAATGATGAACAACCTGATCAGTCATCGAATCGGGCGCCGCCCGCGCATGTATCCGTTCCTCGCGCGTCTGCAGGGCTGACGTTGCCCGGCGCGGATGGAAGCCGACGGTATGTCCGCCGAGCATTCGCCCCACACCGACACATCAAGACCGCTCCCGGAACCAACAACGCAAGGATCGACAAGGATGTCGCAACCGCCGCTGCCGCGGAACCGATGGGGGTTCGCCAACGCTCGCAGGATTCGCCTGCGAGGCGTGATCCTGTTCGCGACGATCGCGCCGCTGACCGGCTGCCAGATGGCTCCGCCTCTGCCGCCTCCCAGCTCCCACGCGCTGGGAAGCGCGGACGATCGGCAACCATGGATCTATCGAGGCCAGGATCCGGGGTTTGAACCGGAGACCGAATCCGACGGCCTGCTGGGCAAATGGAGCCCCAAGCACTTTTACAACGCGGCGAAGGTGGCGGCGGGCTACGGCCCGAACAAGCAGATCGCCGATGAAGCCTTCGCGGCCGGCGAGGCGCTGTTCATCGAGGCCACGAAGCTGCAGTCCGAGGATCGGCGCGAACGATTCGAGGAGGCGGCCGGCCACTACGAGACCGCTTACAAGCGTTGGCCCAACTCAGCCCTGGAGGAAGACGCGCTCTTCATGCTCTCCGAGAGCCATTTCTTCGCCGACGCGTATCCCGACGCGGAGAAGGCCTACGAGCTGCTGATCAAGAAGTACCCCTACACGCGCCATCTCGACACCGTCGACAAACGCCGCTTCGCGCTGGCCAAGTACTGGGTGGAGCACCAGGAGGCGCATCCCGAATGGGCCATCACTCCCAATGTCACCGCGAAGGACCGGCCGCTGTTCGACAAGTTCGGGCACGCCATCCGCGTCTTCGACAAGATTCGCATCGACGATCCCACGGGCAAACTGGCCGACGACGCGACCATGGCCGCCGGACTGGCGCACTACAAGCAAGCCAACTACCAGCGGGCCGATGAGATGTTCTCCGACCTGCGGCAGAGTTTTCCGGACAGCGAGCACCAGTTCCAGGCGCATCTCCTTGGACTGCAGTGCAAACTCAAGATCTACCAGGGACCAGACTACGCGCTGACGCCGATGGATGAAGCCGAGGTGATCCTCAAGCAGATCTACCGGGTGTTCCCGCAGGAAGCCGAGGAGAACCGGGAGTTCCTCAAGAAGGCCGGAGACCAGGTGCGGCTGAACAAGGCGCAGCACGACTGGGAACTGGCTCGCTACTACCACCGACGCAAGGAGTTCGCGGCGGCCAGGACCTACTACGAACAAGTGCGCAAGAACTACAGCGACACGAACCTGGGACGTGAGGCGACGGACAACCTGACCGAGATCGCCGCCGAGCCGCCGAAGCCGGAGCAGCCGCTGCCCTGGCTGGCGGAACTGTTCCCCACGCCGGACCGCGAGAAGCCGCTGGTGGCGCGCAATCCCCTGGAAAAAGTGACCCGATGACTACCGTGTCGAGCCAGCCCGCCACGCACCCGTGTGCGACACGCCCGTGTGCGACACGCGCGTGTGCAACGCGCGCGGGCGTGGTCCTTGCCTGCTGGACCAGCCTGCTGCTGCTGGTCCTCTCGGGCTGCGCGAGCTGGCGCATGGGGCAGCAGGCGCTCTATCGGCCCGACGTGCGCACCGTGCACGTTCCCATCTTTGAATCGGACAGTTTCCGCCGCAACCTGGGCGAACGGCTGGCCGAAGCGGTGGCCGTGCAGATCGAGATGCGGACGCCGTACCGGGTGGCCGACGCCGCCTCCGCCGACAGCGTGCTCCGCGGCCGCATCGTCAGCGAAACCAAGCGGGTCATCGCGGAGGACCAGTATGACATCCCCCGCGTCCTCGACACCGACCTCGTGGCCCGCATCGACTGGGTGGGACCGCAAGGCGAACTGCTGGCGAACAACATCACCGTCCCGCTGGCCGACTACCAACTGCTCGTGGGACAGGGCGAGGCGTTGATCCCGGAGGGCGGACAGTCGATCAGCAGCGCGCACCAGAAAGCCATCGAACAGCTGGCCGCCCAGATCGTGAACCAGATGGAAATCGCGCCCTGGTGATCGTGCGGGCCGGAGAAGGCGCGAGCCTCAGCTTCCGGCCGCTACTTCTTCTCAAGGCCGCTACTTCTTCTCAAGGCCGCCTCTTCTCAAGGCCGCCCCTTCTCAAGGCCGCGTCGCCGGAGCCGGACGCTGGGTGCTGGCGATCGCTTCGCTGCGCAGCGCCGGGTAGTCGACCTTCTGCGTGGCGGTCCGCGGCAGCGACTCCTTGTAGACGAACCGCCTGGGAAGCATGTACGCGGACAGCGTCTTGCGCGCGTGCGCCACCAACGATTCCCTCAGCCCCGCCCGGTCGTCGATCGGCACGACCACTGCCCAGATCTCGTCACCCAGCATCTCATGCGGCACGCCAAACACGGCGACTTCCCGCACCAGCCCCGACTCGTACAGCAGTTCCTCGACCTCCAGCGGACTGACGCGCACGCCCATTGACTTCAGCTGCGCGTCACGGCGACAGCGATAATGGAAGAAGCCGTCGGCATCGCGATAGCCGAAGTCGCCCGTATAGAGTGCCCGCGGCGGGTTGGGACAGCCGGGCGGAGCCAGCGGATCGGGGCGCACGGCCCGCTGCGTCGCTTCCGCGTCGCCCCAGTAGCCAAGGCAGATGAAGTCGCCGCGATGCACCAGCTCGCCTTCCTCCCCGGTCTCGGCCAGCGAACCGTCCTCGCGCACGACCACGATATCGACGCCCGGAATCGGCTTCCCGATGCTGTCCGCCTTCGCATCCACCAGTTCCGGCGCGAGCGTACAGGAGCGATAGGTTTCGGTGAGACCATAGTTGAGGCTGACGCGTGCCGCCGAGAAGACCTGCCGGATCTCGGCCAGCACGGGACCAGGAATCCTGCCTCCGCTGTTGGTCAGCAGGCGGATCGACGAGCCATCGGTCTGGCGAATCGGAGACACGCCCCGCACCAGGTAGGTATACAGCGAAGGCACGCCGGCCAGCACCGTGGGACGATGCATGGTGATCGCCTCGCAGACGCTGAACGGGTTGGGCTTCACCGGCAGCACCAACGGCACGCCCCGCAGCACACAGCTCAACAACTGCCCATAGCCATAGTCAAAGGACCAGGGCACCGGACACAGGATGCGGTCGTCGTCGCGCAGACCGAGATAGCCCGCCACGGTGGCGCAGCCGCGAAAAAGATTGCCGTGCGATTGCGTCACGCCCTTGGGACGGCCAGTCGACCCCGAGGTGAAGACGATCGAAGCCGGATCGGTCGGCAGCGACGGCGCGCGACGTTCCAACCTCTCGACGCCTGCTGCGACATCCGCGGCGACATCGGAAGTCGCGAGGACGGGCAGGTTCGACGGACGATGCGCGGGAGCGACACTTGCATCGTGCAGCAGCAGCGAGGGACTCACCTTGTCCAACGCGTGCGTCAAGTGCGAGGCGGGGCTGGCCGCGTCGATGATCGAGACGATCGCGCCCACGGCCCAGGCTCCCACGATGGCCGCCGCCATGTCCGGGTCGTTCACCACGCCGGCCAGCACGCGATCGCCGTACCCGACGCCTTCCCGCGCGTAGCGATCGGCGAACTGCAGCGCCCGCTGCATCCACTGCCCGTAGGTAAAGAGGACGCTGCCCTGCGCGATCGCCACTCGCTCGGGTCCACGGGAGACCGTGCCACTGAACGCATCCCACAAGTTGCGAGCCATCTCACTCGGGCCTTTCGGCATCCGTTTTCATTTTCAGCGACGCCACCATCCGCGCGAGCTGTTCGCGACGTCGATCGAGTGTCGGTCCCTTCGCCGGCACCTGCTCCGCAGGATGCAGCCAGCGCGTCGCCGGGTCTGTCGCCGGTGGACTTCCCGGCACGACCTCCGACGGCTCGTACCCCAGTTCGCGCATCGTCGCGTCCACGACAGGCACCAGGCGCTGCAAGGTCCACGCCGACAGCTCCTTCCAGCGTCCAACGCTCGTCGCCTCCACCTTCCGCGTCCGGAACGTTTTCCAATCCCCCAGCCCCGTGCCGCCGTCGCCCGCAAATGCGGCCTGCAACAGCTGCGGCACATCGGTCGGTTCGCCGAGAAACTCACAGACCTTCGCCATCTCCGCTTCCGGATCGGCCGTCAGGTCCTCGTAGCGAACCAACCGGCAGGCACCAGGATGACGGCGCGAGAAGTCCAGCAAACGCCGATTGGCGTCGTTCCAGGCATGCGCGAAGGCTTCATGCGGCGACGGGAACCGCACCACGTATTCGTGCAGTTCGGGCAGGTACATGCCCATCTGGTCGGTCAGTTCCTTCGTAGAGCAGATGACGTCCAGCGGATGGCGTACGACCCCGAGGAACCGGCAACGATCGCCGCACAACCGTTCAATGGCGTCGAGATGGAAGATATCCGTCGCCGTTTTCTCCGCCCAGCGCGACTTTCCCTGGCGCGTGGCGATCTCTCGCAGGAAGCCGAACGCGAAACCTCGCAGACGCTCCAACACCTGCGCCTCGCTGAACCCGGAGAACTCCAGCCCCGGCACCACCCCGAAGGCCAGTCCTCCCCGGAACGTCTCCTCGCGCAGGAACCGCGCCGCCGCGCTCAACAGGCTCGTCTCCGGCGGACACGCGAACGTCGGATGCGCATTCAGCAGGCGCCGCATCAAGGTCGTGCCGCTGCGAGGAGCGCCCAGTACCACCAGCCCCTCATAGTCACCTTCAGCCATGACGCACCTCCGCGTTCACCGGCGCCAGGCTGGAATTCGACTCGAAGGCCCCCCCACGCGGTTCGATCGTCGCTCCCGCTTCCGTGATGTCCTCCGCGACCAGCGTCTCCCCATCCTCGCGCACCAGCAGTTCCTGCGGTTCGGGATGGCTGATGAACCGCAGGGGACTGGCCGACACGCCGTACGCGCCCGCCGACTCCACCACCAGTCGATCGCCCACGTTCAACTCCGGCAGTTCGATGTCCGTCGCCAGCACGTCGATCGTAGTGCACAGCGGGCCGGTCAGGAGATACTTGTGTCGCGGGACTTCAGCGGCCACGTCATGACCCAGGTGGGCGATTCGCCAGTTCCGCCGGATCACACTGCCCATCAATCCGAAGGCCGGCAGCAGATTGTTGAAGCCCGCGTCGCAAAGTCGAATCTCCACGCCACGACTCGCCTTCGCATCGACCACCTCCGTCACCATGTAGCCTGCGGGCCCCACGAGCCAGCGTCCCATCTCCAGCACGGCTTCCGCACGGCGCAGCCGCGGATGGGCACGCATCGCGTCCATCTGCGGATTGATCCTGCCCGCCAGGTCCTCCAGATCCAGCGCCTGCTCCGCGGGCGTGTAGGGAATTCCAAATCCAGACCCGAACACCAGCCGTTTCGGTTCCAGGTCGTGTGCGTCCGAGAAACGCTGGAAGAGTTCGATGAAGATCGAAAAGTTCTCGGCGATCGCCGCTTCGTCCAAGCAGTTCGTGCCCGAGTAGATATGGAAACCATGCAGGTCCAGGTTGCGCCACTCGTGCCTGCGTGCCAGCACCTCGTCGACACACTCCTCGTCGATGCCGAACTGGCTTGGCTTTCCCGCCATGTTCACGCCAAAACGGCGCGGCACGCGCGATGGGTTGATCCGGATGAGAAACGCCATCCGCTTGCCCGCCTCACCGGCAAACCGATCGAGCTTCTCGATCTGCGACAACGACTCGCAGACGACATCGCCGCAGCCCAGTTCCACGGCCCGGCGCAGTTCAAAATCGCGCTTGCAGGGTCCCGAAAAACTCGCCTTGCCCACGTCGAACCCAGCGGCTGCGATGCGATCCAGCTCTCCGGCCGACGAAACGTCCATCGTATCGAGGCAGGTGCGAAGAAAACGCAGCAGCCCGAGGTTGGGATTCGCCTTCACGGCATAGCTGATGGTGAAGTGGCCCCGCAGCGCGTGCTGCAGGTCGGCAATGCGCGCCGCGATCTCCTGCGCGAAGTAGACAAAGCACGGCGTGGCGGCGTCTGCCACCACCGCATTGATCCGCTTGCGTATCGACTCGTCCATGCCCTCCCCACTTTCCAACCGCCCGACTGCCACCTGCCCTGACTGCCCACCCACGCGCAACAGGCTCGCCCTATTCCGCTTCGCGACGGCGGTCCACATACGCCTGCATTCGCTCGATGGTATCAAAGTTCTCCAGCGTCACGTCCATCGGATCCACCTGGAACCCGGCGTGCGTCTCGATCAGGGCCATCAGCGACACCAGCGTGAACGAATCGATGATTCCGGTGCTGAACAGGGGCGAATCGTCGGCCACCTCGGATACGTCCACACCGCCCGAATCCCTCAGGAACTCCCGAATGGTCTCTTTCAATCCCGACATGAGCATCTCCAGCCATGACAATTCCCCACGCCCCGCCTCCTCCGAAGCGACCTCGACGCGGACCGTTCCATGCTACACAAAACCAGCATTTTTACAGGTCAACAAATACCATTTTTGCGAAGATGCGCAGCACTCCGTAAAGGTCTTGGACGTTTCGCACGGCGGGGAGCACGCTGGCCGATGAGACGAACGCCAACGTCAAGGCAGTGGAGAGCACTCGCGCGGGAAGATTGGCCGGCATCACCCACCGACGACGCTTCTTGAGCTGCGTCCAATAGACGTACGCGGCCACGCCGGTGCCGTGATAGGCACCCCACAGCAGCCATCCCAGCGTCGGCCCATGCCAGACGCCAATGCCGAGGAAGGCGAGGTAGGTCGCGACATATGGATTGCGGGTCTTCCCGATCAGCGGCATGTAGATGTACGACTGACACCAACCTGCCAGCGTCATGTGCCAACGTTTCCAGAACGCTCCGATGTTCGGGGCGAGAATCGGCCAGTCGAAGTTCTCCTGAATCCCCACGCCCAGTAGCCGGGCCCCGCCAATGGCCACATCCGAGTACGCGCTGAAGTCGAGGTAAAAGAGTAGGAACGTCCGAAAGAGATAACGCCATACGCGGATCGTCGGAATGTCCGGCAGCATCTCCAGCAACTGCGACTGCGTGGCGATGGAATCGCCGGACGGTTCAAGCATCGCCGCGATCACAAATTTTTTCACGAGCCCATGGACGATCCGCGTCGCCCCTTCGGCAAACAGCTGCGGTGACCACTGGTTGGCACGATGGGCCAGGAAGTGGTCGAATCGCTCGATCGGTCCCGCCGTAAAGATCGGCGGCAAAGCCATGTACGAGGCGAAATCGGCCCAGGTATGCGGCTTGAGCGTTCGGCGGCTCATCTCCAACGCGTAGTGAATGAACTTGAACGTAAAGTAACTGACGCCCAGCGGAAGGATCCAATGCTCCTTTCCTCCCGTCACACCCGCGCCGGCCACGCCGCCTACGTTGCCTGCGCCCCCGGTAAGCCACAGTTTGAACCAGACCAGCTGCGCCAGACTGAGGCCGATGAGCAGGCGCAGCAGCCGCTTCCGCTGCGGGCCCCGCGTCGTTGGATCCAGGCGACCGGCCGCAAAAAACAGCAGCGTCCAGACGGCCACGAGGCAGGCCAGCGGAACGTCGACGGACGCCAGGTAGCCGAACCCGGCGACGGCCAGGAAGCTGGCCCGCAACGTCACGGGAACCAGCCACACCAGCACCGCGGTGGCGGCCAACCAGAGCCAGTAGACGGGCGATTGAACCACGTGACGAAACGACTCCCATCAGCAGGACCGAGCAGGGCCGCGGCCCCGCAGGTTACTTCTTCAACTCGACCGTCCGGCATCCGCCGGCGCTAAACCAGCGGCCGGGCCAGCGGGTCCCTCGGACTGACTTTCGCCACCATCCACACGGCCTTCGAACAGTCGATCCACGACGCGGCGGGCGCATCGCGCGGTCCATTCCGGGTCGCGCAGGTGGACCATGTCGTAGAACGCCGACTGGGGGATCGCCAGTTCCCTGTTCACATCGACGTACTTCACGCCCAGTTGATCGGCGAGTGCCGCGACTTGGGCATTCACCGCTTGGAACAGCGGCCGCAGTTGACCGTCGTCGACGAACGATTGAGTCACGGGCGTCTCGAACAGGACAATCTCCAGCGAAGTGCGACGACGCAGCTTCTCGATGCCCTCGCGCAAACCCCGCAACGCCTCGGTCGTCTGATCCGGCCGCATCGAAGCCAGTTCGGCGGTCGCTCGCTTCGCCAGTGCTTTCCAAGCATCCGGCCCGAGTGGTTCCTTGCCGTGCGTGAGCGCTTCGACTTCTTGGACTCGCTGGAACCGCTGCCCCGCGCGCTTCAGGGGCAGCATGGCGCGGGAGAGCAGGAAGCGCGCGTGGTCCAGACCGTAGAAGCCGGTCCGCGGCGGCGCGGGGCGACCTTCCTGGGCGAGCGCGTC
>CAZUJM010000053.1:0-17526 GCA_964620405.1 uncultured Pirellulaceae bacterium | reverse complement strand
AAGGGCGTGTTCAGTCCCAACCGTCCGTCCCGGTAGTCTTCCGCCAGTCGGGCCAGCCCATGCCGGAGCGTTCCCGGCGAGACGCCGACCACCAGGTAGCCGCGCGCTCCATCGGGGATCGTGTCCCACCAAGCCACCGACGCCAGCACAGGCTGGTTGTTGGCGCAGAGCTTAAAGAGACGTGGCGGCCGTGCGTCGCGGTCGCGAAACGCCTGCTCCAGTTCCGGCCGCAGCAGCGAGCAGCGCGTCGTGGAGGCGCCGGTCAGGACCAGCATCGGCATGTCGACCGACGCACGCTTCAGCCGCATGGCTTCGCGCGCCACGAAGAAATCGTAGTCGGTGCCCTTCTGGGCCAGGATGCGATCACCCTGGCGAAGCAGCCGTTCCTCGTTCACGAGTCCAAACAGGCTGACAAGATAGACTGCGGCGATTCCCAGACAGACGGTCGTCGAGAGCATGCTGGGAACGGTCAACCCGCGATGGAACGACTCCCAAGGCCCTTGGAGCTTGCGTCGCCATGACTCGGGGGCTGACTCGGGGGCTTCCGGAGGCGACATCATCAGAACCCCTGGTAACGAAACAAATGCGCTCCCGTGTTGACCTGCAGCAACTGCACGATGGCCATCACCAGCAGAACTCCCAGCACGATGCCTTGCAGCACGGCACCCAGCCTCCAAGCTCCACGCGACGCAGTACGCTCCATTGTCTCGTCCTTTGAACCGCGCGTGCCTGAGGATGTGCGCCGGGGAGTTATGCGACGGCGTCGTGTTCCCTGCGCTGCGCGCATTGCTTCTTGACGCAGCTTGCCGCGCCGCGCACCGCGAATGACGCCAGCCCGGGTTCCAATCCTAGTTACCGCATCCGGTAGCGTCAATCTTCGACGTTGCTTGCGTGATCCAGCGAGGCTACGAACGTAGCATGAAAAGGTGACGCCGCGCGACGATCGGGAGACGAACGCATTTCCCCCGCGACGCAAGGACGCGCCGTTGTCGCCTGCGCGGGCGAATCGACCGCGTCGAGTTCGCGGGCTGCGAAGACGGCACCGTCGCCAACCTGCTTGGACGACCGCATGCCTCGCAGTCCTGCGTTGCTCCATGCAACGGTACGGCCTGGGAAAAGCCTGCGCCTTGCGGTCGCCCCCAAGGCGGACCCGTTGCCCACCGCGACACCTGGCCCGAACCCCGTCGGACAGCCTGGCCCCTCCGCTGTAGAATGGGGACGTCCAAGGCCCGACGCTCGCTTCCCACACAGCGGGCGTCCGGCAGGCGTCTTCAGCAGTCCCTCCCCAGCGCCGGCTTCTCCGCGGGCCGACGACTTCCCTTCAGCACCGAGCGTTCCGTCATGCCATCGCCCGAGCACGACCCACCGTCCTCCCCCGCCGCTCCGTCTTCCTGGTTGGATCCACCGCGAGCGTTGGCCGAGCGTTTTCCGCATCGTGCCGCGCGGTGGGTGCTGCGCGCCAGCGTGCTGGAGTTCGACCGGAATCCGCGGCTCATGGGCATCGTGAACGTGACCCCCGACAGCTTCTCCGATGGAGGCCAGTTCTTCTCGCACCAAGCGGCGGTGGAGCATGGGCTGCGCCTGGTCGAGGAGGGAGCCGACCTGCTGGACGTGGGCGGTGAGAGCACGCGCCCCTATTCCACGCCCGTATCGCTCGAGGAGGAACTGCGGCGGGTGCTGCCGGTGATCGAGCGGTTGGCGGCGGCGACGCGCGTGCCGATCTCGATCGATACCTCCAAGGCGAAGGTGGCGCAGGAGGCCTTGGCGGCGGGAGCGCAGGTGATCAACGACGTCACCGGACTGGCAGGCGATCCGCGCATGGTCGAGGTGGCGCTGGAGTCCTCGGCAGGCGTCTGCGCCATGCACATGAAGGGTACTCCCGCGACCATGCAGGACCATCCCGAGTATGACGACGTGGTGGCGGAGATCGACCAGTATTTGGGTGCGCGACGCGACGCGTTGCGTGGGGCGGGCATCGAACCGGAACGCATCTGCCTCGATCCCGGCATCGGCTTCGGCAAGACCCACCAGCACAACCTGACGCTGCACGCCCAGGTCGGTCGCTTCCACCGCTGGGGCTGCCCACTGCTGGTTGGCCATTCGCGCAAGGGCTACCTCGCCAAGATCCTGGGCGACGCGGACGCCGACCGGACCCAGGTCACCGTGGGCTCGGCGCTGGCCTTGGCGAGCGCAGGCGTGCAGGTGATCCGCGTGCACGACGTGCGGCCGCTCCGGGAGGCCTTGCTCGGCTTCGTCGCCACCGGCGGCGTCGATGGTCGGGAGTGGCGGATCGGTTGAGGGGATGGAAATGGGAGCTGACCCCATTTTTCGGGCCGCGCGCAAGCGTTATGCTTGCGGAGCCGTATCGGACCCCTAGCGTACGCCCGCGAGAGACTCATCCGCGATGCCGATTCCCGTCACCTGCGCCCACTGTCAGGCCCGCTTCCAGGTGAGCGACAAGTTCGCTGGCCAGTCGGGCCCCTGCCCGAAGTGCAAGAAGCCGATCAAGGTTCCGGAGAAGTCCGAGGAGGTGGTGATCCACGCTCCGGAGGAGTTCGGTCCGAAGGGCACGGCGGGCACGGGCGTGTTGAAGCCGCTGGAGCGTGAAGAAGCGCCGGTGTCGCCCGTGCTGATCGTGGCCGTGGTCGCGGGAATCCTGGCCTGCCTGGCCATCGCTTTCTTCATCGGACGCATGTACCAGGGCTCGGCGGACGGCGTGCCGATGGCGCTGCTGGCCTTGGGCGCCGTCGTCCTCGCGCCGCCCATCGCCGCCGGCACCTACGGGCTGCTCCGCGATGCCGAACTGCAACCCTATCGAGGCGCCCCGCTGTGGCTTCGTGCCACCCTCTGCGGACTTGTCTACGCCCTCCTGTGGGGCGTCTGCTGGTACGTAAAGAGCAGCGTGCTCGGCCTCGACACGCTGGAGATGCAGCACCTGGTGTTCCTCGCCCCGGGCCTGATCGCAGCGGGCGCGATCGCGCCGCTGGCGTCGCTCGACCTCGACTACACATCCGGAGCGATCCACTACGGAATCTACCTGGCCGCGACCTGCGCGCTGCGTCTGTTGATGGGCCTGTCGCTGTTCTAAACGCGAACTCCCACGTCGCGGAATCGAGCGGGCCAGGGAGGCCGCTGTCCGATGCCCAACTCGCTGCGACAGATCCCCGAACTTCGCGAACTGGACGCGCCTCGCGGCCTGGTGCGAATCCCGCCCGAACTGGACGTGCCGCTCACGCCGCGCGTGCGGGCGATCGTGGATTCGGAAGCCTTCCAGCGGCTGTCCACCATCTCGCAGCTCGGCCTCGTGTCGCTGGTCTATCCGGCCGCGCACCACAGCCGTTTTGAACATTCGCTGGGCGTCTATCGCCTGGCGCTGATGTACCTGCGGCAGCTTTCACTGAACGCCACGTTCGTGCAGCGCGTGAGCGTCGAGGAGGCCGAACGATTCCTCGTGGCCGCTCTCCTGCACGACGTGGGCCACTGGCCGTTCTGCCATCTAATCGAAGACCTCGGGCTGCCCGGTTTCGAGCGGCATGAGGCGCTGGCGCGTCATTGCCTCACGGAGGGCGAACTGGCCGAGGTGCTGGACCGGCACTGGGGCATGCGCGGCGCCGAGGTGGCCGACCTGCTCGACCAGGTCTCGGACGATCCCGCGAGCCGCATCCTGCAGAGCATGATTTCGGGCCCCATCGACGTCGACAAGATGGACTACCTGATGCGGGACAGCCTGCATGCGGGAGTGCCCTACGGTCGCAACTTCGACCAGGCGCGACTCATCAGCAGCCTCTGCCTCAACGCGGCCGGCAATGGCATCGCACTGACCGAGAAGGGTCGGACGGCGATCGAGATGATGGTGTTCGCCCGCTACGTCATGTTCAGCGAGGTCTACTGGCACCACACGGTACGCTCCGCGACGGCCATGCTGCAACGCGCGTTCCTGGAGGTCCACGAGCGGCTGGACCGTCCGTGGATCTTCCACACGTCGGACGACGAGTTCGTGCGGCACTTCCGCAGCCGCGCCGAAGGCACGCCGGCGCAACGCCTGCTCGACGGCCTCTTCGGCCGCCGCCGCAGCCTCTACAAACGCTGGATCCAGTACAGCGGCTTCGAGGAACCTTCGCTGCACTCGCAGCTCGCGCGACAACCCTACGCCCGACTCGTCGACTGCTCCGCCCATCTCGCCGAACGCATGGCCCGGCAACTCGGCCGCGCCATCGAACCCCACCAGGTGCTCATCGACGCGCCGCCGTTCCAGCTGGAAGTGCAGTTCGCGATCGACCTGTTCAATCCCAAGGAAGGGGGCTATCGACGACTCGAGGACCTGTCGCCCGTGGTAAAAACCCTGGCGACCACGCAGTTCAACGAGTACGTGAAGCGGGTCCGCGTGTTCGTGGACCCGGAGATCGCCGACGAAGCCCGCGGCTTGAAGCGACCACTGGACCTGCTGCAGGAAGCGATCTACGCCAGCGGCTGACACAGCGAGATCAACCATCGCAGCGAGCCCAATCAACGCTGCGAACGCGGGAAATACCCCATTCGCAGCGCCGCGTGTTCCCGCCGCCTGGTTTCCGCGTGCGCGACTACTTGTCGTGCACGGCGCCGACGCGGATGCCCAGCTCCTGGAGCTGGCGGCGTTCGACGATGCTCGGAGCGCCCGTCATCAGGTCGGTGGCCTTCTGCGTCTTCGGGAAGGCGATGCAGTCGCGGATGTTTTCCAGGCCACCAAAGAGCATCACGATGCGGTCGATGCCGAGTGCGATGCCGCCGTGCGGCGGGGCTCCCATGCGGAGTGCATCGAGCAGGAAGCCGAACCGTTCCTGCGCCGTCTCCTCGTCCATGCCCAGCAGGCCGAAGACCTGCTTCTGCACGCCGTTGTCGTGGATCCGGATCGTGCCGCCGCCGGCTTCGGAACCGTTGATCACCAGGTCATAGGCCTGGGCTCGCGCGGCCCGTGGATCGGTGGACAGCAGGCCCAAGTCCTGCGGACGCGGGGCCGTGAACGGATGGTGCATCGCCACCCATCGCTTCTCCTCGCCGTCGTACTCGAACATCGGGAACTCGACGACCCACGAGAAGTTCATATCGCCCGGCTTGTACAGCTTCAACTCCGCCGCCAGCTTGCGGCGCAGGCCGTTCAGCACGCGGCAGGTCACGTCGAACTTGTCGGCGCTGACCAGCAGGAAGTCGCCGGGCGCGGCGTCCAGCCGCTGGGCGAACTTGGCGAGCAGCGATTCGCTGAAGTTCTTGGCGATCGGCGAGTTCAGTTTGCCATCGGCGTCGACCTTGAACCACGCCAAGCCCTTGGCTCCAAAGTCGCGCGTCACCCATTCGGTGAGCTGGTCGATATCCTTGCGCGAGTAGCGATCGGCGGCGCCCTTGGCGTTGATCGCCCGGACGCGTCCCCCTTCCTCGGCCACCGCCTTGAACACGCGGAACTCCGCTTCGGCGGCCAGGTCGGTGCAGTCGATCAGTTCCATGCCATAGCGCAGATCCGGAGCGTCGTGGCCGAATCGCTCCATCGCCTCGTCGTACGTCATCCGCGGCAGCGGCGTCGGCAGGTCGATGCCCAGCAGGTCCTTGGCCAGCTTCTTCATCAGCCCGTCGATCATGCCGATGATGTCGTCCATGTGCACGAAGGCCATTTCCAAGTCGAGCTGCGTGAACTCCGGCTGGCGGTCGGCACGCAGGTCCTCGTCGCGGAAACAGCGGGCGACCTGCACATAGCGGTCGTAGCCGGCGATCATCAGGATCTGCTTGTAGAGCTGCGGCGACTGCGGCAGCGCGTAGAACGAACCGGTGTTCACGCGGCTCGGCACCAGATAGTCGCGGGCGCCTTCCGGAGTGCTCCGGCCCAGGATCGGCGTCTCGACGTCGATGAACTGGTGGTCGGCGAAGTAGTCGCGCATCGCCTTGATGATGCGGCTGCGGAGGACCAGTGTCTGCTGCATGTTCTGGCGGCGCAAATCGAGATAGCGATGACGCAGCCGCAGGTCCTCGCCCGGCAGGTCCTGCTGCGCCGGGAAGAACGGCGCGCTGTTGCACTTGTTGAGCACCGTCAACTGGCTGGCCCGAATCTCAATCTCGCCCGTGTCCAGCTTCTCGTTCACCGTGCCTTGCGGTCGGTTCGACACGCGGCCGGTCACCTGCACCACGTCCTCGCTGCGCAGCCCCCGCGCCTGCTCCAGCACCTCCGCGCCGGCGTCCGGATCGAAGACCACCTGGGTCTTCCCATAACGGTCGCGCAGGTCGGCAAAGAAGGTGCCGCCGTGGTCGCGGTAGCTGTCAACCCATCCGCAAAGAGTGACGGTCTGGCCCTCTTGGGCCTTCCGAAGTTCGCCGCAGGTGTGCGTTCGGTACAAAGTCAGAATCCTTGGCTGAGGTAGCTCGTATCTCCAGCCGCCAGCCCCCACAGGGCCCGGCGAATCGAGAGATTCTACTTTGTTTTCCGGCAAACGGTAGCCGAAGGCCGGTCGCGGGAAGACGGTCAGGGACCCTTTTTCGCCGTCGCGATGGAGGGCGACCAGGGGACCGGCCCCTATTTTCCCGGTTTTACCGCGTCAGGTCGATCAGCGTCTCGGCCCATTCGGCGGGCGAGCGACCGTCGGCCATGGTTACCCAGCGGCATTCGCTCAGCTGCCGGAACCATGTCCATTGCCGTTTGGCGAACCGCCGCGTACGGGTCTTGGTGTTGGCGACCATCAGATCCCAGGAGGTTGTACCGGCCAGATAGTCCAGGGTTTCGCGGTAGCCCACGGCCTGCTGCGCCGTGCGGCCCAGTGATCCGTACCGATCCAGCAGCCCCCGCACCTCGTCGACCAGCCCCAGCTCGAACATCCGGTCGACACGCGCCGCGATCCGCTGGTGCAGCAGCGGCCTGGGCCAGTCGAGCATCAGGACCTTGTAGTCCCCCGCCGGGCGACTCTGGTCGAACTGCAACTGCTGGTGGCTGATCGGCTGGCCGGTCATGCGGAACACTTCCAGCGCCCGCAGCACGCGGCGGACATCGTGCGGATGCAGCTTGGCGGCCGAAAGCGGATCGACGACCTGCAGGCGGCGGTGCAACTGCTCCATGCCCACCTCCCGCGCCTCCTCCAACATCTCCCGCCGAAACAGCTCATCCCCCGGCGGGCCGTCGAACATGCCTCGCAGCAGGGCCTTGAGATACAGCGGCGTGCCTCCCACGAAGAGCACCTGCTTGCCCCTTCCGCGCAGCTCATCAATTACCCGCTCGGCGGCGATCAGGTAGTCCGAAACACTGAAGAGCTCGGTCGGGTCGACGATATCCAGCAGATGGTGCGGTACCACCGCCTGCTCCTCCGCCGTCGGCTTGGCCGTGCCGATGTCCATGCCGCGGTAGATGGCCATCGAATCCAGCGACACGATCTCGGCATTCAGGCGTTGAGCCAGTTCCAGGCCGATGGCCGTCTTGCCGGAAGCGGTGGGGCCCGTGAGAAACCAGCAGTCGCGGGCCTTGGCGGTAAGCGTATTTTGCATGCAGGATGAACCGTATTCGCGGGCTGCCAATCACGGGCGATGTGCAGCGTCCGGCAAGCGGCCCGCCGTCGCTTCGCCGTTCCGTTTTCGTGGCGCCTTCCCAAGGCATGTCTGCCGGAGCCGGTTGCTGCCAGCAAAGTCCGGGACGCGTCGCACACGGCCGGCCCGACCAGCAGCGATTGCCAGCCACCGGTCGCCTCCTTAGGATAAGCCTGATTCGCCGAGGGCGGAATGAGGCGTCGGGCCACAATCGGCGAACGCCGCGCAGGCGTAGACGGCGGTGCCCGGCCAACGGGAGCCGGCCAACGGGCCCCTCGCGATTCGGGACTCGCGCGCCAGGCCCCTGCGGACGAGCCACCAGCGGGCGAGCTACCAGCGGACAAGGAACCAGACAAGATGACCGATCCGAGCCGAGTGCTGGAACAGCTGATGGCGGTGATCGAGGATCGACGCCAGAATCCACCGCCTCGTTCTTACACCACCAGCCTGTTCGAGGGCGGAGTGGCGAAGATCGGCGCGAAGATCACCGAGGAAGCTGCCGAAGTGGTGTCGGCCGCGGCGGAGCCAGACGGGCCCGAACAGCGGGCGCATGTGGTCCACGAAGCGGCCGACCTGATCTACCACCTGTTCGTGCTTCTCGGTCACCAGCACATTCCGCTGTCGGAAGTCACCGCCGAACTCGCGCGGCGCACCGGCGTCAGCGGCCTCGATGAAAAGGCGGCGCGGTCAGCGCCCGGACCTCAATGACCACTTCGCGCAACCTCCGCATCGGGATCCCCAGCAAGGGACGCCTCAGCGAACTGGCCACGGAACTGCTGCTGCAGGCGGGACTCAACTTCCGCCGTCAGGAGCGAAGCCTGTTCGCGCGCGTCAAGGACATCCCCGCCGACATCACCTTCCTCCGCGCCGACGACATCCCCGTGCTGTGCGCCGAGGGAGCGATCGACTTGGGCATCACGGGCAGCGACCTGGTCGCCGAACACCAGGCGTCCGTCGAGAAGCGACTGGACCTCGGCGTGGGCCGCTGCCGACTCGCCATCTGCGTGCCCGAGGAGAGTCCCTACCATTCGGCCGCCGACCTGCAGGGCTGCCGCGTCGCCACCTCCTTCCCGCGCATCACGCAGGGCTACCTCGCGAGCCACGGCTCCACCGTGCACCTGGTGGAACTCACCGGGTCGGTCGAAGTGATGATCGCGCTCGGCGTGGCGGACGCGATCGTCGACCTGGTCGAGACGGGCAGCACACTGGCGGCCAATCGGCTGCGCCTGATGGACGAAGTGGGACAGTACGAGACGATCCTCATCCAGACACCCGGCCTCGCGGATCCCGAGCACCGCAGCCTGGCCGACCGCATCGTCCGCCGACTGGAAGGCGTGGTCATCGCCCGCGCCTACTCCCTGCTCGAATACAACATACCCCGCGCGCGACTCGCCGAAGCCGAACAGATCACGCCCGGTTTCAACTCGCCGACCGTCAGTTCGCTGGAGGATCCGGCGTGGTGCGCGGTACGGGTGATGGTCCCGCAGCGCGACGTGATCTCCGCCATGGAACGCCTCGAACAGCTCGGCGCCTCGGCGATCCTAGAAACCAAGATCAGCAACTGCCGCCTCTGAGCTGCACACAGCCGCACGGCTCCGCCCCAAACAGCGAAGGCCAAAACAGCAACGCGCAAAAGCAAGGCCCCGAGCCAAACGCTCGGGGCCTGTTGCTTTACCTCGCCACAGGCACACCAGCCGCGCCCGTGCGTGCAGCGTTTCTCGGTACGCCCTAGCGGCGCTGGTTGGCCGGAGCGTTCAGCGGCGCGTCGAGCTGGGCGGTGCGTGCCGCTTCGGTCTCCTCTTCGCCGCGAGCTTTCGCGAACACCTGGGAGGTGATCGTCGCGAACTCCTGCCGGACTTCCTCGTCGACCTTGTCGAGGCGGCTGGCCAGTCGCGCCATGCCCGGTCCGTTCTCGGCGGAGGTCTGCGAGATGCGTTCGACGAACTTCGTCGACTCGATGAAGTTCAAGTCGGCCGACTTGCCCAGCAGCGGATGAAGCGTCCGCGTCACGGCATCGACGGCCACGTTGTCGATCTGCAGGAACACATCCATGCGGCTTGTCGTGCTGCAGGTTCGGTCTGCCTGTTCCTCGTACCCGGACTTCAGCAGCAGCACGCAGCGGCCGGTCAGCGGTCGGCTAAACAGCGGTCCGTCGTACTTGCCTTCGCAGTAGAACAGGTGCGTGTCCTGGTTGCCGTACACCAGTTCGATGTTGGTCACCGTGCCGGCACCATCCTCGGCGTCCAGCTGGTAGGGTCCGACGCGTTTCGCGCTGACCTTGGTGATGCCCATGAGCTGCCAGATATTGACGACCACCTCGGGATGCCGGACCAGGAAGCGATAGAGTTGCTGGTCGCACTCCACGACACTGACCGGCATGCGGCGGTAGAGGCTGGGTTTGTCGAGCACGCGTTGGATGCGCTGCCGCGCCTGGGGCGTCAGTTCGGCAAGCGGCATCTCCCGCTGCGCCGCCTCGCGGTCCGCGCGGCTGGTGGATGCCTTGGTGATGGTTGCGGCGTTCGCGAAGCCGGCTCCTGCCGAGAGGACCCAGGCGCCCACGATGGCCAGAACCCAACGGGCCCGTCGCGCAGGCAACGGACTCTTCCTGGGGACGCGTGTTTCCGACGGGAACACGGCGCACCCCGATCCCTGAATTGATCCCATACCCCCCCCTCGAATACCAGACGCGGTTGTGCCGGTCGTAATGGTTATTCGGTCGGGGAGAAGTGGTAGGGTCAGTCAAATTTTAACAACGCCCTGCGGGTGCAGATCGCCAGTTCCCCGCCCCGCGCTGCGGAGCCGCTAGCGCTGCTGGCGGTTGAGAACGACGACGCGATCGGCGACAAGGCGATCGGCTTCGCCGGAGCGACCCGGCTGGCTTGGACCCACGATGCCCACCTCCTGTCGCATGTAGCGCCGCAGATTGATTCCCGGCGAGGGGGAGACGAAGTGCAGGATGCGTCCCTGGGCGTCGGTGAGGGCGAAGCGGGGCAGGTCGGGACGGGCGGTGAGTACGGGAACTAGCCAGCCGCGTCCCGAGAACGACTGCGGCGGCCTCTCCGTGGTGGCAGTCTTCAAGCGATCGGAGGTGGCGCGGCGAAGGGAGTCGCCGAGGTTGGTCAGGGGTTCACTGAGACTGGCCAACGGATCGCGGGGAGCGGTGCCCGCCAGCGCAGCGGCGCGGGGCGGATCGAGACTGGGGGTGGGAAGCGCCACCGGAACGGCCGCCGGACCATTCGACAGCAACGCCTGGTGCCGTCGCTGCAGGTCGACAAACTCCTGTGTCCGCCGCGCGATGTGCGCGAGCGATCGCTGCACTTCGGGATCCTGCGTCCGGTTGTAGACTTCCGTGATCCGCGACTGCAACTCATCCAAACGCCAGTTGCCGATGTCCTGCGTGACGATCCGCGACAGCTCCAACTCCAGCGCGGCGATCTGGCCCAACGCCTGGTCGACGACTTGCAGCGACGGCGGAGCGGGCTGGTCGGCCTCCGCGGCACTCCAAGCCGAACCGGCGTCGGTTCGATCGTTCCGTCGATCGGTCGCGGGGGGCATCGCGCCGGGCGCGTTGGCGGCCGTGGACGACGAGGACGACGAGCCGAGGGTAGGTTGCGCGTTCATGGACGGTGGAAGCGAGTCCGGCGCGCGGTCCGTCCGATCGGACGGGCTCGCACTGGTTGGGCTGATCGCGCTCGGTCGCGTCGCTGGAGGGACGACGGCGTGCGGAATCGGTTCGGTGACCATCTGTCCGCCGCGACCCGCCAGCTTCTGCAGCGGAAGCGCCCCGGTGCCGTTCGGCGCCGCTCGGTCGGCTGCGGCAGTCGTGCTGGCAGTGGTGGATGCGGCCGATGCCTGCACGACGGTGGAACCGTCGACGACAGGCGCCGACGCGTTCTGGACAGGCTGGTCTTGGATCGGCACTGCGTTGGCCGAATCCGGACCGCCCGCGTGCGTCTCGGCGGAAACCTCAGTCGCCTCCAACTGGGCCTGCGGCACTTGTACGCTGGCATCTAACGCGCTGGATACCGGCACAGTGGCCGGCGACCCTGCCGGGTTGCCAGTCGACGCGGTCGCATTCTGGACACGCGATGCCTCCGTCGCCGCCAGCGGCCAACCGCTGGTGTTCGCGTCCGCAGGCCCATCCGCAGTCGAACGCTCGGCCTGAGGCGTACCAATTGAGTCAGTTTCCGCACCAGACGCTTCGATCTCCTGGCGGTGGATGAATCGAAATTCGCCGGAGGGCGGCGAGATCTTGAACCAGAGTTGCGGAGAGCGGCCGAAGGTCAGCGGTTCTCCCAGCACCTGAAGGCGTTCCCCTTTTCGCAAGCGTACGTATTCGACGTTCCGCGCGTCACTGACTTCCGAGCCGATGCGCGTCTTCGCATCCTCCGCGATCACTTCCACGATCGATTCGTTTTCGGTGGCCCGCACGGCGTCGGCGCGCACATAACTGAAACTGGTCGACGGAGGCCGGATCGCGCACCACTGATCGTCCACATGGCGGTAGACCTCCACGGTCTCCCCCTGCATGAGTTGGCCGGTCACATAGAAGCGAGAGCCGGGGCCACTACGGACGGAAGCCGCGTCGGACAGGACCTGTGCCCGATACGGAAAACGCTCCGCCTGCGCGTACGCTCCCACGAGCAGGAAGATCCCGAATGCCAGCCGAGCGTGCCATGCCATGCGGTTTCCTCCCGTAGGTCCGCCATCCAAGCCCGATCCGAGAGACGCCGCGCGGGATCCGTCCCGGCGACGCCCGATTTTCGCCGAGGCGGAGGCTTGAGCCGCCCGGCGGGCGGTATGTAGTCGATCGCCGCAGACAGGGCAAGATCATCGTCCCTCGCGACCGACGCCGGCGGACGGACGATGCGTTGATGGGCACACGCCCACGATGCAGCGGGACCTCGCGCGGCCCTTGCAGGTGCGCCACACCAGTTGTCCGCTCTCCCCGCCAGCGTTGCCAGCATCGCCTGCGACAGTGAACACCTGCCGGCAAAACAACGTCCGCGACCGGGGAATTAACTGCTGCGGGACACGGCGGGAAGCTCGCGGCAAGACGCGGACGGATGGAGAACGCCGCGCGGCCGCGACGCTCGAATAATTACTGGCCACCTCACCGACCGACTCGGCGTACAGGCAGTGCTGGCGCAGCGCGAGTGGCACGGCGGACGGCATGCAGCATCGCTGGCCGTGTCGGCTCGATCGAGCCCTGCACGCGGTCGATCGGTGTCGGGAACTTTCGCGGGCAAAGTCGCGTATGCAGGGCGGTCGCGGTAACGGTGCGAGCACTCCGCGCGAACGTGCTGGGAGCGCATGCCGAACGTCCGTCGCCCGGGCCTCGCGTCGTGAACTCGCCCAGCGACTTGGGGCAAGCGACCCAAGCCCTACGGCACGCGGCACACGGCACACGGCACACGGTAGAGGGCCCGCTGTCAGCAGCCTTTTGTCAGCGATGCATTTGATGGCGTTTCCAGCGATCGAGTGATGCCGCGAGCACTCTGGCATGGCATCGAATCGCTGGCAGTGAAACGCCCGATTGAAACGATCAACGGGTCGTCCGGCGACGAGCGGGCGATGATTTCCCTGTCCCCTTGGAACGCGGGTGTTGGACGCCGCGAGAATCGGCCGATAAGCCGTCTGTAACCGGTGGGAGATCGAATGAGTCGATCGGCCTACCCAGGTGCCCCGGGTTCAGGAGGGAATGCGACGTGTCTGAAGACATCAATGTGGTCGCTCTGGTCAAGGGTTCCGAGCGATACATCTTCCTCTACGATGACGGGAATCGCGCCCAGACCCTCCGCGTGCTCGGCCGTTACGCGTCCAACCCGGACTTGAGCTTTACCTGGTACGACGCGGCGATTTTGAGCCAGAAGATCCGTCGCCAGGCCCGCGAGCAGGAGCCGCTGCCGCACAACCGGGTGTTCTCGCAGGGCACGAGCGACGAGCTGAACAACTTCTAAGTCCCGGCCTCGGTCCAGCGGGCAGGGTGTCGAACCCATGCGAACGGCCATCGACCGATTCCTTCGCTACATGGTCGTCGAGCGGAATGCCTCGACGCTGACGACCAAGAGCTATCGCGAAGACTTGATGGCCTTGCTGGATTTCCTGGAAGATCCGTCGGGCGGGCATCCCCAGCCGTCCGAGGTGACACCGCAGGAGCTGCGGCAGTACGTGGCCGCCCTGCACGAGGCCGGTTACGCCAAGTCGTCCATCGCCCGCCGGCTGGCCTCGCTCCGCAGCTTCTTCCGATACGCCCAGCGGGAGGGCTTGGCCACGCAGAACCCGGCCAAGCCGCTGCGGAATCCACGCACGGGTCGCAAGCTCCCGCACTTCCTGACCTGTGCCGACCTCAAGAAGCTGCTGGCGGCGCCCTCGTCCAAGACCTACCTCGGCCGACGCGACCGGGCTATCCTGGAGACGATGTACTCCGCCGGGCTCCGGGTCAGCGAAACCGTAGGGCTGAATGACGAGGATCTGGACTTGGAAGAGGGCGTGGCCCGGATCCGCGGCAAAGGACGCAAGGAGCGTCTGGCGCTGGTCGGTTCCTACGCGACCCGGGCTTTGCGCGGGTGGCTGCAAGTAAGGCGACTGGACCCACGGCTGGCCGGATCACGGACGGCCCCCGTCTTCGTCAACCGCTTCGGGCGCCGGCTGACCACCCGCAGCGTCGCGAGGATGCTGGAAAAGTACCTCAAGGAGACCGGCCTGGATCTCCGCACGTCGCCCCACACGCTGCGTCACAGCTTCGCCACCCACCTGCTCAACGAAGGCGCGGACATCCGAGGCGTGCAGGAGTTGCTGGGGCACAAGAGCCTGGGGACGACGCAGATCTACACGCACCTGACCACGGCCAATCTGCGTTCCGTGTACGAGAAGGCGCACCCGCGGGCGAATCGCGTCAGCTGACTAGGCGTCAGCTGACGAACTGGCGCTTCACGGCCCAGACGGCCGCCTGCGTGCGATCCGTGGCGTCGATCTTCCGCAGGATGTTCTGCACGTGCTCCTTCACCGTCTCCACGCTGATGTCCAGCGAGAGGCCGATTTCGCGGTTGCTCAGTCCCAGCGCGATATGCCGCAGTACCTGCACTTCGCGAATCGTCAGCGGCAAGTCCTTCACGGTCTCTTCCTGCCGTCGCGTCATGATCTTGCGGATGTGCCCGTAAAGCGACGCGTCGGGCGGTGCCTGTCCGGAGGCCACCCGGTGGATGGCCTCCAGGAGCTGCTCGCGATCGCAATCTTTCAGGACATAGTCGCTGGCGCCGAGCGCCACGGCGCGGGCGACGTAGGTGGGGTTGTCGTAGGTGGACAGGATCACCG
The DNA here is from genome assembly GCA_964620405.1 of uncultured Pirellulaceae bacterium. GTDB lineage: Bacteria > Planctomycetota > Planctomycetia > Pirellulales > Pirellulaceae > CAZUJM01. The sequence continues at coordinate 2,676 of CAZUJM010000053.1, read as the reverse complement.
CTCGCGTTTCCGTGACGCCTTGTTCACGGATTTTTTCCAGCGCTTCGAGCCCGTCCATGTCGGCCATGCGGATATCCATCAGGATGATGGCCGGACGGTGCTGCAGCACCATCTCCACGGCCTCGTGACCGTTCCGCGCCTCGGCGACCACTTGGACGTCCGAGCCGGCGAGCATGCTGATGATTCCCTTGCGGACAACGGCATGGTCATCGGAAATCACGAGGGTGATGGGCATGGGGGGACCACCTCAACGGTCACTGCGACCGGCTGACAGACATGCTTTCAGACGGGCTGAGGGCGACAGGACAGGACGGACGGCAACGCACGGAAGCACGGAGCCGCTTCGTGGAGAGGCCTGGCCTGTGCGGGAAAACGATGGCGAGGTTTCGCGACGGGGGACATGGGCGGAGACTGGAGCGTTTGCCGGAGCTACTCGCCATCTGCCGTCGGTCCGAAATCGTACCGTCTCTGTATTTGGGCACAATCACCCAAAATCGTCTAGTGTCGACACCCCCAAAATGCCTACTCACGTAGCCACCCTGGGGCTCGCCGTACCCTTTTTGACGCGCTTCGCAAGGTGACGTAGATAACTCACACGCGAGTGAGCGGCAAAACCGCCCGCTTTGGAGTCTGGAGAACGCGAGCGTTTCCCGCAGGCACCATGGTCGTGGGCGTGTCGAGCCGACGCCACTGCCCTGTGCAAATCCCGACCCCATCGGGGCGAGGGCTGCGGAGCCTCCTCCAGGACAGCCCGGCCGTTCGACCCTCGAAACGCTGGATTCTCGCAAACCAGCCCCGAGCGAGTCTCGCCCCGCGTCGCCGCCAACCACAACAACAACCTGCCCCCACACGAGAACTCGCATGTCCGAAGCCTCCCTGCTGCTTGTCGACGACGACCGTCATGTCCAGGACTCCATGGCCGCCTGGCTGCGCGAACTGGGATACGCCGTGGATGTGGCCGGCGGCTGCCAGGAGGCGATGCAGCAGCTGGACCAGAACCAGTACGACCTGGTGCTCGCCGACATACGCCTTCGCGACGGCGACGGTTTCAACGTGCTGCAGTACTGCCACCAGAAGCAGTCGCGGACGACCGTCATCCTGATGACCGGATACGGAACGGTGGAGACGGGCATCGAAGCGCTGCGGGCTGGCGCGTTCGACCTGCTGACGAAGCCGCTGATCGACCAGGAACTGGAGATGGCAATCCGCCGCGCGTTGTCGCAGCGGAAGGTGATCGAGGAGAACCGGCAGCTGAAGCAGCAGCTGGACACGCGTTACGGCCTCGAGAACATCGTCGGCCACGACTGCCGCATGAAGCGGGTGTTTGAGATGATTGAGAGCATCGCGGACACCCGCGCCACGGTGCTCATCACGGGCGAGAGCGGCACGGGCAAGTCGATGATCGCTCGAGCCATCCACCGCCGCAGCATGCGGCGCGACAAGCCTTTCGTCGAAGTGGCCTGCGGCGCGCTGCCGGAGACGCTGCTGGAGAGCGAGCTGTTCGGGCATGTGCCGGGAGCCTTTACCGGCGCGACCTCCAACAAGATCGGCAAGTTCAAGCAGGCCGACACGGGAACCATCTTCCTGGACGAGATCGGTACCGCTTCCGCCAGCATGCAGGTCAAGCTGCTGCGGGTGCTGCAGGAGCTGCAGTTCGAGCAGGTCGGCGGTTCCGAGACGTTCCACGTCGACACGCGGGTCATCCTGGCCACGAACGAGGAGCTGTCGAAGGCCGTCGAGGAGGGGCGTTTCCGCCAGGACCTGTTCTACCGCATCAACGTCATCAACATCGAACTGCCGTCGCTGCGTGAGCGTCCGGCCGACATTCCGATGCTGGCCCATCATTTCCTGCGTCAGGTGTGCGAGCAGGAGAAAAAGAGCATCCAGGGCTTCCACCCGGACGCGCTGACCGCCCTGCAGCGCCACTCCTGGCCCGGCAACGTTCGCGAGATGCAGAATGTGATTGAGCGGGCTGTCCTGCTGGGCCGCCACGACGTGGTCACCGTCGATGACCTCGGCCCGTCACTCCGTTCCATGGCGCCCACCTCCCTGCCCGTCGCGGGCAACGGAGCACTCAAGGCGGCGCTGGCGAATCCCGAACGCCAGATCATCCTCGACGTTCTCGAAGCCCACAACTGGAACCGCAACGCCACCGCCGACGCCCTCGGCATCAACCGCACGACGCTCTACAAGAAGATGAAGCGTCTGAAGCTGGATGATCCCGCGCCGCGAGCGCGTTAGTCTTTCGCGGCAACGGCCCACTTGCCGCGCCCCACCCGAACCATCCCCATCAAGCGGCAGCCACCAGGCTGCCGCTTTTCGTTTACCCTCGCCTGTCTGCTCCTGCTCACACTCCTTGACCCTCTGCGCGCGGCGGAACTATAATCCCGACTTTCTCGAACCGTCCCCCCTTGCGAGTGTCAGCCGGCCATGAAGGTCCACGAATATCAAGCGAAACAGATCTTGCGTAACGCGGGCGTGAACGTGCCGCAGGGCGAGGTGGCTTCCACCGCGGACGAGGCGGCCGCCGCCTTTGTTCGGCTCGGCGGCCCCCTGGCCGTGATCAAGGCCCAGATCCACGCCGGTGGTCGCGGCAAAGGCTCGTTCATCGAGCAGCCGTCGCAGCGGGGCGTCCAGCTGGTGCGAAGCGCCGATGAGGCGCGTGAGGTGGCGGGA